>BEHS01000204.1 GCA_002898895.1 bacterium HR16 | reverse complement strand
ATAACCGATATTCTATCAATCCCGCTCGCTATTCCTGTTATCCTGAGCGGAGCGAAGAATCTCAGAGATGCTTCACTTCGTTCAGCATGACAAAAAGGACGAGATGCTTCGCTGACGCTCAGCGTAACAGTAAACGGTTGTCATTCTGAGCGACGCGAAGAATGACAGGGATGCTTCACTGCGTTCAGCATGACAAAAGGATGGACAGCAGAGTTTAGTAACCAGTGTGCGCTAAGCATACCCCTACGCCGCAACAGGCTGCGCCCGCTCAGAGGAGGCCGCCCATCGGGCGAGCATCGCACGGAGGTCACTCTCCTTGAACGGCTTGCTGAGGTAATCGTCCATACCCGCCTGCAGGCACAGCTCGCGATCGCCTTCCATCGCGTCGGCGGTCATGGCGATGATGACGTGGTGTTTGCCTGAGCCTTTCTCGCGCTCGCGGATGAGGCGCGTGGCTTCGTAACCGTCCATCTGGGGCATGTGCACATCCATAAAGACGATATCATATTGCTGACCGGCTGTTTTCTCCACTGCCTCTTGTCCGTGATGGGCGATGTCCACTTCGCAACCCAGCCGCTCCAGCATCCGCACCGCCACTTTGCGGTTGACCTCATTATCCTCCACCAGCAGGATGCGCAAGCCTGCAGGTACGTCGGTTTTCCCCTGCGGAGATGGCTCGGTCTGCACCGGCTGTGGGACAGTTTCCGCGACAGGTAGAGGCAGTTCCACCCAGAAGGTGCTGCCTACACCCACCTCGCTCTGCACATGGATGTGCCCGCCCATCAGCTCCGCCAGCTGTTTGCAGATGGTCAAGCCCAGTCCGGTTCCGCCGTAGCGGCGGGTAGTGGAACTGTCCGCCTGAGTGAACGCCTCGAAGATGCTTTCAAGACGTTCCGGTGGAATACCGATACCCGTATCGCGTACCGCCAGACGCACCCATATTTTGCCCTCTTCCTCCGCGATACGGCTGATCTCCACCACCACCTCGCCCTGCTCGGTGAACTTGATAGCGTTGTTCACCAGATTCGCCAGAATCTGGCGTAAGCGCATGGGGTCTGCCAGAACGGCGTTCGGCAACCCCTCGGCGATGTCGGCACGCAGAGCGATGTCCTTCTGCCGGGCGCGAGCATGGAAGAGCTTCACAATGTCTTCGCCCACCTCACGAAGGTCTACCGGTACCTGCTCCAGCATCATCTTACCCGCTTCGATCTTTGCGATGTCCAGAATATCGCTGAGGATGGACAACAACAGGTCTGCACTGGAACGCAGAGTCTTCAGGTAGTCGCGTTGCTCTTCGTTCAGTGGAGTCCCCAGAAGCAGTTCCGTCATGCCGATGATGCCGTTCATCGGGGTACGGATTTCGTGGCTCATGTTGGCGAGGAACTCCGATTTAGCCTGGCTTGCCGCTTCGGCGGCCACTGCCAGCTCCTGCGCCCGAAGCAGTGCCTGTTCCAGCTGGGCGTTTGTGGCGGCGATTTCCTGCTCCGCCCGTTTACGCTCGGTGATGTCGCGCACCACAGCAATGGTGTTCCCGTCACCACAGGGTGCCAGACGCGCCTCGAAGTACTGTAATCCAAACAGGGGATGCTGCAGGGAATATTCAAACGACTGCGTTTGACCGGTGCTCTGGGCAAGTGCGAAGGCGCGTTGTGTCTGCGAGGCAACCTCTTCAGGAAGCACCTCCCAAACGGTTTTGCCGACAAACTGTTCTGGCGATACCAGAAGCTGCTGGGAATCCAGAGAGTGGTACTCCAAGAAGCGCAGCTCCGGGTCCAGCAGGAAAACCATGTCGGGCAACGCCTGCAGTATGGCGCGATGGCGTGCTTCGTTTTGTTGTAACTCCTGCATCATGCGCCTGCGGTGCAGCGCACCGCTGGTGATGTCCGCCGCTAATTGCAGTAAGGAAACATCTGCAAAGCGCCACAGTTCCGACTCGCGAATATTCACAAAACTCATGAAGCCAACGAGCTGCCCTTCCACGCGCACGGGAAGGGCAAGTATCGATTCGGCTCCTGTGGCGAGCATTGCGCGTTGCATCGCCTCTGCCTCTGGAGGTAGCTGGTGCACGTGCTGCACCAGAAGCGGGGAGCCGTCCTCTATTCGGCGCAAACCCCATTCGAGGTACTTCACGGGTATGCTTTTCCACGCCAGCAGGCGTGTTCTGCTATCCGGGCGGAACCACCGGTGCACAACCACAAAGGCATCGCCCTCTTCATTGAGCAGGAACAGCCCGGCGCGCTCCGCCCCACACAACCGGCTTATCTCCGAGAGGCACCACTCCACTGCGCTGTCGAAATCCGGGTTGTGAATGTAGTTGGAAGCGATAGCCGACAGGGTGTTCTCGATATGCAGACGATTCTGCAGTTGCCGCTCGATATGCTTGATGTCGGTCACGTCGTGAGCAACGCCGATGACCTCTTGCACCTGTCCCTCAGCGTTGCGTCTCGGCAGGTAGTAGGTCTGGTACCACAGTTCCCCAACCTGAACGACCGCTGTGAACGTCTCGCCTCGCAGAGCGCGACGGACGGCGTCTGTTACCTGCGGGCAGTTGCGATAGACCTCAAAAACGCTTTTGCCGACTACTTCGTCCGGTGCAAGCCCGAGGCGCGCCAGCCCCTTTCCTCTGGAGAAGAGGAAGTATCCGTGCCGGTCTACAGCAAACAGCACCACCGGCAGGTGTTCCATCATGGTTTGCAGGCGCAGGCGATCGTCTTCGCCCGCTCGCTGGACATGGTGCGCACGCCGACGCGCTCGAAACGCGACAATAAGCAGCACACCTATTGCCAGAGAGAAAAGTATCCACGAAAGCACGGCGAAATCGGGACCCGCATAGTGGTGCACGAGAGCCAGCACCCCTAACGCAAACCCTGCGATAACAGCACCCGCGAGGTATTCCGCCCATTTTGAGTAAAAACCCATCTGCATCATTAAAAAACCCTCTCTGGGAGAGTTATTCCATAAAACCATGCGCTACCGTGCATGTAAGGAAAACCGCCGGTGCAGAGCGAATAAAATCGGCAGCAGGTTCAGGCGTAAAGGGGGAGAGAGATGAGGAAGGTTCTGGTCATTCTCGCAATAGTGATCATCGGAGCATCGGCGCAGGCACAGCCCACCGCCGTGGAGGCGCTGGCACAATCGCCCACGCAGATCAGCCTCTACTGGCTACCACCCGCGCAGGGCGAGGTACAGTCCTACACCGTGCTCCGCGACGGACAGCCGGTTGCGACACTGCCCGCCGAGGCGCGTCAGTTCGACGATGCGCCGTTGATGCCCGCTCAGACCTACCGATATCGGGTGGTTGCGCAGATGGCGGACGGCACACAAAAAGCGTCCGCGGAGGTAAGCGAGCGCACCTTCCGCGAGCTGCCGAAGCGAATCCACTATCCGCTGGTGGTGGTAGGTGGAACCGCCTCAGGAGTGGGAGCGGCGGTTACCGCCGCGCGCGAGGGCGTCACGGTTGCCCTGCTGGAGCAGACAAACCGTCTGGGGGGCATGATCAGCAACGGTGTCAGCCTCACCGATATGCGTAACCCTGCCCGTTCCAACGGCTTGTTCGAGGAGTTCCGCCGCGCGGTTCAGCAATACTACGGCACCGGCAACGGCATGGCGTACGAACCGCGTGTGGCTAATATGCTGATTAAAGGCATCGTGGCACAGCATCCCAACATCCACGTGTACTTTCGCGTGCGCCCTGTAAAAGTGGTGAGAGAGAACGGACGAATACGCGCTGTCGTGGTGCAGGACCTGTTAACCGGACGCAAGGCAACCTTTGAAGGCGACCTCTTCATCGACGCCACGCATGAAGGCGACATCGCGGCATGGGGGGGCGCGCCGTTCCGCGTCGGGCGCGAGCCGCGTTCTCCGGAAGAGCCTCATGCCGGACACATCTACTACGACCGCGCCAACGACCGCATCCTGCCCGGCAGCACGGGCAAAGGCGACAAGCGCATCCCCTCTTATGCTATCCTGCTGGCAGTGAAGGACTACGGACAGGGAGCGGACAAGACCATCCCCCAACCGCCGTTCTACAATAAAGAGAACTATATCCACACCCCGCCCTGGGAGAAGACATGGGCATACCTGTACGGACGCATCCCGGGCGGAAAGTGTGAAATCAACCAGCATCCGCAGGGCAGTAACCTGCCCGGAATCAACTACGATTACCCCACCGCCGGCTGGAAACGACGCGACGAGATTGCCGAACGCTACAAGTGGCATGCGCTGGGCTACCTGTACTACATACAGACCGAGCTGGGACTGAAGAACATCGGGCTGGCGGAGGATGAGTATCGCGACAACGGCAACGTGCCTCCCCAGCTGTATGTACGTGAGGCGCGGCGCATCATGGGGCACGTGCTGATGAACGAGAGCGACGTGTGGAAGGCGCGCGAACGACTCCGCCCCGACTCTATCGCCATCGGCGACTACCCGATGGACTCGCACGCGGTTCAGCCCAAAACCGACTGGAACTCGCCGGACCTGGGCGAGGGAGAGTTCTGGCTGGTGAACTACACGCCCTGGTATCAGGTTCCGTTCGGCATTCTACTGCCTCTTCGGTTGCGCAACGTGCTGGTGTCCACTGCTGTTTCCGCCACGCATGTGGCGTATGGAACCCTGCGCATGGAACCGGTGCGCATGAACATGGGACAGGCGGCGGGCGCGGCGGCGGCGCTGGCTCTGCGCTACGATACCGAGCCGAAGCGCATCCCCTCGCGGCTGGTGCAGGAGGTTCTGTTGCGCAACGGGGTGTACCTGTACTGGTTCCCCGACGTCACCGCCGAGACGCGAGGCTTTCGCGCCATTCAGTATCTGGCGGCGCGAGGATACTTCCCGGAGGAGCGGTTCGAGCCGGACAAGATGCTCACCCGCGCCGACACCGCACGGTGGCTGTGGTATCGGTTGAAGCAAGGAGGCTTCCTCACGAACATCGCCCGTCCTGCTTTGCCGTATACCGACCTGCCTGAAGAGCACCCCGCGCGACAGGCGGTGGAGGGTCTGGTAGCAGCGGGCATCATCAAGCCGAACGAGACGCTATTCCGCCCCGACGCACCCATTTCGCGCGGGCTGTTCGCGCAGTGGCTGGTTGGTGTGATGACCAAACTGGGGCGATGGACACCCGTTGCTCCTGAGAAGCCCAGCTATACGGATGTACCGCTCGATTCGCCGCACGCGGTCGCCATCGAAACCCTGCGCAAACATCATATTACCTCTATACTGTGGGATGGCGTAGAGGCTTTTGAACAGGAGGGTACTCGCTTCTTCCCGGAGGGCCCCATCACCCGTGCCGACGCGGCGAGAACGCTGTACCTCACCGTGCGCGACACGATATGGCGCCCGGAGGATGCGGACTATGTGAGGTGATTGCCATGATGCCCCGGTTCGTCGTGCAGGCTTCAGCCTGTTCAAGTGCACTGAAGCGCATATTACACGCCCTTAAGTTTGCGGGAAGACTGGTAGCCTGTCAATCGTCAGTCTTTGGACGTCCATCTTCTGAGCAAAGGCAGTTTTCAGTCTATTTTGTCATGCTGAGCGCCAGCGAAGCATCTCGGAGTAGCGATAACACGAGATTCTTCGCTTCGCTCAGAATGACAACCGTTGCCTGTCACGCTGAACGCAGTGAAGCATCTCAATCTGTCGCTAAGACGAGATTCTTCGCTCCGCTCAGAATGACAACCGTTGCCTGTCATGCTGAACGCAGTGAAGCATCTCAACCTGTCGCTAAGACGAGATTCTTCGCTTCGCTCAGAATGACAACCGTTCCCTGTCATGCTGAACGAAGTGAAGCATCTCAATCTGTCGCTAAGACGAGACTCTTCGCTCCACTCAGAATGACAGCAAGGCGAGACTGCCTCGCCACGACTTCGAGAATCACGCTTGGCAGACCATTAGCCCTTCTAACACCCTTCTTGCGGAGTGTAAGGCTCCTGCCGAACCGTGCGAGATACCTCTTCGTGGTAGCACTATGGTTATCGAGCACGGTCCTCCGCGGGGATGCAATGCCATCTCCTGCCCAGCAGCCTGCCGACCCACTTGCACCGTACCGTATCGCTACGTGGCGAGGCGACGGGAGACTGGCGAAGCGCGTGACGGTAGAGGTGCTGGGCAAACCGCTGCGCGATACCCTGAAACAGTTGAGCCAGGTGTCGGGCGTCTCCCTGCGCGTGTCACGCGAGTGCGCCGAGTGGCGAGCGGTGCTGTGTGTCAAAGAGACCTCTCTGGCAGATGTGCTGGCTGGCATCGCATACGTCTTTGACCTGTCGTGGCGAGCTTATTCTACGGGAGAGGGCAAACCGCCGGGCTATGAGCTGTATCAGTCTCCTGCTCAACGGGAGAGGCAGAAAGACCTGTTTCAGGGACGCGCCCTGCGCCTGCGCGATGTGCTGATGCAGGCGATTCCTCGCGCCCGGCAGCTGCATCGGCAGGGGATACGCCCCTCGGTACCGGGCATTTCTTTCCCCACCACCCGGCAACAGGCGATAGACCGGTGCGTGCACGAGCTGATGCGGATGCCCCCTCTGCTACCCGCACTCAGCCCGCTGGGCGAGGAGGAGATGTTGCGCTTGTTCCTCAAATATCCTGTCTACCTGCCCGCGGAGCGATTCACGCCCGCTCAACGGCGCATCCTCGCCCCGGAGAACACCACCGTGTATGTGAGGGAGTCTCCAGGCGCCGCACTCCAGCCGAAGCAAATCTCCCAGCGTTTAGCAGGTGTCCTCTGGGAGTTTCACCCCGCGCTGCGTTTGCTGGAAGGCAAGGTAATTGCCCGTAGCGGGGACCGAACACTGACCACGCGCATCGAACTGAGTATGCTGGATTAC
>BEHS01000203.1 GCA_002898895.1 bacterium HR16 | reverse complement strand
TGATTCGCGACACGCGACCGGTTTCCCCCCGCCTTTTCTTCAGAGCTTGCGCAGCCGGGCTGGCGTCCGCGCCCAACCCTATCGCGCCACAGGTTCGGCGACAGGCGAGGAAGCAAGCCACTCGCTGCGCACCTCTACTCCCGCCGCTTTCAGCAGGGTGTATACCGGGCAACGGCGCTGTACCTCCTCCTGCAGCGCCCGAACCTGCTCCGGCGAGGCGGAAGTAACCAGTTCCACCCTTTCGCGCACCGTGCGGAAGTACGGCGGTACGTTCGGGTCGCCCATCGCGCCCCGCAGGTCCAGATCACCCTCGGCGTGCAGGGTGATGCCGCGCACCTCGATGCCCCTTTCGCGTGCGATAACCTGCGTCATTACCGTCAAACAGCCGTTCAGCGCAGCCAGCAGCAGCTCCATCGGATTGGGTGCGCTGTCCTGTCCACCGAACGAGGGCGGCTCGTCGGTGTAGAAAGGTTCAAAATCGCGCACCTGCAGGCGCGTGCGCATCCCACCTTCCCATTTGCCGTCCGCGCTGAGGTGCATCCATATTGGTCCGTTTGTGCTCGCCATGTTCTGCCTCCAGTATAAAGTAATTGTTGACTAATTATATCATACAAATCATGTTTAGTGCAATACCCGCTGAGAGAAACAGAGATTTCACACAAAACGCCTTCCGTGAGGTAAACTAAGGCGTAGAGGAGATACGAAGCAGAACGAGGATAACGCAATTGGAGAGTCTTGCTCTGTCTATCAGCCTGGCGCAAAACGATACCCCCCACGCACACTGCGTGCTGGTGCGCAAGTCGGGTTCCGCTCCACAGAGCCCGGGCGCACGCCTGCTGGTACAGCGTGACGGGGTGATGCACGGTACGATAGGTGGCGGTTGTGTGGAGATGGAGGTGCGCCGCCTCGCCCTCAACGCCCTGCGCAACGGTAAGGCGCAGCTGCACGTTTTTCGCATGGATGACGACTACGGCTACGATGACGGCTTGATATGCGGCGGCAGGGTGTGGGTGATCATCCAGCCCGAGCCGAAGCGGTGGCTGACCTCGCTACAAGCTGCTCAGCGGTTACAGGATGCTGGCGAAAAGGGCGCGTGGGTGCTGGTCACACAGGGGCACGAGCATTCGGGCGACGCCTTCTGCGTGGCAGAAGAGGACATTACTCCCGAACCGCCGGAAGAGTGGCGAGAGGCTCTGCAGGAAGCGTCCCGCAGAGCTCTTCAGCAGGATAAAACGCTGTATACCTCTCTCCATGAGGGTATAGAGGTTTACATAGAGCCTGTGCAACCACAACCCGTGCTGGTGCTGGTAGGTGCGGGGCACATCGCGCATGCGCTCGCGCCGATGGCATCGGCGGCGGGTTTCGATGTACTGGTGATAGACGACCGCCCGTCCTTCGCCAACTCCGAACGGTTCCCTACCGCCTCACGGTGTATCGTGGGCGACATCGCGCAGAGCTTGCAGGAGCTGCCTGCGGATTCCCGTACATACATCGTTATCGTCACACGTGGTCATCGGCACGACGCAGACGCTCTTCGTGTCGCTCTGCACAAACCGGCGGCGTACGTGGGTATGATCGGCAGCAAGCGTAAAATCACGGTGATTTACCGCGACCTGTTGCAAAGGGGCGAAGCCACGCTGGAACAGGTCGCCAATGTACATGCCCCGCTTGGCCTGGACATCGGCGCAGAGACGGTGGGCGAAATCGCGGTAAGCATTCTGGCGGAGCTGGTTGCAGTACGCCGGGGTAAGCTCAGCGGTAGAATTAACACACAAATCGCCTCTATGATGTCTCTTTATGATATATCCAATTTGAGCCAGTGATTTTATTGTCAGAGCAGGTATAATGCTATGTCCTGAATTCGTAATCATCTTGTGCACAAAATCTCAATCTTAACATTTTCTTAACAAAAGCCATGATATAATAATAGACGGAAAGAGGGAGACGCCGCGACGAGAAGATAACAAACAGCAATCATCGCTCGGGTTATTCCTTCGCGGCGATGAAGACAGGCTTAACAGCACCCTCTACACAACAACAAGCGAACACGGGAGACTGTGCGCATTTGGCGGGGCTAGCTACCCCGCCGTTTTTTTTGCTTAATGGTCTGGCTAAGATGCTGGGGATTATGCTTGACGCTCTACTGTGAGGAGGATTGCAAGTGGTTCAGTTTCTCTATCTGCTTCTTTTCCAGCAAGTGGTTGGGGTTCAGTAGCAACACGAGTTTCTCGCCATCATGCCCGATGGCTTGCACATAACTGTTCTGCTCGTTCAGCAAGAGAGCGGCAGGCGGTTCGATGTCGCTCTCTGTAAAGCGGTGCACGGTGTACACGCTATCTACCAGAAAACCTACCGCCTGTCCATATACTTCAGCCACCACGATGCGCATCTGCGGGGAAGGCTGTACAGGTTCCATGCCGAACCGCTCCCGCAGACACACAATGGGGATAGTTTGCCCCCGCAACGCGGCTGCTCCGCGCAACCAGCGTGGCGCACGAGGGATACGCGAGATGGGAGGAACATGGATGATTTCCCGCACTGCCCCTACCGGAAAGCCTATCATCTCGCCTCCCACCTGCGCCTGCACGTACAGATTTTGCTCCTCATGCGGCATTGCGAAAGCCTCCCTCCTTAGGGTCTCTGCCCAGAGTCAGAAGTGCCTGTACCACCCATCAGCGCTCAAGCACGGATATCGAGCGTCTTCCCGGCGTCCTCAATCATCTGTACCAGCTGTTCGCCTGTTTGCTGCTGGGCGTCCATCGTTTTGCGCAAAAGTTTGACCTGATACTCTTGCCCCTGCTGTTCGTTGCGCAACATGGATACCAGCAGAGACATGGCGGCACGGTCTTCTACACGCATCTTATTTTCTCTCCTGTAAGCTGACGTTGATTTCGATAGAGCCAAACTCCCCCAGAAGCATGGGCACTACCAGCGCAGGTGCGTTGACGGTAGAGATTTTCACATTACTGCCTCGAATGATGCTGGGAGGGGAAATCTGGCAGGTGTACCCCTTATCAGACAGCAGTGATGCTGCATTGCCCGTAATCATATTGCCCAGTTCGGCAATGGCGCTGGCGGCGAGTGCGTCGAAGGTGCGGATGGGTTGACCGATCATGTGCGAGGCGATTTTGTCGGCAGTCGCGAGGCTCATACCGTAGATAACCGAGCCTTCCACTTTACCCGTCACGCCCATCACGATGCTACACTGCTGGGTGGTGAAAATGCCGGGGCGCATCGCCAGCTGCCCCTTCTCTGGCTGAACACCCAGCACCGTCTCCAGCACCGAGTACGCCGCGCTCACAAACGGGTTGATGTATTCCACTCGCATCATAGTTCAGGCTCCTCTCAGCTACCCAGCAGTTTCTGTACGCTCTCTATCACGCGATCCGGCTGGAACGGCTTGACGATGAAATCCTTTGCGCCCGCCTGGATGGCTTCCACCACCAGATTCTTCTGCCCCATAGCGGTCACCATCACGATACGGGCGTTGGGGTCCACTTTTTTTATCTCCCGCACCGCGCTGATGCCGTCCATCTCCGGCATGGTGATGTCCATCGTCACCAGGTCGGGCTTCAGGCTTTTGTACATCTCCACCGCCTCGCGCCCATTGGTGGCTTCGCCCGCCACCTCGTAGCCGTGCTGAGTCAGGATATTTTTCAGAGTGACCCGCATAAACAGCGCGTCATCGGTAATCAGTATCCTCTTGCCCATCACTTGCTTCCCCCTTAGCATCCTCCTTGTTGGTTATTCCATGTTCATGCGACGCGGCGCAGTTCCATCGCCGGCTTGCGGTAGAAAAACGACAGTGGCATCTCATAGCCGATTTCACGGTAGTTGAAAATGCGCTCGGTGCTGCCCACAAACAGCACCCCACCCGGTACCAACGACTGGAAAAAGCGCACGTACAACCTGTCCTTTGCCTCCTCGGTGAAGTAAATCACCACGTTGCGGCACACGATAAGATGGAAGCCCGTCTCAAACGGGTCTGCCAGCAGGTTATGCTTGCGAAAGATGATGTTCCGCTTCAGTTCCGGCTTCACCTGGTAGCGATTGCCCTGCTGTATAAAGTACTTCTGTTTCCATTCTGGCGAGACGTTGCGCATATCCTCAGGTGCGAAAAAGCCCTCTTTCGCCTTGCTCAAGATGCTCTCGTCCACGTCGGTGGCGAGAATCTGGTAGGACAGCGGGCGCATCTCCTCCAGCAAAATGGCGAGCGAATACGGCTCCGCCCCGTACGAGCACCCTGCGCTCCATACCTTTAGCGAACTACTTAGTCGGCGCAGCTGGGGAAGGATTACCTGACGCAGTTCCTCGAACTTCTCCGGATTACGAAACAGCTCGGAGACGTTGATGGTGATTCGGTCGATAAAGTACGCAAACTGCTGAGCATCCCTTTCCAGAACCGCCCAGTACTCCTCCAGGTTGTGTGCGCCCACGCGGTCCGCCATCGAGCGCAGGCGGCGCTCCATCTGCGGGCGTTTGTATTGCTGCAGGTCTAATCCCGTCTTCCGTTTTACCTGTTCGCAAAACCACAGGTAATCGTCCGCAATAGATGTTGTTCTCACCGCAATACTACCTCCGGTTGCTCCTGCAAGTTGACTACTCGAGCCATCTGGTCTACGATTTGCTCACACAGTTCGTCGATATCCGCCTGTTCAAACGCAAGCGTCGCCAGCGTGCCCTCTTCGAGTGCGTAGTACAGTCCATCTCCACCGATTCCGATGCCCATCGTGATGGACAGAATGTCTGCCAGATGCACGACGGAAATCATCAGATCTTTGTCCGGCGCACTGGAGGGCTGATGGTGGTACTTAATCACGGAAACCAGTGAGGGCGGCAAGTTCCACTTCTCGGCGATCAGCCCGCCCGCCATGGCGTGGTTAAAACCGAGTACCGCCTGCTCCGCCTCCACAAAGGGGATGCGGTCTTGCTGGGCGCGTTCCATAATCTGGTCAAATTGCTCGCGCACGAAGAGGTTAATCGCCACCTTGCCGATATCGTGTAGCAGTCCGGCAACGAACGCCTCTTCGACGACGGGCAAGCGTACCTTTCGCGCAATCAATTGCGCACCGATCGCACAAGCCAGAGAGTGTCTCCACAGCTCGCCCCGCTGTAGCCAGTATCCGGCAATCTCGCGGTTGAGCAGCTCGAAGGTAGAAGCGGCAATGGCAAGGTTCTTGATGGTACGAAATCCCAGAATAACCACTGCCTCCGAAAGGGTGCTCACACGCCGAGGCAGACCGTAGAAGGCGGAGTTGGCGAGCTTGAGCACACGCGCTGCCATCGCCTGGTCGGTCGCAATGACCTTTGCTATGCTTTGTGCATCCGAGCGAGGGTCCTCCGTCATGCGCATCACACGCACAACGACTTCGGGTAGCGCAGGCAGGTCTCGAATGGTCTGTACCAGCTGCTGCAGTTTTTCCGGTGTGCCTGTTGCGCTCATGCTGCCACCCCCGACGAGGCAAGAATATTACCCAGCACCGCCAGCTCGCGTTCCGCGCCTCCTATCGTGCGCACCACAATCAGCCCGTTGTCTGAAATGAGTCGAAGGGTGCGTCCTGCGCTTCCCCCAACATCCTTCGCCTGCAACGGGATGCCTGCCTCGCGCAAGGCGATTATCACCGCCTCAGCGTTGCGCGCTCCCACGTCCAGAGAGCTACTCACGCCAAACTGAAAAAGCTGCGCTCCCCCGGCTATCGCCGCTTTTAAACGCGAAACGCTTGCCCCCTGCTCCACCATCCGCTGCACAATGGCGGGAATAGCAGTGTCCGCGAACTTACCCGGTAACTCCCCCGTCTTGCTCGCCTGGCTTTTGGGCAGTACCACATGCACCATACCCGCCACGCGTGTCAACGGGTCGTACAAACACACTCCGACACAAGATCCCAAACCCAAAGCGGTCAACACATTACCTGCACCGCGAACCACCTGTATCTCTCCCATGCCAACAGTCAGGTTAACACCCATTGCTTTAACCCATCCCTATCGCCTGGAGGATTCTCTGGATACCGCCCGGCTCGGGCAGGAAGACGAACGTGCCGGAAATCAGCCCATCTGGGTCGTAGATGTCGGTAGCGATGGTCACGGCAAAATCGTCGAGATCCCGCATGTTTGCAATAACGGCGCTGAGGATTGCACCTCCCATATCCACCGCCATCACAGGCGGGCTGGGAAGGAGCTGCAGTGCTGTGAAGTCGCTGATGGCGGTGAGATACGCACTGAGCATGATGTTGCCGATTTCCATGAGCGCAGAGGCGGTTACTTCATCCAGGCTTACCTCCGGCATTCCCAGCAAGACACCAGCCAGGCGGTGCGCGCTTTGCACATCGAAGATGAACGTGGCATGACCGGGCACATCCCCGGTTACCTGCAGGTAGATGCCCGCAGTGATTTGCTCGGGGTCGCGCAGAACGTCCGGTAGATTGCCGATTGGCACACAAACCGCCTGCGGTACATTGATAAGTATTGTGGTGTTGATGAGGTCAGCTAAAGCCGAAGAGGCTTTACCCATCCCGATGTTAGCGATTTCGCGCAGTGCGTCAAATTGCTCCTCGCTGAAGGCATATTCTGGCTGGGCGCTCATGTTCTCATCCCTTTTGTCGCAAGGCTATACCCATTATCGGCACTTGATGGTCTTTACTGAAGTGCGCCCAGCCAGAAACGAGGGGGTTATTTCATCTCATCTCGCCATGAACGCTTTGCGTGCCACCCCAGTACCTGCGTGGCGTGAGAGGTGTCAATGAGCGCACGATAGGGGTTATCTGCCACGTAGGCGGTCAAATCGCCTCGCCAGGGAAGGTGTGACCAGTACTTCTGCACC
>BEHS01000202.1 GCA_002898895.1 bacterium HR16 | reverse complement strand
ACAGGACGGTGCGGTTGCCGACAATAGAAGTAAACACCTGAGAGAAAGGGAAAGGACTATTCACAATGAAATGGCTCTGGATGACCGGTCTGGTATGTGCGCTATTCGCATCGGTACAGGCGCAGCCGCAGCCTCTGCCCGCAGAGGTGCAGAAGCGTATAGATGCTATCTTCGACGGGGTGGTAGACCGCTGGATTGTGCAGATGGACCGCTGGTGGCACGATGGTCAACATGAACACCTGATTAACATGACCTATTTTGCCATCATGCTCGATCCGCACAACATCTCGTTGTATGAGAACGCAGGATGGCTGCTGTGGAGCTCCGACCGCGATGATGAGGCGGTGGCGCTGTATCAGCGAGGTCTGCGTAACAACCCCAATGTCTATGACATGTACTACGAGCTGGGGCAGTACTACTATATTCGCAAGAGAGACTACGCCAAAGCCAGGGAGTATCTGGAACAGGCGATAAAGTTTCCCTGCGAGTGGTTCGTGTGGAACACATTGGGACACGTATACGCCCGGCTTGGCGAGCGAGAAAAGGCGGTAGAAACGTGGCAGGAACTGCTGCGTCGCTTCCCGATGATGCCTGTCGACCAGATGGAAGCGGTGCGCAAGAACATCCGTGATACTATGACTCGTGACACTACACCCACCGCTGGGGAGAACACGCAGCAATGATGGGTATTCTGGACCTGCTCCTGCAGCTGTTGACGTGGGCGATACTGGCGGATGTGATTCTGTCGTGGCTGATGTACGCCAATGTGGTGAAGTGGAGTCCCTGGCACCCGGTGCCGCGTACGTTGAACCGTATCACCTCACCGATTCTGGACCCGATTCGCAAGATGATGCCTCCGTGGCGGTATGGGCTGGACTTCAGTCCCTTCGTGGCGCTGGTTATCATCCAGATTGTACGTCAGTTATTGTGGCGGTTGTAGCGATGAGTACACCGGTACGACTAACACCGATAGACATCACCAACAAGCGGTTCCGACGCGCCCTGCGTGGCTATCGCGCCAGCGAGGTAGACGAGTTTCTTGCAGAGGTTGGGGCGGACTACGAGGCGGTCGTGGTAGAAAACGCTCACCTGAGGGAGCAGGTCGCGCAGATGCAGCAGGAGCTGGAACGCTACCGTGCTATCGAAGAAGCGATGAAGGAGGCGCTGGTACTGGCTCAGCGCACTGCCGATGAGCTGCGTGCCAGCGCGCACCGCGAAGCAGAGGTTATTCGTGCTCAAGCGGAACTGCAGGTGCGCCAGCAGTTTGAGCAGCACCGCAAGGCGATTGAGGACCTGCGAACAGCACGCCAGCGATTTGCCATTGAGCTGCGCTCGGCTCTTCATGGGATGCTGGAATTCGTGGAGCGTTACCTGTCCGTTCCGCCTCCCGAAGCGACGGTGGATATTGAACCCGTACCAGGCGATACGGAGCAACCTGCGCCGGAGAGTTCGCATGTGGAACAGTCCACCTGATGTCGAAGAGCCCTCACAGGGGGGCGGATTTGCTTTTTTGGTGGCGCTGGCACTGTTTCTGATTATTGTGTTGTCGAACCTGCTGATGCTGCGCCCCCGCCTGACCGACCGCATCGACATGTGGAGCACCCGGGTGAGGCAAGCCGAGTTCACCGCCCAGACGCTGTATGGGGAGGTGCTGCCTTTTGGGACGGTGCGTGGGGCGGATTGGGATGAACTGCTAAAACTGCTGACAGGGAAAGATGCGCCACTGGGCGCGCTGGTACGGGCGGTGATTCTGCTGGAGGACCGGGCGAGTGCTACAGGGCGAGATGCCTCTCGTGAGCGGATTAACCGGCTACTGCAACGGATGCCTCAAGCCCCTACGCGTTTTTCCCCACAGCAAAAGCAAGCCATCCTGCGCTGGTGTCGGTCGGTATACGGTGAACGCCGCCGCCCGTCTCCTGCAGAGAAGGAGCAGTTCCGTCGCGCGATTGAGGAGGCGAACCTGGGCTGGACGCGCTTACTTGCCCTGAAGCATCTGGAGTTTCTGGCGGGGGACACCGAATCTGCCCGCAGGTGGGATGTGCAGGCACGCCAGGAGGCGAACCGCTTACAGTGGGTGTTGATTGCCGTGTTTGCGGTGGTCGCGTCGCTGATGCTGGGTGGGGTGACTATGTGGCTGGCGTACGCAGTGTGGAAAAGCACCTTACGCTCTGCCCGGCCGGCTGCGCCCGTGCTACCGCCCCGCTACGCCGATACGGTGATGTGGGGGCTGGTGGCTTATTTTACCGCAACGTATCTCGGTGGATGGATTGCCGGACTGTTTGCCCGTACGTTACCGCCGTCTACGCCGCTGCTGGTGGTGCTGGTAGCGCTGGTGCAGGTGACGACGGGAGGTGCTGCTTTATGGGTGCTACATCGGCAGATGAGGCGAGATGGAGTCAGCTGGCGCGACCTCGGCTGGACGTGGAGACCCCTGTCTGAGCATCTTGCCTGGGGGACGGCCGCTTACGTGGCGATGGTGCCGGTGCTGTTGATTACTGTGGTGGTTGTGCAGGTATTGCTGCCGTCAATACCCAGTCCGTCTCACCCTATCGCCGGTGTGGCGTCGTCGGAAAATCCCCTCTGGGTCACGGTGTTGCTGTTTCTGGTGGCGGCGGTGTTTGCACCGCTGTTCGAAGAGGTTTTTTTCCGGGGAGTGTTGCTGAACGCCTTGTGGGCGCGTACGGGTAACCGATGGATAGGCATTGTTGTTTCCGCTCTGGTCTTCTCGGTGTTGCATCCGCAGCTTTACCTCGGCTGGATAGCGGTCTTCGTGATAGGCTTGATGCTGGGTGGGGTGTTCGTGGAGCGCCGTAGCCTGTTGCCTTGTATCTGGATGCACGCGCTGAACAACACCGTCGCACTGGTTGCGGCGCAGCTGCTGAGGATAGGGGGATGAGCGGCTGGTTGTTGAAGGTGCGGGTGACTCCCCGCGCATCGCGCAACGAGGTGGAAGGCTGGGATGGCGAGACTCTGCGTGTACGGGTTACCGTGCCTCCCGCAGAGGGGCAGGCGAACGAAGCCTGCCGTGAGCTACTGGCGAAGGCGCTGGACATCCCCAAAAGCAAAGTGATACTGGTGCAGGGCGCACGTAGCCGTGATAAACTGTTCCGCATCGAGCAGGGCGAGCCGGGGTTGATGGATAGACTGGCAAAACGGTAGACGCCTCTTGCTCGAATCTGCTATAATAACGCTACCATCCAATGAAGGTATCGGAGGGGAAACGCAGATGTTCTCTCCCTCGCGAGAGGAGTTCCATCGTCTGGCGCAGCAAAGCAATTTGATACCCGTCTACCGCGAGATACTGGCGGATATGGAGACGCCTGTTTCGGCGTTTCGCAAAATCGCGCGGGGGAGATACTCGTTTTTGCTGGAGAGCGTGGCCGGCGGCGAACGCATCGCGCGCTACTCGTTTCTGGGCACTGAACCCGCTCTGGTGTTCCGCAGTAAGGGGCGTGAGATACGCCTCATCCGCGACGGAGAAGTAATCACCGAGACGCTGCCGCAGGGGCAGGACCCGTTACACCGTCTTAAAAGCCTGTTGAGCCCTTATCGTATCGCGCTGCCTGCGGAGCTGCCTCGCTTCGTCGGTGGGCTGGTGGGTTACATCGCCTACGACATGGTGCGCTTCTTCGAGCGATTGCCCGAGCAAACGGTGGACGACCTGCAGGTGGACGATAGTTGCTTTTTGCTTGCGGATTCGCTGCTTATTTTTGACCACGTGCGCCATCGTATCATCGGGCTAAGCAACGCACACGTGCAGGGTGACGCAGATAAAGCGTACGATGAGGCGTGTGCGCGTGTGGACGAGATGATAGAACGACTGCGTGCGCCGTTGCCTCCGTCTCCCAAGACACCGGCGAGACAAACGCCCGTGGTGTTCACACCGAACCAGAGCCCGGAGCAGTATCAGCAGGCGGTGGCGCGAACGAAGGAGTACATTGCCGCAGGCGACGGCACACAGATGGTCATCTCGCAACGGTGGCAGGCTCCTATTCAGGCGCATCCCTTTGATGTATATCGCGCGTTGCGCTCTCTGAACCCCTCGCCTTACATGTTCTATCTGGAGCTGGACGACGTGGTGCTGGCAGGGGCGTCGCCGGAGATTCTGGTCACGGTGGAGAAGCGCATCGCCACCACGCGCCCCATCGCAGGCACTCGACCGCGCGGCAAGACGCCCGAAGACGACAAACGGCTGGCGCAGGAACTGCTGGCGGATGAGAAGGAGCGTGCCGAACACGTCATGCTGGTGGACCTGGGGCGCAACGATTTAGGGCGGGTGTGCGCCTACGGTACCGTGCGCGTAGAGGAACTGATGACCATCGAGCAGTACTCGCACGTGATCCACATCGTCTCCGACGTGAAAGGCAGGCTTGCTCCGGACAAAGACGCTTTCGACGCCTTGCGTGCCTGCTTCCCGGCGGGCACGGTTTCGGGCGCGCCGAAGGTGCGTGCGATGGAGATTATCGAAGAGCTGGAGCCTACACGGCGTGGCATCTATGCAGGAGCGGTCGGCTACTTCAGCTTCAGCGGTGACATGGATACCTGTATCGCCATCCGCACGATAGTGATAAAGAACGGGGTCGCCTATATTCAGGCGGGGGCAGGTATTGTAGCGGATTCGGTGCCGGAGCGTGAGCATCAGGAGTGTTTAAACAAGGCGCGTGCGCTGATGCGGGCAGTGGAAATGGCAGAGGCAGGCCTGGAGTGAGGAGCGAACAGCAATGTTACTGATTATCGACAATTACGACAGCTTCACGTATAATCTGGTGCAGTACTTCGGCGAGCTGGGTGCGGACCTGAAAGTATACCGCAACGACGCCATCACGCTGGAAGAGGTAGAACAGCTGCAGCCGGAGCATATCGTCATCTCGCCGGGTCCCTGCACGCCCAAAGAGGCGGGGATTTCCGTGCCCCTCATCCAGCGTTTCGCAGGCAAAGTGCCCATCCTCGGCGTGTGCCTGGGGCATCAGTGTATCGGCGCGGCGTTTGGCGGAGAGATTGTGCGGGCGAGACAGCTGATGCACGGTAAGACCTCCGCCATTTACCACGACGGGCGCGGGGTGTTCCGCTCGTTGCCCAACCCCTTTGAAGCCACGCGATACCACTCTCTGGTGATTGCCCGCGAGAGCCTGCCGGATTGTCTGGAAATCTCGGCGGAAACGTATGACGGAGAGATTATGGGTGTACGACACCGTGAGTTCCCTGTTGAGGGAGTGCAGTTTCATCCTGAGTCTATCTTAACGCAGCCGGGTAAAGACCTGCTGCGCAATTTCTTGAACATGCGTACAGGCTAGCAGCTCCTTGTGGTGTCTGTGAAAAAGAGGACAGGGGGGACAACGATGAATACGGATATTCTTCATCGCCGTCTGACGATGATGCAAGAGGCGATGCTGCGGGAGGGAGTAGACTGTTTTGTTGCCGCGCCGTCAGTCAATATGCAGTACCTCACAGGTTTCGTAGAACCCGCGCATGAGCGTTTCATGGCGCTGCTGGTTCCCGCAGAGGGGAAGCCGGTGCTGATTGTTCCCGCACTCAGCGCGGAGAGCGCACGGCAGGAAGCGTTCGGGGTAGGTGAAATCCGGGTGTGGGAGGACCATGAGGGAGTGGACCCCGTGTTGCGCGAGGTGGCGCAGCAGATGGACCTGGCGACGGCAATTATCGCTATTGACGAGGAACTGCCCGCGCTCTTCCTGTTAAAGCTACAACAGATTCTACCCACTGCGTTGTATCGCCCCGGCACTGAGATCTGGGCAGCAGCACGTATTCGCAAAGACGAGGATGAGCTGTGGCACATCGCGCAAGCGTCGCGTTATGCCGACAACGCCCTTGCAGCGGGGCTGGCGCTCTGCGTGGCGGGCAATACCGAGCGTGAGGTCGCCTGCGCAATACAGGCGGAGATCGAAGCGCAAGGAGCGGAAATGGCTTTCGGACTGCCCATTGTGGCGGCAGGCAAGCACAGCGCCCAGCCCCACTACCGCACCACCAATACGGTGCTGCATCCGGGCGATGTGGTGGTCATGGATTACGGTGCAAGGCTCAATGGCTACAATTCCGACATGACGCGCACCGTGTGCATTGGCGAATCCACGCCGGAGATACAGAAGATATACAGGATTGTGTATGATGCGCACTACGCCGCACGCGAAGCGGTGAAACCCGGCGTGACCGCCGAGTCGGTAGATGCCGCCGCCCGTGCAGTGATTGAAAAAGCGGGCTATGGCAAGTTCTTTGTGCATCGCACCGGGCACGGCATCGGGCTGTCGGTGCATGAACCTCCATATATCGTGCAAGGCAACAAGCAGATTCTGGAAGAGGGTATGTGCTTTAGCATTGAGCCGGGCATCTACCTGCCCGGGCGCTTCGGGGTGCGCATCGAAAACCTGGTGGTGGTTACCGCCGACGGTTGCCAATCGCTCAACGCAGAGCCTCCGCTGCATATTCGTGAGGTAGGATAGGGGGATATGGTATGACCGTGCAACAAGCTATTGCTAAGCTCGTGGATAAACAAAACCTGACCCGCGCCGAAGCCGCCGCGCTGATGGAAGCCACTATGAGCGGACAGACCACGCCCGCACAGACCGCCGGCTGGCTGATCGCTCTGCGGATGAAGGGCGAGACCGCCGAGGAGATTGCCGGCTGTGCCGAGACCATGCGCCGTCACGCAGTAACGGTGCATTCCCGGCGCAAGGCGGATCTGATAGACACCTGCGGCACCGGAGCGGATAAGGTCAAGACGTTCAACGTATCGACGGCGGTAGCGTTCGTGGCTGCGGCAGCAGGCATTCCCGTTGCTAAACATGGCAACCGCGCCGTTACCAGCAAATGCGGTAGCGCTGATG
>BEHS01000201.1 GCA_002898895.1 bacterium HR16 | reverse complement strand
GAGCGATATGCGCCCTATCGGGGTCAAAATCCACCCCGCTACGCCCCATCGCTGCCAGAATGCGCCCCCAGTTCGGGTCGTTGCCGAAGAGGGCGGTCTTCACCAGGGGCGACTCCGCAACCGTCTTTGCCATCTTGCGCGCCTGTGTGAAGGTGGGTGCACCGCGCACCTCAATCTCCACCAGCTTGGTCGCCCCTTCGCCGTCCCGCGCGATACGCTGAGCCAGACGCACGCACAGGCTCTCTAACGCCATCTGGAAATCGTCCAGATAGCGGTGCACGTCCACGCCTGACTGCCCGTTTGCCAGAATCACCACCATATCGTTGGTGCTGGTGTCGGAGTCGATGGTCAGGCAGTGGAAGGAACGCTCCACCGCGTCTTTCAACACCTGCTGTAAGGCGGGAGCGGAAATCTGCGCATCGGTGGTCAGGAAGCAGAGCATCGTGGCCATGTTAGGAGCAATCATGCCTGCGCCCTTGGCGATACCGCCGATTCGCACCTCGCCTTCGGGTAGTTTCAGGCTGACAGCCTCCGCTTTGGGTACGGTATCGGTAGTCATGATGGCTTCGGCGGCAGCCTCTGCGCCCTCTGGAGAGATCTCCAGCATCGCCTGCTCGATGCCCGCCTCTATCTTCTCCACAGGCAGTTTGTGCCCGATGATGCCTGTGCTGGCGGTCACCACCTGAGCAGGTGGGCACTCCAGCAGTTGTGCCACCTTCTGCGCCATGCGCACGTTGTCCACAAAGCCCTCTTCCCCCGTAGCGGCGTTGGCGTTACCGCTGTTGGCGACGATAGCACGGGCAGTGCCCGCCTCTATTACATGGCGCGAGTAACGCACGCAAGGTGCGGCAGCCCTGTTGGTGGTAAACATGCCGGCGACCGTAGCCGGTACATCCGAGACAATCAGGGCGAGGTCTTTGCCCTGCGACTTCACG
Organism: bacterium HR16; assembly: GCA_002898895.1. Lineage (GTDB taxonomy): Bacteria > Armatimonadota > HRBIN16 > HRBIN16 > HRBIN16 > HRBIN16. The sequence continues at coordinate 5,965 of BEHS01000201.1, read as the reverse complement.
CCACAGCGCACCCCCGCCGCCCGAAAGCCACGCGGCGCGGTGACAGAACCGGATATCCATTCCATGTTGTGTAGCATCTCCTAGAAAATGCTTGCGCCTGATTTCTCCCAGTCCGCCAGGAACCGCTGGATGCCGATGTCGGTCAGCGGGTGTTGATAGAGCTGCTCCAGCACCTTGAAAGGCACGGTACAGGCATGTGCGCCTGCTCGCAAAGCCTCTACCACATGCATCGGATGGCGCACGCTGGCGACCAGCACCTGGCTCGTGAAGCCGTACTCTTTAATCATATTCACCGTGTCGCGTACGGCGTTCATGCCTTCGCCGCTGATATCGTCCACGCGCCCGACGAAGTTGCTGATGTAATAGGCTCCCGCCTGCGCCGCCAGAAACGCCTGAGACAGGCTGAACACCAGCGTGACGTTACAGCGGATGCCCTCCCGTGAGAGCACTTTCACTGCCTTCATGCCCTCTTTGGTCATGGGGATTTTGACCACGATGTTGGGATGCCAGCTGGCGACCTCGTGTGCTTCACGAATCATGCCCTCTGCGTCAAGGCTCACTACCTCTGCGCTGATGTCGCCCGGGTTGACGATTTCGCAAATTTCCCGCACGATCTCTTTGAACGGACGCCCCTCCTTTGCCACCAGCGAGGGGTTGGTGGTTACGCCCTCAATCGCGCCCCAACTCCAGGCGGTCTTAATCTCCTCGATGTTGGCGGTGTCCAGAAAGAGCTTCATAACCTCCTCCTTTTGTCTCAGGGTTATCGCTACTGATTGTTTTAGTCTGTCAGGCGTGATTACTTGGGTGCTGGCCCAGGGCAATATCGCCGCCTGATACCTCTATCGGCAGAGCTATCTGTCCAGCCTGGGCGGATTGCATAAGAGAGGACAGATTGTCCTTCCTATGATGCCATCGCCTTCGTTTCCGCCGGAGCATCCTCGCGGTAGTCGCATTCCTTGTTGGAGCAGGCGATGGTAACCTGCTTCCGCCCGTTCTGCTTCTCTACCAGTAGCGAGCCACATTTCGGACACACTCTGCCCACCGGCTTGTCCCACAGCGTGAAGTCGCATTCGGGATAGCGGTTACAGCCGTAGAAAACCTTGCCACGCATCTTGCCCTTGCGTGCTTTGCGCTCTACAATCTGCCCCTGTTTGCACTGCGGGCAGGTCACGCCAAGCGATTTCTCCATCGGCTTGCGCGCACCGCATTGCTGGTTGCTACATGCCAGATACTCGGCGTATCTGCCCCAGCGGATGACCATCGACGAGCCGCACTGGTCGCACACTTCGTCGGAGGGACGGTCGGGGGGAGCGGGTTCGCCACTGCGGGTGACCTTCACGATGGTCTTGCATTCGGGATAGCGCGAGCAACCGAGGAACTTGCCGTAACGTCCCTCGCGCAGCAGCATCTTCGCGCCACAGTTGGGGCAGGTGTAGTCGGTCTCCTTTGGCTCGATGCGTACGAACTCACTGCTCTTCTCCGTCTCCGCCAGTCGCTGCGCAAACGGCTCGTAGAAGGCATGGAGTACTTCCGTCCACCGCTGTTTCCCCTCCTCGATGTCATCCAGCTGCTGTTCCACACCGGCGGTAAACTGCACGTCCATGATGTCCGGGAAGTGCTTCACCAGGTAGTCGGTGACCGCGATGCCAAGCGGCGTCGGATAGAAGCGCTTCTCCTTCAACTCCACGTAGCCTCTCTCCACAATAGTGGAGAGGATGGTGGCGTAGGTGCTTGGTCTGCCGATGCCCTTCTCCTCTAACGCCTTCACCAGCGTGGCTTCGGTGTAGCGGGGAGGCGGTTCGGTGAAATGTTGTTCGGGTAGCAGATTGAGCAGGGTCAACACCTGCCCCTCCATCATCGGCGGCAGAGGCGGTCGCTCCTCGTCGCTCAGCTCGCCGTTATCCTTGCCCTCCACGTACACGCGCATGAAGCCGTCGAACTTCACGCTGGAGCCGGTAGCGCGGAAAGTGTAGCGGTTCGCCTGAATGTCCACCGTCACCACATCCAGCACCGCCGGCGACATCTGGCTGGCGACGAACCGCTGCCATATCAGCCGGTACAGCTCGTACTGCTCCTTAGAGAGGTACGCTTTTACCGACTCCGGCGTGCGCGTGACGGAGGTTGGGCGGATGGCTTCGTGTGCATCCTGTGCGCTGCCTCGCGAGCGGTACTGAGGCGGTTTCTCGGGCAGGTAACGGTCGCCGAACTGTTTGCCGATGTATTCTCGCGCCTGTGCCTGCGCCTCGGCGGCGACGCGGGTGGAGTCGGTACGCATGTAAGTAATCAAGCCGACAGAGCCCTGCGCGCCCAGCTCCACACCCTCGTACAGCTGTTGAGCAACCTGCATGGTGCGCTTTGCGCTGAAGCCCAGCTTACGCGCCGCCTCCTGTTGCAGTGTGCTGGTGATAAAAGGCGGCGAGGGGTTACGCTTGCGCTCACTGCGCTTGATTTTCTGCACCACGTACTGCGCGCCTTCCAGCTCCTGCAGCACAGCGTTGGCTTCCTGTTCGTTGTGCAGTTCCAGCTTCTCGCCGTCGCGCAGGCGTAGAGTGGCGTCGAAAGCGTTTGCCTCCGTATCGGGCGTGAGGCGGGCGGTAATCGTCCAGTACTCTTCAGGTACGAAGGCTTCTATCTCGCGCTCACGCTCCACCACCAGCCGTACCGCTACCGACTGCACGCGCCCCGCGCTGAGGGTGTTGCGGTTTGCCTTCTTCCAGAGCAGAGGACTGAGGCGGTAGCCCACGATGCGGTCCAGAATGCGCCGAGCCTGCTGGGCGTTGACACGATTCATGTCGATATCGCGCGGGTGCTGTAGAGCCTGCTGTACCGCCTGGCGCGTAATCTCGTTGAACTCGATACGGCGGGCGTGGTGCAGGTTCAACGCCTCCTTGAGGTGCCAGGCGATGGCTTCGCCTTCGCGGTCGGGGTCGGAGGCGAGGTACACCTCTGACGCCTTCTCCGCCGCCTCCCTGAGCTTTTTCAGCACCTCCTGGCGCTCGGGCAGGGTGATGTAAGTGGGTGTGAAGCCGTTTTGTACGTCCACGCCGAACTCCTTCTCCGGCAGGTCGCGCACGTGCCCCATGGAGGCTTCCACCCGAAAGTCGTCGCCCAGAAAGTTCTTCAGGGTCTTGGTCTTTGCAGGCGATTCGACGATAATCAACGCCTTTGCCATCTCCGCTTTCTCCTGTTTACTCATAGCCCAGCTCCCGTAGCGCTCTGGGGTCGCGTCGCCAATCCGGCATCACTTTCACCACCAGCTCCAGATACACCTTGCTGCCCAGGAACAGTTCCAGCTGCTTGCGCGCCTCCTGCCCAATTTGCTTGAGCATACCGCCTCCCTTGCCGATAACAATGGCTTTATGTCCCTCGCGCTCCACAATAATCTCCGCACGGATATACTGTACCCCGTTTTCGCGCTCTTCCCAATCGGTGACGCGCGCGGCGATGCTATACGGGATTTCCTCGCGCAGCAGGCTCATCGCCTGCTCGCGCACGATTTCCGCCGCCCAGTGCTGTCGCGACTGGTCCGAGCGGATGTCCACCGGGTAGAAGAACGGCGATTCGGGCATCGCCAGCAGAATCTCCTCGCGCAGGCGGTACACCGCTTTCGGGTCTTTGAGCGCGGAGAGGCGAATGTGCCTTTGAGCGTTCGGCAACAGCGCGGCGTACGCCTGCATCGCCTGCTCCGGGTACTTCGCGGCGTCTATTTTGTTGCCCACAATCCATATCGGCGCGTCTACCCCTTGTAATCGGTTCGCCAGGTCTTCGTCTTCAGGGGTGGGGGGATGGCGCAGGTCTACCACCCACAGTACCAGGTTAATCTCCTCCAGCGCGGTGTCTATCTGTTCTATCATGAACTGCCCCAGCCGGTCTTTGGGCTGGTGCCAGCCGGGCGTATCCACAAACACCACCTGCCGGTTGCCCTCGGTGTAGATACCGCGCACGCCGCGCCGTGTGGTCTGCGGACGCGAGGTGATAGGCGCGACCTTCACCCCAAGCATGACGTTGAGCAAGGTGGACTTGCCCACGTTCGGCTTGCCCACAATCGCGACGAAACCGCAATGGGTTGGGACGGATTCGGTGCTCATTGCCATACTCCAGACTTATCCCTTTTTCCCCTTCCCTGCGAAGGAAGGGGGCATCCGAAACACGGCTCCCATCTCCTCGCAGGAGAGGGGCTGGGGGAGAGGTTCACTTCTCCCAGCACGCAGGTAGTTGTACCAGCAAGCACAGGATGCTGTCAAGGTATGCAACCGCTTGTGTGGTTTCCAGTTTGAAATGTCCTACTTTATTCCCAATTTGAAATGTCACATCGTCTTACTCCCGGGAAATACCTGACAGGGAGGAAAACGATGAAAACACTGAGCATCACGGAGGTAGAAGTGGAAAGATACCATCTGCTCCAAGAAGTGCTCAAACAACATCTTACCCTCGCCCAAGCTGCCATGCTCATGGGCGTCAGTTATCGTCACGCCCTGCGCCTTAAACAACGCTTCCTCCAACAGGGACTGGAAGGGCTACGCCGTCGGCTGCCTCCTCAACCACCACACCAGAAGATTACTCCGCAGATGAAGCAAACCATCCTCCAACTGAGACGTTCGCTCTACCACGACTTCAACCTGCTCCACTTCCGCGAGAAGTTAGCCGAACATCACCACATCCATCTCAGTTATGAAAGCCTGCGACAACTGCTCATCCAAGCAGGACTGCATCAACCGCGCCAGAAGCGAAAGGTGTATCGGCGTCGCCGAAGGATGCCCTGCGCCGGAATGCTGGTGCAGATGGACTCCTCGCAGCACCGATGGCTGCCCGAAGTGCCTCAAGCATGGTGGCTGGTGGCGATGATCGATGATGCCGACAGTTACGTGTATGCCGAGTTCCACCCCAAAGAGAGCACGCTCGCCAACATGAGTTGCCTGTATCACTACATCCAGCGCAGGGGACTGTTTAGAGCCTTGTATGTGGACAGAGCCTCTCACTTCAAGACCACCAGACATGGCGGTCTGCACTACGAGGTGAACCCAGAACAGGCAGACACCCAGATCCAGCGTGCGTTGGGCGAGTTGGGCATTGAGATAGTGTATGCCCATACTCCCCAAGCGAAAGGAAGGGTGGAGCGTCTGTTCCGCTTCTTCCAGGATCGGCTCATCAAGGAGATGCGACTGGCAGGCATCACCGATTATGACCAGGCGAACCGCTTCCTGCAGGAGCAGTTCCTGCCTTGGTATAACCAGAAGTATACCCGCTCGGTACCGGACAGTTCTCGTCCTCTGCCTGCAGGAGTGGACCTGTCTCTGGTGTTCTCGGTGCAGCAGGCTCGCAAGGTGGGCAAGGATAACACTGTGCGTTTCAGCGGTCAGGTCTACCAGTTACTGCCTTCTGGGGGGTGCAGGAGTTGGGCAGGCAAGTGGGTGCAGGTGGCGAAGTTACTGGATGGGCGTGAAGCCATTGTGTATGAGGGCAGGCCTGTGCACTATGTGCCCTTGTCGGAGCCGCAGTGCAGACAGGAGCAGGGGGAGACTTTGCTGAGCCAGAGGCAGTATGTGCAGGAGCAGGCTCGCAAGGTGTGGAAGCCTCCTGCCGACCATCCTTGGCGGAGGGGTTGGAAAGCGATGCGTTCCAAATAGAACCATATGTGACATTTCAAACTGGGAATTAAATGTGACTCTCCATTAGTAACAACAGGTATGCAACCGCTTGACCACAGGGTAGCAACCGTTCTAAAATAGCCCTGACATCCCATCGGCGGAGAGCAGCCCGTGTTTGGCTCACAAGAGGAGGGTATATACTGGCGCAGGCGGACGGTTGCCGTCTACCGTGCGTGCGGTCTGGATGCGGATACCGCAGAGGACTTGGCGGGAGAGGTCGTGCTGCGCTTGCTACAGACGCGGGAGGGGGGAGCCGTGCTCTCCGTGCCTTACTGGCTGGCGACCGTCCGGTCGGTACGGGAGGACTCTCTGCGCCA
>BEHS01000200.1 GCA_002898895.1 bacterium HR16 | reverse complement strand
CCACATTCGGCACAATATGGGCGTCGGTCATGCGCAGCGAGGGCGAGCCGCCCGGACCTGTGCCCGGAGGTGGTGGAGGTGGGTTTACCCTTCTTGCAATGACCCTGAAACCGGCTGCGTTCGACCACCAGCCTGAGTTAGGGTTATACACGTTGACGTAGTAGTTTCCCGCGTTTGCCGCCAGGCTCTTCGAAGCGGTAGCACGCAGTTCCGTGCTGGACACGTAGGTGGTCGGCAGGGCGGTTCCGTTGAAGTAGACCTGCGATCCGCTTTCGAACCCGCTTCCTGTTAACCGGATAGTAAGGTCTGACGGCGGGTTCTGCAGGATGGAGTTGGGCATCAGACGTGTGATAGATGGTATCGCTGCCGTCACCACGAATTGCAAGCTGTTTGAGTAGTCGTTCAACGAAGGCTCGAATACCCGCACCGCGTAGGTACCCGGCGTACCTACCAGCCCATTGGGCAGGTCTGCCCGCAGCTCGCCCGATGAAACGAAAGTGGTAGTGAGCAATGTGCCATCAAACTCAATCAGCGACGCAGAGGTGAAGTGGTCACCCTGGATGCGTAATTGCACGCCCGTCGATCCCGCTCTTACCCCTGAGGGGGACATCAGGCTAATCACCGGCGACTGCCCGCTCCCGATGGTAAAGGTCAGTTCGTTAGAACGCTTGCCGTCCGGTGGGGGTACATGGGGATTGAAAACCGCAACCTGCGCTGTACCCGGCGAGGCAACTGCCCAATCGGGCACTTGCGCCTCCAGCTTCGTGGGGCTGATGTAGGTTGTCCCCAAAGCATAGCCGTCCCACTGCACCACAGCGTTCGGACGGAACCCTCTACCTTCCACAAGGAGCGTAAACCCCGGGCTACCCACAGGCACAGTGGAAGGGTTGAGATTGGACAGCACTGGAGTGGGTGTATGAGCTGGCGTGGTTACCAATACCGCGCGCCAGACGCCTCCCGCGTCGCTGGTGCCCACCAATACGTTGCCGTCTGCGGAGACGTCCACTACTTTCCCCAGCGGATAGATCGGGTCGCCCGCCGGACTGAGGCTTTGCAGGAACTGCCTCAGGTACTGGGGCTCTTGTGTTATGCTGTGCCAGATGACGGCCGCGTAAGTCTCTCCCTCCGAGCCGTACCATCCTGCCTCTGGGTCGTCGAATGGTACCCGCCACGCGCCTGCCACCCGGGGTTGTCCGTCCGCTCCACGCCATACTGCTCCGATGAACGGCGCTGTTCCCCCTTGAGTCTGCGGAGTAACAGGCAGGCGAGGCAGGATGACAACACCTGTGCTCTCGCTCCAGATAAAGGCTTCGTACCGTGAGGCTACCGTATCCCAGAGAGCCCCTGCGACCAGCGAGCCGTCGGCAGAAACCGCCCGGGGATAAGCATAACGCGGCAGCGGAATATATGCCCCACCGATGCGCTCGATGAAGCCCGTTTCGGTCCTTCCTGAACCCGTTACATCGCCGATAACGGTACTGCCATCACGGGAGATACGCAAGGGGGTGATGGTATACCTGTAGCCGGTGCCCGTGCTGGGCCAAACGGTGATATCCGTGTTCGTAGCGACGTCGCGTAGAGCGGCATAGTCACGCCACAGGACAAATCGTGCTGCAGCATCGTCTAATGCCCATGCTCTACTGGGCGTGGGGAAGGTACGAGCTGTTCCATTCATCCTCCACACGAAAGCGCCATCGTTCACGTCCCCGACTACGACACTTCCATCGAACGAGATGCCTTTCACAAAACCCGATAATCCCGGGAAAAGGCGCACCCAGCCATCCGTGATGCTCCATACCGCAGGCTCGGTCGCCGCTGTCGTGGTCATGCCTGCCGCAACAGAGTTCCCGTCGCCTGAGAGAGCGATAAGATACGTGGTACCAGGTGGGCGCAGGTATTCGAAGAACTGCGCGTGGGCAACTGTCATCCCTGCCCACAGAACCCACAGCAGTACTAACCCGAAACATACGGAACGTTTAGACATTGCTATCCTCCCTTCACGGATAGATGAAGGCGTCACGGTGGTGCGTCCCGGCGCCACCTGCGAGCACCTTTATGACAGGGAGAGTATGACATAAGGGCGTTACAAAAACGTTACAAAGGAAAACGTTGCGAAGATTCTCGGAAAAAGTTTGCTGGTGGACGTCGCCCGGCTGGCAAGGAGATTCCCCCGCACATCGGGTGATTAAATCAGTGACTCCGCGAGGGCGAGCACCTCTTGAGTGGAGAGCGAGCGACCACGCTTTATTTGCTGTTGATAGACCTCTTTGTCCATCCGAAGACGCAGTACGTCCTCGGTTTCGCGAAGAAGGGAGGAAGAGGAGGGCAGGTACAGTCTCTGCCTTAAAGTCTCGCAGGCTCCTGCCATCTGCGCTCCTGCAACATCGTTGCCCGTACGCGCGAGCAAAACGGTAAGGGTCTCTGCGGCTTCCAGAAAGCCATGATGGTCCTCTATTCGGGCGCGTATCTGCAGACAACGGAAGATCTGCCGGACGCATTCCATATTGTTTCCCTCGCGGAAAGCGACCTGTCCCAGATTGTAATGGACAAACCCCATTGCGTACTGATCACCGCTCTCCTCCGCTATGTGGAAACATGATTGGTAGAGTGCTCTGGCGCGTTCCAGGTCCCCAGCGCGTTGTGCCAGGTTGCCCATCCACATCATGGCGTAGGTGCGCGCCTCCGCGCTTTGCGCTTTTTCTGCAAGCACCAGTCCACGTGCATGGGTAGCCTCTGCCTGTTCGTACCTGCTCATCCGGTAGAAAACGTTGCCCAACCAGATGGTGGCGAAAGCCTGTCCTTCCTGGTCATCCTCCTGTTCGAAGCGATGCAGACTCTCGTGCAGCATCTCCTCAGCGACAGGGAGATCTCTCTGCACCCATGCCAGCGCGCCCGCCCCCATCGCCACCCATGCCCACCAATATGAAGTTTCCCTGTCGTCCGCCTCTCTGTAATCTGCAACAAGCCCGTCCAGCACGTTCCTGCCCTCCACAAGGATACTGCGCATCATCCAGAACACCCACAGGTTTGCAGCCATCCGTAGAACGGCAGGGTCGTTGCGAGAGGTGTCCCTGCGCCATGCATATCTGATGGCTTCCATCATATTTTGATGTTCCCGATCTACCCACAGTGACCATTGTGTCGCCTGCGGTCCCACCCTGTTGGCGTAGGCGTGGGTGGCAAGACGACTGTAATACAGAAAGTGCCGGGCAAACGCATCGCTCGCATATGGCCCCTCCTGTAACTTCTCCAGAGCGAAGCGACGCACGACTTCCAGCATCCGGTAGCGTGCCTGTCCGTCCTGCTCATCCATCTGCACCAGTGAGCACTCAATAAGCGCGTCCAGGGTATCCAGCACAGTTACGTCCGGCACGTCGTTATCGCTTTCCAGCTGTCCCGTCAGCATACAGGTTGCACTTGAAACATCCCATCCTCCAACGAAGACGGAAAGCATGGCAAATGCCTTCCTCAGGTCCGGGGACAGCAACGCATAGCTCCATTCCAGCGAGGCGTGTAAGGAACGGTGACGTTCAGAGTGTGATGTATGGGGCAGGCTTAGCACACCTATCTCTTGCTGGATGGCGCGTAATATCTGGGATGGAGAAAGCACTCGTGCTCTGGACGCGGCAAGAATGAGAGCCAGGGGCACACCATCCAGACACCCGCAAATCTCCGCCACAGCGGACGCGTTCTCCGGCGTGAGCTGAAACTCCGCTCTGACTGTTTGGGCGTGTTGCACGAAGAGCTGCACACTGGGATATTGTTCAAGCGTTTCCAGTGTGCCTTTCGCCGATAGCCCTCCACTCTCATCCTGCCATGCTCTAAAAGTCGGCACTTCCAGCGGACGCAGGCGTAGCACCTGTTCCTCCGACAAGCCGATTTTGCGGCGTGAGGTAACGAGTATCTGTAATAACAGCAGTTGCTGTAATAGTTCGGAAACCACCTTCGCGCCGGTAGCATCCACCTGCTCGAAATTGTCCAGCACCAGCAGAGAGGGATAGCCTCCCAGCGTTTGTATCGCGGTATCCATAGGTTGCTCCGCATATTGGGCAGCACCGACAGTGTGCAGGATGTGCTCTAGCAGGGCATCTCCTTCTCGCACGTCCGACACGTCCACGAACCACGCACGCTGTCCCTTGCCCACAAGTCGACGGGCGACCTCTATCGCCAGAGCCGTTTTGCCGATACCCCCTTCTCCGGTGATGGTGATGAGGCGTGTGGTACTGGCACGGAGCAGTTCCGTCACATGCGCCGTTTCGCGTTCGCGCCCGAACAATCTGGCAGGCGTGGTAGGTAGCCTGCTCTCACACAGCTTCTGGGCGGAGTGTCGCGCCTGCTGCGCGGCGTATTCCGCTTGCTGTGCCGTCTGTTGCATCGCATGGGAAGGCGCGGCGTCCAATTCCTCGCGCACGAGAGATTCCCACTCCTGATACACACGTCTTGCCTCCGTCGAGTAGCCTCTCGCCAGATAGAGACGCATTAACGCCATGCGAGGCTCTTCACGCAACCGGTCAAGGGCGGTTCCTCGCAGCGCATACTCCTGAGCAGAATCGCGATCCCCCTCGTTCTCCAGCAACTGAATGAGCTCGTCTAAGGCGCGAAAATAGCGCTCCATTGTCTGCTGTTGAAGCTGGAGCACCCACTCGTCGTAAAAACCCGGCAGAGGGATGCCGACGCAGCAGTCTGCTGCACGCCGAAGATACAGAGCACGTTCTGAAGGCTCCAGGGTGTGATGCGCCAGGCGGATATTCTGCTCCATGTCATGCAGGTCCGTCGTCACCGCGTTGGATCGCAAGCCTATCCCAAAGTTGTCCGAGTAAAACACTTCGTCGGGTGGTACATCCGCTTGCTGAAACTGTTTGCGGAGCGCGCTCAGCGCGACACGCAGGCTGGTGCGCCCGGTGTCGATATCGCCATCCTCCCACAACAGGTCAATCAGCGTTTCGCGCGGATGGGTCTGGTGCAGATTCACCGCGAGGTATGCTAGAAGCGAAGCGGTCTTCCGGGTACGAAAGCGCGTGATGGTTTGCTTTGGGGTAACCACGCGCAAACCGCCAAATAGTTCCACGCGACATAAAGGTGCTGTCACACCGTTCTCCTTATGGGGCGATTCGGCACCTCGTCAAGGTTCCCCCTGGTGTGAGTGAATCTCTCAAGAGCGCAAGGGCGACTTGACTACGGTTCCTCTCCCACCGACCCGAAACTCCTCACCAGAATGCCGAAATCGAACAGTGATACCTCTCCGTCGCCGTCGAGGTCCGCGTCGGCGTTCCATGTCTCGTCTCCAGCCACGGTACCGAACGCAGCAACCAGCGCACCGAAGTCAAACAGCGTCACCTCGTTGTCGCCATCGACGTCGCCGTTGGTGAGCGCAACGTTCACGCCGTTTACATCGGCGTTGGTAACGGTTACATTGCGCACCACAACACGCAGCCAGTGTGATGCTTTGAACGCCACGTCATAAGATGCGGGAGGCACGCCGGGCAAAGTGTAATTCCCGACGGCATCAGTGAAGATTTGCTCATGGCGAACAAGACTGCCGTTCTGATACAATTCCAGCGTGATGGGCACCTGAGCGCTATCGCCGCTGTAGTCGCGCAACTGTACGTTGCCATGCAACCGGAACATGCGTGTTTGAGTATCCAGCAGGAACGCCTCCCTGCGTCGGGCGGATGCGTGGAGACCAAATCCCACGATAAAACGTCCATCCGATGAGATGGCACGGGCGCTCTCCAGAATGGAGCCGTCGGTCAACAGACCCGAATAGGTCACGTTGAGGTTCTCGACGTCCATTCCCACGCGCCAGCGAAGGGCGCGAGAGCCGGCGCTGAGCAGAGAGGTCTCGCCGACAGCAGTTTGACCATCCCCGGAGACATCGTATGCCCAAACGTAATAGCTGTTAGGCAATATGCCCAGACCGCGTATCTCATCGGTGTCTACCCAGCGGAAAGCGCGAAACAGTGCGGCTTCGTTGTACGACCAGCCAACCACAACCGTTCCATCGCTGGATATACCCATTGCCATGCTATGAGAGCCACCAAGTGTATCCAGGTCTGCTGCTATTCCATCCCTGTCCCACCGACAGGCATGATATTCCCCACCGGGTATGTACGCCCACCCTGCCACGATGCTGCCGTCGGCGGATACATCGCGTGCGCCGCTCCATGCGCCTCCAAGGGTGCCCATATCCTGCATTCCCTGCGCCTGGCTCCATCGGAACGCGCGCCCGACTCCGGCGGCAGTACCGGCATCGCCAACAATCACACTGCCGTCTGCAGAAACCCCATACGCTTCGCTCCAGCCTCCTCCCAGCGTACCGAGCGCCTGCATTCCCTCTGCCAACGTCCAGCGAAAGGCAGAGGATACATCGGACGCGTTTTTGCTGAAACCCACCACTACCATACCATCGGCGGAGACAGCAAGTGCTCTGCTCTCGCTGTTGTGGGAGGGCAACACACCGAGGTCTTGCATCCCCGCTGCCGGTGTCCAGAGAAAGGCATGCTGCTTCCCGGACGCCAGCTTCGACCAACCCGCTACCGCCTGACCATCGGCAGAGACGCCAACTGCTATGCTCTCGGAACCGCCAAGCGTGCCCAGCCAGGTCAAAGACTGGCACAAGCCCACCGTAAAGAGAAAGAATACTAAATACGTACCTAATGCGAGTGCAAACAACTTTTTCCTCAAAACCACTGCTCAATCTCCTTTCGTCAGGGTTAAAAAGACCGGGGCGCTTGTCGGGGAAGCACAGTGGTATCGAAAAGCGCAACGGTATGATACCACACAGAATCCACTGTTTACAATAGCTCGTTTTGCCTCACGTAAAACCTTTCTGAAAATCATTCGTTGCCTCATTTGAAAATCTTTTCCAATTCCATTACCCGTATGCTCCTCATGAAACCCTTTACA
>BEHS01000199.1 GCA_002898895.1 bacterium HR16 | reverse complement strand
CACGTCGTTCAACCGGTTGGAGACAACGGACAGGTACGCATCCAGCACACCCGCCAGAATGTCGCGGTTGAGGTCGGCGAGTTCCGCGATGCGCAGGGTGTGGTCATACACATCCTGCAGATAGGGGACTATCTCGTCGGGGATGATTTCTATGTCACGGCGCAGCAGGGCGTTGAGGATGTCGCGCAAAGGGGTGATGTGCTGGCGCAGCTCCAGCAACCTGCGTTTCACCTGCAGAATGTCCGCTACCTGCACACCGGGGTGACCGGTAAAGATGGCGTCTTCCAGTTCGTCCGCCTTCTCCTCCAGCGTATCGCCGATGGGGAAATACTCATCCACAATGGCGTCCAGCAGAAGATGTAGCAGGTGCGCGGGTGTCTTGCCCACCCGTTCCGGCTGGGCGGTCCAGCGTTCGAACCAGTGGTCAACAAGCGGTACCGGCCTGGTATGCACGGTCACGAGGAAATGCCTGCCCAGAAAGAAGCCCACCTCGCTGTAGATTTCCTTACCATCCTGTTGTTGCACCGCGTGCGCCGCCAGAAAGAGCACCCCGTCGTATCGCTGCAGGGCAGGACGTTCGTAGGGGCTGAGGGCGTCCTCCACCGCCAGTGGGTGGAAACCGAAACGCTGGATAAGCAGGTTTGAGGTAGCAGTTACGTCATGAGCGGTAACATCCACCCATAGCACGCCCAGATTGCGCTCGAACGCCTCACTCATGGACGCTTCGTCCAGCAGGGCAGGCTGATCAGGCGGGAGCCATTGCACCGCTCTCAGATGGTAGGGAACTATCTGGTCTGCTTTTGCCATCACGCTCACAGCAGTCTCCCGCCGCTTTCTACGGAAGAGGTCCGGCGCGGTACGACGACAACTGTTTCCGTTCCCTGTTCAGAGAAGACCGGCTCTGCTCCTACCGCCTCTTTGACCAAGCGCATCGCCCGCCGCACACCGTTACCCGTGTCGGTCACCAAGCCCGCGCGTCGGAAGAAGGTATAGATGTGTGGGTTGCGCAATACGTGTGCTAAACCTGCCTTGACCATCTCCACTGTCACCGAGTTAGGCAGACCGCCCGGGCTGTGCACCTCTATGCGGTCATCCAACACGAACACGCGCACTGGAGATGAGAGGGTGTAGTCACGATGCACAAGGGCGTTGACGATGAATTCGCGCAGCGCTTCCTCGGGTATCTCTGGCTGTGTTTCCGGCTCAAACCCGTGTATGCGGTGTGGGGAAGGCAGGTAAATGCGCAAAAAACGCGCCGTGTCTTCCAGCTGGTCGAATAGGTTACCCTCAACAGACTTCGCATCAGATGGGGGAGAAGAGGTATCGGTGCCCGGGATACGCGCCACGCTCACATAGGCGTAAGGCAGAAAACGTTGAGGTTCGCGCCCGAACAGTAGCATGCCGCCTACGGTAGGGTGTACTTTGCCCGCGTGATGCTGTAATAACGACCAGTTCAGCATCATTTGCTCATCGTCCACCTCTACCTCACCGACAACCACTTGGCGAAACCGTGCGAAGGCAGGGAAATCTATGTCTTTGGTGGTTGCTTTGAGCACCAGTGTATCCTCAAAAAACAGGCTTTCCACCGCCTGGAATAGTCGTTGCAGTTCCTGCCTGGTGGCTCGCCGTCTTCCTGTGGTAGTGCGGATGAAATAGTCACCGCGTCGTGTGCGGTATGGACGCATCTCTCCCTTTGCCACATGCACCACTACCACCAGTCCTTCCGGTGTGGAGACCGTCTCCTGCACCACGGTGATCGGCGGTTCGCAGTTCTGATAAGCCACATTGTCCACCTGGCGCATGAGCGAGTCCGCTTCGCTTACCCCCACTATGTGGCGTTCATCATCCACTCCAAAAATGAGCTCACCCCCGTCTGTGTTTGCGAAAGCAACCAGCTCGGCAGCTATATCGTCTGGATGAACCGGAGCTGCTTTGAACTCCGTGTGGATGTCCTCACCCGACTCTACACGCTGGCGTAGGGATTCTGCATCCATCGGGCTAGCCCTTCTCCATGAAAGTGTGCATCCGTTTCAACACTTTTAGCGCGTTCCTGTATGTTATTTTATCATACACCTCTTGCGAGATGTCGCCGACCGCGAGGCGTTCTTTCAGGTAGCTCAGGTGCGGCATCCGCCCCTCCTCGTCGGCGAAACACACGTCGGTGCCGAACATCAGTTTATCCTGAAACTCGTTCAGGAAGCGCACGCCGTAGACGGGATCGCGTGTGAGGGCGTTGTAACCGCTACCAGCTGAGATGTCGGCATACATGTTGGGGAAGTCGCGCAGCAGTTTCTGCACCATGCCCTCTCCGCGAACCGGTCCCTTGGGATAGCCCAGCAGGTCAGAGGCGGTAGCATCTGCGCTGATTTGCGCCCAGAAGCCCGGTCCATGCCCGATGATGACCGTATCTGGAGCCTGTTCCAGCAAATTCAACAGGTGCGGAGAACCCGGCTCGTCTATCAAGCCGTACTGCCCCTCGCCGACGCCGGTGGCGTGGATGGTCACCGGAAACTGCCACTCGCCGCACTGCCGAAACAGGTTGACCACACGCGGGTCGTCGTAAAACAGGTTTGCGCCGATCTCGCCGATCCCCACGCAACCCATCTCCACAAACCGCTCAAATAGCCAGGAGAAATCGGTTTTGTCGATGTTGCCTCCCCAGCGCGGGTCCACATTACCGAAAAGGATGATACGGTCGGGATAACGTTGCCCGCTGCGAATCTGCGACAGCATGTCCGGCTGAGGCTGAAACAGTCCGGGAAACTGCAAGCCCTCCGGCGAGGCAGGCCACGGTAGCAAAACCGCCCTGTCAATGCCCTCATCATCAAGGCGGGCGATGAGGTCTTCCATTGTGATGGGCTTGCGGCGCATGTTACTGAGGGCGCGCAGGTCGCCGATATGAGTGTGCATGTCGATAATCATTCTTTGGGCACCCCCATACCCAGGTGGTACATGGTAAACGCCAGCACATCCGCCTCCTCTTCGATAATCAGCGAGGTTGGCTTGCCCGCGCCGTGTCCGGCACGAGTCTGGATACGTATCAACACCGGGGCGTCGCCCGCCTGCACCTCCTGTAGCCTTGCGGCGAACTTGAAGGAGTGCGCAGGCATCACGCGGTCGTCGTGGTCGCCGGTGGTGACCAGCGTGGCGGGGTAGCGCACACCGGGCTTCAGATTGTGCAGGGGCGAGTAGGCGTATAGCACTTTGAACATCTGCGGGTCATCGCTGGTGCCGTAGTCCTCTTTCCACGCCGAGCCGATGGTGAACTTGTGGTAGCGCAGCATATCCATGACACCCACTGCAGGCAACGCCACCGCAAACAGGTCAGGACGCTGGCACATGACCGCTCCTACCAGCAATCCACCATTAGAACCGCCGCGAATAGCCAGCTTGCGCGGACTGGTGTAACGATGGTCTATCAGGTACTCCGCCGCGGCAATAAAGTCGTCAAACACGTTCTGTTTGCGCTCTTTCGTGCCTGCCTGATGCCACTCCTCGCCGAACTCGCCTCCGCCGCGCAGGTTGGGTACCGCCAGAACACCACCCTGTTCCAGCCACACCAGGTTACTGACGGAAAAATAGGGTGTGATCGAGATGTTAAAGCCGCCGTATCCGGTGAGCAGGGTGGGGTTCTCACCGTGACGCTGTAAACCCTTGCGGTGGGTGATGAACATCGGCACGCGCGTACCGTCCTTGCTGCGATACCATACCTGCTTTGTCTCGTACTGCGAAGGGTCTAACCCCTCTATCCGGGGCGTGTGGAACAGGGTGCTTTCGCCGGTACGGGTGTCGTAGCGATAGATAGTATAGGGGTACACAAACGAGGTGAAGCCGTAGAAGAACTCTTCCTGACTGCGTCTGCCGACGAATCCACTGCACGTGCCCAGCGTAGGCAGGGGTATCTCCTTCACAAACTCGCCTTTCAGGGTGTAGATACACACTCTGCTGGTCGCGTTGTGCAGAGTGACCACCGCCATCTGTTTGCCCATCAGGGTCACCGCCTGCAGAGTGTCCTCGCCTTCGGGCAGGATAGTTTTCCAGTGCGCTTTGTCGGGCTGACGCAGGTCTATCGCGACCACCTTACCGCGCGGGGCGTCGAGGTCGGTGCGGAAGTAGAAGAGCGTGCCGTCGTTGCCCAAGAACTGGTAAGACGCCTCAAACCGGTCTATCAAGAACTGCGCCGGCGACTGTACTGCCGGCTGGTTGGGGCGTTGCAGGTCTATCACCGCTATCAGGTTCTTGGGTCCTGCCTCGGTGACTTCGATAACCGCGTAGCGCCCATCCTCGCTCACCACAACGGAAAACCGCCATTCGGGTTTATCTGGTCGCTCGAGGATGAGCAGGTCCTCCGACTGCGGCGTGCCAAGGCGATGGTAGTACAGCTTCTGATTCAGGTTGGGATGCCACATCGGGTTGGCGTCTCTGGGCGGCTCCGGGTAACGGCAGTAGAAGAAGCCCTTGCCGTCCTTTGTCCATGCGATGCTGGAGAACTTCACCCACTGCAGGTCATCGGACAGGTCTTCACCGGTCTCCACCGATCGCACTTTAATGCGCTGCCAGTCGGAGCCGGCGTCGGATAACCCATATGCCAGCCAGCGTCCGTTCTCCGAGACCGACACGTTCGAAACCGAGACAGTGCCGTCGGGCGAGAGCAGGTTCGGATCGAGCAGCACACGCGGTTTGCCCGTTAGCGTCGGCTGCCAGTAGAGCACCGCCTGATTTTGCAACCCATCGTTCTTGAAGTAGAAGTAGCGCCTGCCTCGCTTAAAGGGGATGCCGTACCGGGCGTAGTTCCAACGCCGGGTGAGAATACGCCTGAGCGGCTCGCGATGCGGCAGGTTGCGCAAGTAGGGCAGGGTCAGTGCGTTTTGCGCCTCTATCCATGCCTTCGTTTCGGGAGAGTCGGTATCTTCCAGCCAGCGGTACGGGTCGGGTACAGGCGTACCATGGTAATCATCCACAACATCCGCTTTACGAGTGGGCGGATATGGCAGAGGTTGTGCTATCACCTCTGTGACCAGCAGTGCCATCAGCAGAATAAGACAGACCTCTATCAATCCCGCAGACATCATACACTGTACCTCTTCCTGAGTGACATCTTGGATGTATTATAAGCGCAAAAGAGGAAAATGTAAACGATTTGGATGCAGGGAGGGGGTACGCCTTCATCATGCATTTCAATGGTGGGACAGCATTTGGATGGCGAACCTCACCGCAACAGCCAGGCAGGAGTCTTGCCCTCCAGCTGCCCTTCACCCAGCTCCCGCCTCCTTAGAGGACTTCCTCTTTCCCACAGGGTAAAATAAGGTTACCCGGTAACAACAGCGAGGCACGGAAGCATGAATGTCCATCAGACCGATTTTGTCGTGATTGGCAGTGGGATTGCGGGGCTGACCTTTGCACTGCGTGTGGCGGAACAGGCAGAGGTGGTGGTTATCACCAAGAAGGAGCGCAGCGAATCCAACACCAACTACGCACAGGGAGGCATCGCCGGAGTACTGTCGCCGGAGGATACTTTTGACCTGCATATTCAGGACACGTTAAACGCTGGTGCAGGGTTGTGTCACGAGGACGCGGTGCGCGTGCTGGTGCAGGAAGGCCCGCGCCAGATTCGACGGTTGATCGAGCTGGGAGCGCGCTTCGACATGGAGCGCGATGCGCAGGGCAACCCTGTGCTGGCTTTAGGACGCGAGGGAGGGCACTCACGCAACCGCATCGTGCATTACGCCGACCAGACGGGTTGGGAGATCGAGCGCACCCTGCTGGAAGCCACACGCCACCATCCGCGCATCACCATCCATGAGCACTTCTTTGCGTTAGACCTCATCATCCGCAATGGGGAGTGTGTGGGCGTTTGGGTGCTCAACACCCATTCTGACGAACCGGAGGCGTTTTTCGCGCGGGCGGTGCTTCTGGCAACGGGCGGTTGCGGGCAGGTCTATCCACACACCACCAATCCGCCTATCGCTACAGGTGACGGCATCGGCATGGCGTGGCGGGCGGGCGCGTGCATCGCCAACATGGAGTTCATGCAGTTCCACCCGACCACCCTGTACCACCCCGGAGCGCGCAGTTTTCTCATCTCCGAGGCGGTGCGCGGCGAGGGGGCAATCTTACGCCTGCCAGACGGCACACCGTTCATGGAGAAGTACCACCCGATGAAAGACCTCGCGCCGCGTGATGTGGTTGCCCGAGCCATCGACGCGGAGACAAAACGACTGGGTATCCCGTGCGTGTATCTGGACATCACGCATCGCCCGGCGGAGTTCCTGCGCCAGCGATTTCCCGTCATCTACAGCAGGCTGGAGAGCGTGGGCATCGATATGGCGCGAGAGTGGATACCCGTGGTGCCCGCTGCGCATTACATGTGCGGCGGCGTGCAGACCGACCTGTACGGCAGAACCTCTATCCCGCGTCTCTACGCTGCCGGGGAGGTTGCCTGCACGGGGGTGCACGGCGCGAACCGTCTCGCCAGCAACAGCCTGCTGGAGGCGCTGGTGTTCGCCGACCGCGCCGCCCTTCACGCATGTGATGCCGGCTGGAGCCAACCGCCGACCGATTCTGTGCCCACGCTGGAAGCCATCGCGCAGGCGGGTGGTGTATCGGAAGAGGCAGAACAGGAGGGCGTCCGTCGCCGATTGCATGAGGTAATGCATCAGAAGGTGGGCATTGTGCGCAAGCTGGCATCGTTAGAAGAGGCGGCACAGCAACTGCAGCTCATCGCTCAGCAGGCTCAGGCAGCTATGCAAAAAGAGCCTCACCGTGTGGAAGCGTGGGAGGACTGGAATCTCGCTATCGTCGGCAATCTCATCGTGCAGTGCGCCCTGCGCCGACACGAGAGCCGCGGGTTGCACACCCTGATAGACTTTCCCGAAAGGGACGATGTGAACTTCAAGCGCGATACGGTGTTGTGCAGAACGGACCGTGGCTAGTGCGCCTCTTCCATAGCCCATA
>BEHS01000198.1 GCA_002898895.1 bacterium HR16 | reverse complement strand
GGAGATTTCCGCAGCGGAGAAAAAGGTTCAGCTCGGTGAGAACCTGACCCGAGGGCTGGGGGCGGGTGGTAATCCGCAGATTGGTCGCAGTGCAGCGGAGGAGAGCAAGAACGAAATCATGAAGGCGCTGGAGGGCGCGGATATGGTGTTCATCACCGCGGGGATGGGTGGTGGCACCGGTACCGGCGCAGCGCCTGTCGTCGCGCAGCTGGCGAAGGAAATGGGCGCGCTGACCGTCGCGGTGGTTACAAAACCTTTTAATTTTGAGGGACCGCGCCGGATGCAGATTGCGGAAGAGGGCGTTGCCAACCTGCGCGAACACGTGGACACGCTCATCGTTATTCCCAACGAGCGCCTGTTAAACGTGGTAGAAAAACGCACTACTTTAGTGGAAGCCTTCCGCGCCGCCGACGATATTCTGCGGCAAGGCGTGCAGGGCATTTCCGACATTATTACCGTTCCGGGCTTAATCAACGTGGACTTCGCGGACGTTAAAACCGTTATGTCCGATGCAGGTCCCGCGCTCATGGGCATCGGGCATGGTAGCGGCGAGCACCGCGCGCGTGAAGCGGCGGAAGGTGCGACGAACAGCCCGTTGCTGGAGACCTCCATCGATGGCGCACAGCGCGTGCTGATTAACGTCACCAGTGGTCCCGACATGACTCTGCAGGAATTGAGCGAAGTGGCGGCGGTCATCCAGACCCTGTGTGACCTCGAGACCGCACATATTATTTACGGGCATGTCGTGGATCCGAAGATGGAGGGCGAAGTCAAGATTACTGTGCTGGCAGCTGGATTACCCGCTTCTTCTCAAGTGCATTTAACAGAACGCCCCGCACAGCGCCCAGAACCTTTGCGGCGCCCAGAGCCTCTGGGGGAGCGTATGGGCGGAGTGCCTCCTCGCCCTGCCGAGCGCACCCCTGCGGCGCCATCGGGAGCGCCGGAACGCCAACCCCAGCAAGCGCCGGTGAACGATACGGACTACGACATCCCGACGTTCCTGCGCAGGCGCAGTTAAAACGTTGCGGGAGATTCTTTACCTCGCAGGGGCGAGGACATCCTCGCCCCTGTCGCTATACGCCCGCAATAATGCGGTCAATGCGCTGTGCGACATCGCGCAGGTAGTTCGCGTCGCCGCCGCCCAGCTCGGCGGTCAGGAACCCTCTGTAGCCCACCTCGTCCAGCGATTTGCGTACCTCGCGCCAGTTGACATCGCCTTCCAGCAGGTTCACGAATTGTCGCGTAGACCGCTTGAAGTCCTTCAGGTGAATACGGTGGATGCGCTTGCCCAGCGTGCGTATCCAGTCTTCTGACCATCCGAACGCCAGCACGTTGCCCACATCGAAGTATGCTTTCACGAAGGGACTGCGGAACTCGTCCACATATCGCGCAAACTCCAGCGGACTGAGCAGAAAGTTGTTCCACACGTTCTCTATCGCGATAACCACTTTCAGCTTCTCCGCCAGCGGGATGAGTTTGCGGATGTTTTGCTGAGAGCGCGTATAGGCGTCCGCGTAGCGTGTGCTTTCGTTGACGATGGCGGGTACCAGCAGCACCGTGTCCGCTCCCAGCTCTTTGGCGCACTGTAAAGCCGCCTGCACGTCCTGAAGACCCTTTTCCACCGTGCGCGGGTCGGCACTGGAGAGCGGTGCATGCCATCCACCGTAGATAATGGAGTGAACAGGCACGCCGCTTGTTTCCGAAGCCGCATGGATTTTTCTTAT
Organism: bacterium HR16; assembly: GCA_002898895.1. Taxonomy (GTDB): domain Bacteria; phylum Armatimonadota; class HRBIN16; order HRBIN16; family HRBIN16; genus HRBIN16. The sequence continues at coordinate 5,299 of BEHS01000198.1, read as the reverse complement.
CTCTTCAGCGTCGGTGATGGGCGGAGCCTCGATGCCGTCGAAGCCCACCTCTTTCGCCAGATTAAACCGCTCCACGTAGCTGAGATTGCCCGGCAACATGGAGAGCACCAGAGCTTTTTTCAGTCCGTTCTGCATGATATGACCTCCTTTGCGGTGTCAACCAGTAGAAGGATACTGAAAACAGAGGGGGAATCCTGCTCATTGAGTAGGAAACCTGCTTTGAGGAAGAACAATGCCACAGGTACTCTCTCTGGGTGAACTTCTGGTAGAGGTTATGCGTCCTGCTGTAGACCAACCGCTGGATGAGCCGGGGCAGTTCATGGGACCGTTTCCCAGCGGTGCGCCGGCTATTTTTATCGACGCGGTGGCGCGCCTGGGCGTGTCGTGTGGGTTCATCGGCGTGGTGGGCAACGACCCGTTCGGCAAATGTGTGTTACGCAGGCTAAGAGAGGACGGCGTGGACGTAAAACATGTACGGGTGGTATCGCACCGCACAACCGGCATCGCCTTCGTTGCCTACCGGTCGGATGGTTCCCGACAGTTCCTGTTCCATTTACCGCAGTCTGCCGCTGCGCTGCTGGCTCCGGAGGACGTGCGTGAGGATTATCTGCATGACGTACGGGCGTTGCATATCACCGGCTCGGCGCTGAGTATCAGCGAAAGCGCGCGCGAGGCGTGCTATCGAGCGGCCAGGTTGTGCAAGCAGCGTGGAGCAATGGTGAGCTTTGACCCGAATATCCGCCCGGAACTGCTTGGCGTGGACACCGTTCGAACGCTGTGCGAACCTGTGCTGCAGTTGTGTGACATCCTGTTGCCCAGCGGCCAGGAAGCCACGATGCTGACCGGCGATGCTGACGAGGAGACCGCGTGCTACAACCTGGTGGCGAGAGGCATCCCGATCGTGGTGTTGAAGCGCGGGGCGCAGGGTTGCATCGTTGTTACCGACCAGCACAGGACGGAGATACCCGCATACCCGGTAGAGGAGGTAGACCCCACAGGCGCAGGCGATGCCTTTGCAGGTGGCTTTGTGGTGGCGATGCTGCACGGGATGTCGGTCACCGAAGCGGCGCGGTTTGCCAGCGTAATCGGGGCACTGGCGGTCACCAGGCAGGGACCGATGGAAGGTTTACCGACTCTTGCGGAAGTGGAAACGTTCCTGTCTTCGGTGTAGGGGGCAAAGGGAAGATGCTTTTGAAAGAAGCGCTGGAAACAAAACGCCGACGTGGGTCCGCTATCCTGGCAACCAACTTTTACAACGCCGAGACCCTGCTGGCGGTGCTACGCGCTGCGCGAGAAACCGACTCTGCGCTCATTCTGCAGACCTCCCCGGCAACGATAAGCTATCTGGGCGTGGAAACTGCTGTGGCAATGGCTCGAGCCGCTGCCGGCGAGGTGGGCGTTTCGGCATGGTTACACCTTGACCATGCGCGCGATGTGGATTTAGTACGCCGGTGCATAGAGGCTGGCTACGACTCGGTGATGATAGATGCCAGCGAAAAAGAGTTTGACACCAACGTACGCCTCACCCGCGAGGTAGTTGCGCTGGCGCGTCCGAGAGACGTGCTGGTGGAGGCGGAGCTGGGATACGTTCCCAAGCTGGGCGAACGCGCGGCACAGGAGTACGAGATGACTTTGCCTGAGCAGGCGGAACGCTTTGTGCAGGAGACGGGTGTGGACCTGCTGGCGGTCGCTATCGGCAACGCGCACGGTTTTTACAAGCAGCAGCCTCGGCTGGACATCCGGCGTTTGCAAGCCATTCGAGAGCGCGTAGAGGCGTTTCTGGTTCTGCACGGCGCGTCGGGAATACCGGACGACCAGTGGCGCGAAGCAGTGCGGAACGGCATCGTGAAGGTGAACTTCGCCACAGAAATCAAGGATACTTTCATGGCGCACCTGCGTGAGGCGATGACACGCACAGAGAGCATCGATATCCGGCAAGTTTTCCCTCCCGCTATGCAGGCGGTCACGGAGCTGGTGAAGAGCAAGATACTGTTGTGTGCGGGGCAGGATTCCCCACACCCCTCGCCGAAGTGAGAGAAAAACAGGCTCGGGCATGAAAACAGACCAGTTAACCCTTTCCTCACGCACCACCGCTATCATCCGTCGGTCCGCGCTTGCACACAACGTGCAGTGGCTCCGCAGTCGTCTACCCGCGGGCACACAAATCATGGCGGTGGTGAAAGCCAACGCCTATGGGCATGGTGCAGCGCTCATCGCGCCGGTTTTGCAGCAGATCGGTGTGGATGCCTTTGGGGTAGCGGCGACAGCAGAAGCAAAGGAGTTGCGCGACGCAGGTGTTGTTGCTCCTGTTTACCTGCTCAGCCCCGTGCTGCCCGATGAAGTAGAGGCGGTTCTGACAACGCAGGTAACCTGTCTGGTGCAGGATGTCGATTTCGTGCACCATCTTGCGCGGGCAGCGATGCTGTGTGGGCAAAGCGTGGAGGTGCACCTGAAGGTGGATGTGGGTATGAGCCGTTTCGGAGTTCTTCCCGACCGTGCACCGGAGGTTGCAGAGGCGATAGAGAGCGTCCCGAACGTACGCCTGACAGGCATCGCCACCCATTTTCCCTGCGCCGACTCCTCTCCCGAACTCACTCGTTCCCAGTGGAACCTGTTTGTGCGCACTGCCGACAAAGTGGCGTATCGTCTGGGGAGACCGCTTGTGCGTCATGCAGCTGCCAGTGCGGGGTTACTGTCCGTGCCGGAATCTGCTGCGGAGATGGTGCGATGCGGGTTGCTGGTGTACGGTATTGCTCCTTCAGGTTATGAGTCGGCGGTGCTGGGATTACAGCCTGCTCTCTCACTACATACCAGAGTAACCGCTCTGCGTCGCGTTCCGGCTGGCGCAGCGGTAGGTTACGGGGGAACCTTCGTCACGCAGAGAGAGACGCTGGTAGCAACCGTACCCGTCGGCTATGGCGATGGGTATTTGCGTGCGTTAGGCAATCGGGCGCAGGTATTGTTGAGGGGCAGGCGTGTGTCCGTCATCGGGCGGGTATGCATGGATCAGGCGATGATAGACGCCACCGACACCGGCGCGGAGCTCGGCGACGTAGTAACCCTCATTGGCAAACAGGAAGAGGAGGAGATTACCGTCAACGAGATCGCCCGCTGGCTGGACACCACTCCGCATGAGGTAACTACCTTGCTCTCGGCAAGAGTGCAACGAGTGTTGATGGAATGAACAGGGAGAAATGCGGTATACTTTCGTTAGAATCCCCCTTTGGGAGGGACGTACCCATGCATGAACTGCTCATCAGGATAGAAGATCCCGAGTGGAAACAGATAGAGGAGGTGGCAAGGCGTTTGAACTGTTCAGTAGAGGAGGTTGCCCGCCGTGCCATTTCGCGATTGGTGCTGCATGTTTCACCTCCCTCTGAGCAGTGGAAGCAGCAAGTAGATGAGGTGCTGGCATCGGTTCACCAGCGCACCGAGAGATATGCTCCAGAAGAGATAGAGGCAGATATTACAGCCGCATACGAGGAACATCGAAAAAATGCGGGTGGTGGTTGATACCAATGTGTGGGTATCGGCATTATTGAACCCGCATGGTTCCCCTGCGCGCCTTGTTCGCGCGTTCCGAGATGGACTTTTTGAAGCCGTCGCCAGTGAGCCCCTGTTGCGTGAAATCGAAGCAGTAGTGCGTCGTCCGCGCATCTGGCATAAATACCAGCTTGATGAAGACATTGTTGTAAGATACCTCTGCTGATTCGGCAGCAGGTGATCTGGGTTGAGGTTACAGGCGCGCTCCAGATGTGCCGCGACCCTCGCGACGACTTCTTGCTGGAAACGGCTATATGGGGCGGTGCAGAATACATTGTAACCCGTGATGACGACCTGAAGCGTGACCCTGCACTGATCGAACGCTTCGGCGTAGTAGGAATCAAGATAGTGAGTGTACAGCAGTTTCTGGATATGCTTACCAGCCAGTGATCGCGACAAGAAGACTCCTACTCGGGCTCTACCCATTTACCATCTTGCTTCAGCAAGTTCACCAGCTCCTCCACGCCGCGCTCTTGTGGAATGTTATCCTTTACCAGCTCGCGCCCACGATACAGCGCAATTTTGCCCGCCGCCCTGCCCACATACCCGTAATCGGCATCTGCCATTTCGCCCGGGCCGTTAACGATACAACCCATTACGGCAATATCAAGTCCTTTAAGGTGTTTAGTGACACGACGGACTTCATTTAAAACAGTAGGCAAGTCAAACTTGGTACGTCCGCAGGAAGGACAGGCGATGTACTCCACCTGTGTCTTGCGCAAGCCCAGCGCTTGCAGGATGTCGTAGCAAACAGGAATCTCGTTCACCGGGTCTTCCGATAGCGAGACACGGATGGTATCTCCAATGCCCTCTGCTAACAGGGTGGCGATACCGGCGGTGCTCTTGATGCGTGCGTATGTGCCGTCGCCCGCTTCCGTGACACCTAGATGGATAGGGTAGTCGCGCCCGGTTTCATCCAGACGCTTTGCCAGCAGGCGATTCGCCGCCAGCATGATGGGAACACGGCTCGCCTTCATCGAAATCACGATGTCGCGGAAGCCGTGCTTCTCGCAAATCTCGATATACTCCATCGCCGACTGCACCATGCCCTCAGGTGTGTCGCCGTAGGTCACCAGCATCCGCTCGCTGAGGCTGCCGTGATTCACGCCGATACGCAGGGCGATGCCATATTTTTTACATGCCTCTATGACGGGAACCAGCGCCTCTTCAATCGCCTGCCGTTCTTGCTCGTGCTCTTCTGGGGTATAGTCGTCAGCACGACCGCGCGGTTTGCGATAAACGAACAGACCGGGGTTAATGCGTACCTTATCTACATACTGCGCCACTTCTACCGCAATATCTGTGCCCTGGTGATGCACGTCTGCCACCAGAGGCACACGATAACCCTTCTTCAGCAGGATATTGCGGATTTCACCGATGCACTGTGCCTCGCGCATGTTAGGAGCGGTGATGCGCACTATCTCCGCACCTGCGTCCCACAACTGCATGACCTGCTCGGCGGCGCGCTGCACATCCCACGTTTCTGCGGTAATCATGGATTGCACGACGATGGGATGCCCACCACCGATAGTGATTGCGCCTACACGCACCGGGCGCGTCTTGCGTCGAGGATATTCACTCTGCCACATGGTTGCCTGTTCTGCCTAGTGTGCGTCCATCCTTTATTGAGGATGCCTCATACTATTGTAGCACCTGACGAGAGCAAAAAACAACGGCGGGAGAGTATCTCCCGCCGTTGCTACCGCACAATCTGGTTAATTAGAACCTCGCGCCAAGGTAAATGGCGAAGCCGTTG
>BEHS01000197.1 GCA_002898895.1 bacterium HR16 | reverse complement strand
CGAACCCTTTTCCTCCCTCGAAGCCCACCAGACTCGCATTCACCACCCACACCCCGTGTTCTTCCGCCATGTTGCACAGCAGCTGCTGCCATTTCACCACGTTATCCACGTTCTCACCGTGGAACCCTCTGCCGGGCGAGGCGGCAATCACATAAAACACCTCCGCACCTTTTAACGCTGCAATGGCGCCCGTGATAGAGTGCCACACATCCTCACAAATCAATACGGCAGCTGGACCAAATCGTGTTTGAAATACTTCGATATTACGCCCCCGCGCGACAAATCGCTTCTCCTGAAACACACCGTAGGTAGGCAGGAAGAACTTGCGATGCGTATGTACGATTCGACATGCTTCGGGGTCCGCACTCAAGGTAAGGTACAGCGCGGAGTTGTAGTACTTGCCGTGCCAGAGCTCGTAAAAACCCAGCACCACATCCAGCGGCTCCGGGCGGGCAAACGGCTGGTAACGCTGCACCAGAGCTTCCAGTATCTGCTCACGTGTTCGCGCTGCCTCGCGCACCCCGCCCTCCAGAAAATAGCCCGAGATAATGGTCTCTGGAAACACCACCACATCGGCGGGCACGCCGTCTTCCACAATCTGCCGCAGCGCATCTGCCACGCGGTCTAAATTGTGTTCCACATCGCCCTTGCGCGGCTTGAACTGTACCGCCACCACACGGATTTTCATGGAAGAACCTCTGTGCTACTCATTCTTCAACCCAAGCAGCAGCTTTAGTCGGTGCTCGACCTGCGCAATCGTCTGCGGCGTAACGCTTCCCCAGCGCTCCCTGAAGCGGTCGTGGGAAACGCATCTGACGCCTTCACACATGATGAAGCTGCGCACAACAACGCCGCCCTCCGGAGGCGAGATCTCCACATGGAGCGGGATGTTTCTCTGTCGACTGGTCAGGGGCACCACCAGTGCTAATCCCGCGGGACTGGAGTTGAACGAGTCCACCGATACCACCAAGCACGGTCTTGTGCCTGCCTGCTCATGTCCACGAACCGGATAAAGCTCCACCAGCCAGATCTCTCCCCGACTCGGCACGACGGATTATTCCTCCTCTAAGCCATCCATTAGCGTATTGTCCCAAAGGCGTCGCTCTTCCTGTTCCTCTTGCCATGCAGTGGGATCCTGTCTCAAGCGCGCGTAAGCCTCGTTCACTTGCCTCCAGAAAAGCTGCTCCTGATATTGTTCTATCGCCTTCGAGATAACATCCTGCATGGTCTCTCCGGTCTGTTGCGCGAGCGCTCTCACCTGATCATGGATTTTTTTGCTAACGCGAATGGTTGTGGTCGGCATTGCCTCACCCCCCTCTGAGTCTACCAAGAGAGTATCCCATAAAATCTACACCCTCGTCAACTGCCTTACTCCCACTCGCCAACCGTCAGCACCTCCTCCTCGAGCCACACACCGAATTTCTCATAAACCTTCTGCTTCACGATGTCTGCCAGCTGGCGGATGTCGTGGGCGGTGGCGCCACCCGCATTGATGAGGAAGTTGGCATGTTTCTGCGAGACCATCGCCCCGCCTACGCGAAGCCCTTTCAGCCCTGCCTCGGCAATCAGGTATCCTGCTGGCACAACACCTGCCTCTTTCAGCGCGGCGGGCAGACCGGGCAGCCTCTGTGCAAGGTCCGCGTCGTATACGTTCTTAAAGAAGCTGCCCGCCGAGGGGTTGGGAGGTTGTCTTTCGATACGCCAGCGTTGCAGTTCACGCGCTCTGGCGAAAATCTGCCGGCGGTCGCCGCGCCGCAAGCGTAGGGTCACCGCCAGTATCGCTGCGCGTGGGGGATTGGGGCGACGCAGAATGCTATCGCGGTATGAGAACTGCATCCACTCCTTACCCACCAGCTTGCGCTCGCCCTCCACGACCACGTCAATGCTTTCCACAAGGTCGCAAATGTTCTCACGGAACGCCCCCGCGTTGGATACCAGCGCACCGCCCACCGTGCCCGGAATGCCCACCGCAAACTCCAGCCCCGATAGCCCCGCTTGCGCCGTCTTGAGAAAAAGCTGCTGGAAGGATGCGCCCGATTCGGAGAAGGTAAGTTCGCCTACCTCAATGCGCCGACAGCAGTTATACACCACCAATCCACGAATGCCTTTATCGCTCACCAACAGGTTGCTACCCGACCCCAGAATGAAGGTGGGCACGTTCAGCCGATGGGCAGTAATGACTACCTGCGCAAACTCCTCGATGTCGGTTACTTTGTAGAAGAGGTCGGCGGGACCACCCACACGCAGGGTAGTGTACCCCTTCAGCGGTTCGCGAAGGCGCAGGTGAGAGGGAACGGGAACCGTCTGCATCAGCCGATGCAGGGCGTCAGAGAGCGGTGTTTCCTGTAGTGGTGTGGTCACAAGTTTCGTCAGCCACCGAAGGATGAGAATGGCGGAGAGGGCGGGATTCGAACCCGCGACCCAGCTCTTCGCCGGGTACCCGCTTTCGAGGCGGGCGCACTAGGCCACTATGCGACCTCTCCGAAGTAGTAATATACAGGATTTTGGAAGGGAAATCAAGATACAATATGAACACCGACTTCCATACCACGCTTCCCATCGTGAGACATCTCTCACCACCACTTCAGCGCGGCGACGTCGGCGGGAGTGTACCAGCGGGCATGAATATCCACCGTCAGGATATTCGTTCCTCCTTTGTGCCGAAAGGCGATTTTGCTGTTCTCTACCTCATATAGCATAACAGTGCGACTATAATCGCTGTTTGATTGATAGAACTTGTCCAGGCTATGACCTGCCAGAAAGCGATTGTAGGCATAGCTATCGGTTTGTGGCGTTGCGTCCTGAGGACATTGGAAAACGTCGTGTACTGGTCTGTGTGACTCTGGCATTCCCCTGATGGCAGGGGCTTCCTGTCTTAGCCGCTCAAGGTACGGTACCAGCGGATCACGCCAGTTCGCCAGGGGCAGTCGGTCGTCATAGTCTCGCGCGTATAGCATCGCTGCCAACCCCAGCTGCCTCATGTTGCCGAGGCAGCTGGGACGTCCCCAGCCGCAGCATGGAATCGGTGCGTGCAGGATGATATAAAAAACAAGTCCCACCAGCGACAGAGCCGCAGCCACGAGAGCCACCCCTGCTGTCCACTGCAAGCGATACGACCGTCTGGAATCCACCGCCTTCACGTCTTGTTCATTTTTGTCTGTGCCGAATTCTCACCGAACAGGCGATGCCACTATCTGCGCCAGCAGTATCTGCATGGTGCTGCCTATACAGTTCCATGAGTTACGCAGTTGACGTAACCCCCCTCTTGTAAGTATCACACTAACACAACCATGCCCGTCGTGTCAACAGGAGTGAACCAGCGTATCACATAGTCACTCCACCCTCTTGACAAAAATGTTTATCCATACTAATATTATGGTAAACCCAACCAGACATGGTAGATCTCGGGATGGATACCTGTTACAGCACCACCTTCCTGACCACCCCTCAGGTTTATCCTGCCTGTTGGCGACACCTTTTTCACTAAAGGAGGGATTTTCCCATGCGTGCTACACGCACAGTGGGGATGCTCCTCTTGCTTCTGTGCTGCATGGGGAGCATCCTCGCGCAACAACCTTTTACCTATCAGGGAATGCTCAAAACCTCTGGCATCCCTGCCAACGGCAACTACGACCTCCAGTTCTCACTGTGGACGGCGAACTCTGGCGGTTCGCAGGTGGGCTCCACCGTCACGCGCATCGGTGTGAGCGTCAGCAACGGACTGTTCACCACCGAGTTAGACTTCGGGTCTGTGTGGGACGGTAGCGAGCGGTATCTGCAGATAGCGGTACGCCCTTCGGGAAGCGGCTCGTATACCACCCTTTCCCCTCGCGTGAAGGTGAACCGTGTTCCGTATAGCCAGCTGGCTTACTCCGCGTTAACGGTGCCGTGGAGCGGGATTATCGGTGCGCCCAGCAGTTTTCCGCCGGGCGGGAGTGCCGGTGGCGACCTGAGCGGGAGTTATCCGAACCCGACGGTGGCGAAGATTCAGGGTCGTGCAGTGGCGAGCACCGCGCCTACCGCAGGTCAGGTGCTGAAGTGGGACGGCAGTGCATGGTCGCCTGGCACCGACATGGGCGATACCTTCTGGCAGGCGTCTGGTAGCAATATCTTCTACAACGCTGGCAATGTAGGGATTAGCACGAGCAGTCCGCTTTACCCTCTGCATGTAGAAACAGGGACCGGAACCCGCGCCATCTACGGGCTTCACACTGCCCCCAACGGCATCAACTACGGCGTGTGGGGACAAAGCGCCAGCACTGATGGCAGAGGCGTCTACGGCCTGGCAACCGCCTCCAGCGGTGACACCTACGGCGTGTGGGGACAAAGCGCCAGCACTGATGGCACAGGCGTCTACGGCCTGGCAACCGCCTCCAGCGGCTTCACCTACGGCGTGTTTGGGCAAAGCAACAGCACCGACGGCAGAGGCGTCTTTGGCTGGACAAACGCCTCCAGCGGCACCACCTACGGCGTGTATGGGCGAAGCGACAGCCCTTCGGGCTATGGCGCCTTTGGCTTGGCAACCGCCGGCAGCGGCTTCACCTACGGCGTGTATGGGCAAAGCGACAGCCCTTCAGGTACAGGCGTCTATGGATTGGCAACCGCCACTAGCGGTTTCACCTACGGCGGACGGTTTGAAAGCGCCGGTACAGGTGGCATAGGCGTATATGGCTTGGCATACGACACAAGCGGTGTCAACTTCGGCGTGTATGGGGAGAGCCGGAGCCCATGGGGATCCGGCTTGTTTGGAGTAGCGAGTGCAGGGGGGAAAGGAGTTTGGGGAAGAAGCACCACTGGAGACGGAGTGGTTGGAGAGACAAATGCGGCGAACAAGAGTGGCGTCTGGGGACGCAATAACGTGTCCGGCGGTTACGGCGTGGCCGGAAGTAGTACGGAAGGGACTGGAGTTGGGGGATGGAGCACTTCAGGCAGAGGCGTTTTTGGCTATGCCGGTACCATCGGTCCCACCTACGGCGTGTGGGGGCAAAGCGACAGCAATGAGGGCTATGGCGTCTATGGCTGGGCACCTGCCACCAGCGGCATCACCATCGGTGTGCGGGGGCAAAGCGACAGCCCTTCAGGTGCAGGCGTCGATGGCCTGGCAACCGCCACCAGCGGTCTCACCTACGGCGTAGTCGGGAGTAGCTACAGTCCTTCGGGCTACGGGGTCTACTCTTATGGAAACTTCGGTGTCGCAGGCACTAAATCGTTCCAGATGGACCATCCGCTCAGGCCCGAAACCCACTACCTGAACCACTTCTGCACGGAGGGACCGGAGCCTTACAACGCCTATCGCGGAAACGTGGTAACAGACGCAAACGGATATGCCACCATCACCCTTCCATCCTACTTTGAATCCATTAACCGCGATCCCACTTATCACCTCACAGTGATTGACAATAGCGACGACTTCGTGCTGGCGAAGGTGGTGCGCGAGGTCCAGAACAACCAGTTCGTTATCCGCACCAACAAGCCCCATGTGAAAGTCTCGTGGGAAGTGAAAGCCGTCCGCAACGACCGCTGGGTGCAAGAATACGGCTATCAGACCGAACAACCCAAGCCCGCCGAGTATCGGGGCAAGTACCTCCATCCTGAACTGTACGGACAGCCGAAGGAGCTGGGTATTCACTATCACCCCAAGCCGGAGCGCGAGGGTGGGAAACTGGAGTAAACCACATGAAAACTCAAACGCTACAACGACTGGCTCTCGGAGCCATGCTTTTGTTTCAGTACACGCTCATAGGGAGCTATGCGCAGACCTATCGCTATCAAATCCAGGCGATTCTGCCCCCCGCCCCTTACACGAACACTGCATCCGTGGCGCTTTTCAGTATCAACGACCTGGGGCAAGCGGTCGGCAGGCTGGGGTTCAGAAACCGGAACCCGCTCGCTTTTCTGTGGGATCAGGGACAGGCGATTGTGCTGGATTCCGGATTTTCCGGAGGCGAGGCGCTCGACATCAACAATAACGGGATCATTGTAGGGCGCGCTAACGGCTATCACCCCGCGCTTTGGGATGCCAATCATGTCTTGACTTACTTACCCGTGCTGCGCTCCGGGGGTATCGCCTATGCGATTAACGACTCCAATGTCGTTGTGGGCACAGACGGTCAGGGAGAGATCAATACCATCCCGCTGAAATGGGAAAACGGGCAGGTCGTCTCGCTCTGTGGCACCATTCCCTGCACGGGAACGGCAGTGGACATCAACAATAACGGGGACATTATCGGGACTGTGTCTTGGTACATCAATCAAGACCTGTATGGCGGAAGTTGGATCTTTAAGCCCTTAGAACAGTACAACGGTGATGACAACCCACCTACACCCGACGACTTCATTTGGGCGGAGGTGTTAGCGATTAATGACCAACAACAGGTGGCAGGCTACCGGGGCGTACTCCCCTTTACCAGTTATATCGATACCCGTGCTATTCGCTGGGAGAATGGGGTTGTGACCGAGCTGGATCACGAACCCGTCACTTATCGCAATAGCTACGTACGGGGCATCAATAACCGGGGCGACCTTGTGGGGCAGAAGCATGATTCTGCCGTTCTCTGGACGGCAGAAGGGCATGAGATCAACTTAAATGACGCTATTCCACCCGGCACAGGCTGGGTTCTTAGGTGTGCCACGGACATCAACAATGCGGGTCAGATTGTGGGCTATGGCTCCTTCAACAATAAAATATGCGGCTTTGTGTTAACCCCCGCCCAGGTTACCATCACCGGCAACGTGGAGCTGCAAGACTTCGCCGGTGACGTGACCCAAATGCCTGTGACAGTGGAGCTCCGGCAGGGGGGAAACGTGGTCGGCACGCGAACCCTCAGTCTGGGCGCCGACGGCAACTACGCCTTTACTGCTTCCCCTGAAACCTATGACCTTGCGTTCAAAGCCCGTCACTGGTTACGGAAGGTGGTGCCGAACGTATCTGCCAGCGGCTCCAGCGTGACGGTAAACGTCTCGCTCACCAATGGGGATATCGACGGGGACAACGAGGTGACGCTGTTTGACTTTGGTGCGCTGGTGTCGGCGTTTGGGAGTATGCCCGGCGAT
>BEHS01000196.1 GCA_002898895.1 bacterium HR16 | reverse complement strand
CGCAGTTGTGCGACGAATCAGAGGGTGCGGTGCGCTGGCTACCTCTGCACAAAGCGGCAAAACCTTCCCTGACCAGAGAGCGCAACAGGGTGAGGATAACGCACGTATTCAACGACCCCGATGGCGCAAGGTGGAAGATAGAGCAGGTTTTCTCCCCGTCCGCGCAAAAGGACGCGATAGATGTGCGCACTGTCGTGACCGTAGACCGCGACCGACAGGTCTATTTCCTGCCAATGCTGGTGCTTTTCCCGGGCGCAGGCTCCTTCGGTAGCGAGAAGGGACAGGCGTTGTTCGGCGGACTGGAGTATCTGGAGAACGAACCGAGCAGTTCAGAAGCAGACATCATCGGTCCCGCCTCTAAAAGGCAGGTTCCCGATACGCTCAAAATCACCGTCCCGCTGATGGTGGTGCAGGTGCAGGGACGGTACGTGGGTCTTATCTGGCAAACGGCAAACCATTTCAGTGCGCTGTTCGACTCGCCCGACCGCATCTTCGGCTCCGGCGGGCACGTGATGGGGGTGCTCTTCCCCGGCTCCAACGGCGACAACCGCGAAGAAGGCAACCTGCTACCCTACTTCCCCGAAACGCTGGTGGCGAATACGCCTCTGGTGCTGGACGCCACCATTATCGGCGGAGAGGGCGACACGGTGATTCCGGCGGTGCAACAGTACGTGCGCCTGAGAGGACTGCCACCTGTGCCGAACACCGGGCTGGACGCGCAGGAGTATATGAAACTCGCGGCGGCAGGCTGGCTGGACTCGCGAATCCGTGAAGGCAACCTGTATCGCCACGCCTACTGGCCCGGTTTCGGTCCGCAACCGGCAGCGGATGCCGCCGTGTGGATGGAATGGATTGCTGCGCACATTCGCGATAGCGAAACCGCCCGTCGCCTGCGACAGGCAGCGCAGGAAGCCATCGCCATCGTGCCAAAGGAGCAGTACCTGTTCAGCCGGGTATCACATGTGGCGTTCCCTGTGGCTCCACTAATATACGGCGCAGTGCCTGAAAGCCTCGAAGCCGCCCGCAACAGCGCGCACGACCTGCTGCGCTCGTTCCAGCCCGACGGTACAGTGCTTTATAACCCGCGCCCCGGCGGCACCGATTATGCCCGCACGCACTGGGAGCGCACAGCCAATGGGTTAACCGCTGCGGTGCTCGTGCGCCTGCTGGAGATGGCAATGTACTCGGGAGACAAGGAACTGATTGCTGAAGCGGTTCGTCGTCTGGAGCAATTCAAGCGATTCGATAACACCGTGCCGCGTGGGGCGCAGACCTGGGAGATGCCCCTGCACACCCCTGATATCCTGGCGTCGGCGCACATCGTGAAGGCATATGTTATCGGGTACGAGCTGACGGGTAACCCGGAGTTCCTGCGTCGGGCGCGTTACTGGGCATGGACGGGCGTGCCTTTCCCCTATCTCATCAACCCGACCGGTCAACCCGTTGGTCCATACAGCACCATCGCCGTACTGGGAGCCACCAACTGGCATGCACCCGTATGGTTTGGTCAGCCGGTACAGTGGTGCGGACTGGTATACGCGGATGCCCTTTACTGGCTGGCACGTCCGGAACCCAAAGCACACTGGAAGCACATCGCCGACGGCATCACCGCCGCCGGTATACAACACACGTGGAAGCAAGATGACCCCGAACGACAGGGCTGCTTGCCCGACTTCTATCACCTGCGCGCACAGCGCAGTGACGGTCCCGCGATTAACCCGGGCACCGTGCAGGCAAACGCAGTTCGCCTGTATAATCTGCCTGCGGTTTATGATTATCGCGTGCTCCGCCGTAGCGGGTGCATCATCCACGCGCCGGGCACAATCACGGTGCTTGTCGACCAGAAGAATCTATGCAAGTTTCGCATAAAAAGCTGGATAGATAGACCGTACTACGTGCTGATAAACGGCCTGACGAAGCAGCCACAGGTGAGTCTCAACGGACAACCGCTTTCCATTACCGACCCGCACCGGTACCTGCAGGAGGGCGGTAACCTGATATTGCAGATACAGGGCGAAGCAGAGGTGCAAATCAACATTCGATAGAGGAGGTTAACATGCGCTACCGAAGTGTCTGGATATGTGCTGTGGGATGCTGGATGCTTCTTGCAATCGGCGCAGTTGCAGATGTACGCCTTGCACGCATCTTCAGCGACCACGCGGTACTGCAACAACGCAAGCCGGTGCCCGTTTGGGGCACTGCAGAGCCGGGTGAAAAGGTGACGGTGGAGTTTCGCGGGCAGAAGGTCAGTACCGTTACTGGCGACGACGGTGAGTGGCGCGTTACACTGAAGCCGATGCCCGCAGGCGGTCCTTTTCAGATGACCGTGCGCGGCAACAATACGATAGTGCTCGATGACGTGCTGGTTGGCGAGGTCTGGATATGTTCCGGGCAATCCAACATGGAGTGGCCTGTGGCGCTATCCAATAACGCCGAGCAGGAGATAGCGCAGGCAAACTATCCGCAGATTCGCCTCTTCATGGTGCCTAAAGCGGTTTCCGACCGACCACTGAAAGACTTGAACGGCGGCGCGTGGCAAACTTGCACGCCAGAAACGGTGCGCAACTTCTCGGCGGTGGGATACTTCTTTGCCCGTGAATTGCACCGAACGCTAAAGGTGCCGGTGGGTATGATCCAGTCCGCATGGGGAGGCACGCCCGCCGAGTCGTGGACGAGCAAGCCCACACTGATGGCGAATCCCTCCCTGCGCTACCTGCTGGAGAACTGGCGACGTGCCGAAGCGAACTACCCGCAGGCGCTGGAGAACTACCAGAAACAGCTGGCAGAGTGGGAAAAAGCAGCCGCGCAGGCACGCGCCGAAGGAAAACCCGAACCGAAGAAGCCCGACCCACCACAGAACCCGCGCACCAACCCATGGAAGCCCTCCGGGCTGTTTAACGCCATGATTGCGCCTGTCGTGCCCTACGCGATTCAGGGTGCTATCTGGTATCAGGGCGAATCGAACGCAGGCAGAGCCTACGAATACCGCACCCTGTTCCCCGCCATGATTCAGGACTGGCGCGAGGCATGGGCGCAGGGCGACTTCCCCTTCCTCTTCGTGCAGCTGGCGAACTTCATGGCGGTCAAACCTGAGCCGGGCGAGAGCGCATGGGCAGAGCTCCGTGAAGCGCAAACGATGACCCTCGCCCTGCCCAAGACGGGTATGGCGGTAGCCAGCGACATCGGCGACGCGAACGACATTCACCCGCGTAACAAGCAGGATGTGGGCAAACGCCTCGCCCTGAACGCGCTGGCAATCGCTTACGGCAAGAAGGTGGTGTACTCCGGTCCCATTTACGAACGCATGAAGCGCGAAGGCAACGCTATCCGCCTGTACTTCAAGCACGTGGACGGCGGATTGACCACTCCCAACGGTGAGCCGCTCAAAGGTTTTGCCATCGCCGGCGAGAACCGCAGGTTCGTGTGGGCGGAGGCGCGCATCGAGGGCAACACGGTGGTCGTCTCCAGCCCGCAGGTATCAGAGCCGGTAGCGGTGCGCTATGCGTGGGCAGACAATCCGGTGTGTAACCTGTATAACCGGGCAGGGCTTCCCGCCTCCCCCTTCCGCACGGACGACTGGCCCGGCGTCACACAGGGAAGGAGATAACCCTCACCCCCACCCCTCTCCCATTTTGGGAGAGGGGTTATTTACTCGACGGCTCCATCTTAACATGTCCGTCTGCGTACAGGCGCAGGGTCATCTCGGGGAAGCGATGCCAGCTATCGGAAACCATCTTCGCCTCGGAAGCAGGCATGGTGCGAATATATACCGCCCACGGAGGGAAGTTGGGGTCGTACTCGCCGATACTGCGGAAGTAGTCGATGCCGTAGTCCACATCGCCCAGATAGAAGTAGCTGGTCCCCGGCGAAACCCAGTACCGACCGGGCTCTGCGTTGCCCTCAAACCCGTCCAATCGACATAAGAAAACGCCCCGATGCGATACATATCCCGACATCAGCGAGAGAAGACGCAGCGGATACTCGTCATCGTAGTCGCTGAGATACATCTGTATCGCCATGCCGATTTGACGCAGGTGGGACGTGCATTCCGTCTCGTAACTGCGCTGACGCGCACTGCTGAACACGGGAAACAGCAACGCTGCCAGCAACCAGATGATGCCGACCACAATCAGCATCTCCGGCAAAGAGAACGCCCGCTGTTTACGCATCTTCTGTCGCCTCCTCTCGAAGCGTCGACGCCCAGATGGCACTCACCAGCACCGTCTCCACGCCTTCCTCTACCCTGCCGAACACTGACTGGAACATGCCAAGAACGCTTATCGCCAGCAACGCGCCGCCCCATCCCCAGCGGTACACCGGCTGACACTGGCGTAATCGCCGCACGAACGCCACAACCAGCGCTATGGCGAAGAGACCACCCCATATCCCGCGCTCGCACAGCCAGAGCAGTAACTGATTCTCCGGTGCGCCGTACCAGGTGCTGACCGCGTAGCCTCGCCATGTGGAGGTATAACGCAGGCGCACATTGTCTACGCCCACGCCCCACAGCCAGTTCTCCTTGAACATCTGCCAGCCCATGCGCCAGATATCCACCCGCGCTTGTGCAGTCGTGTCGCCGTGTCGAGGGCTGCTCTCCAAACGCAAGGCATACATACCCCCAAGCAGTATCCACAACGCCACCCCCAGCGCTATCGCCAGACGCCTCTGCTCCCACAACGCGTACACCACCAACGGCAGCACCACACCGACCGCCAGCCATGCCGAGCGCGAGTAGGTAAACCACAACGCAGCCAGCATCACCGGCGCAGAAATACCGAGCACACCCCGCGCTCTATGATAGCGCAATCGGTGCATCAGCGCAAGGCACGTCGGTAAGGCGAGGAGCATCATCGTGTACACATGCACCGGCGTGCCAAATGTGCCTCCCGCCCGCGCCAGCCGGTGGGTATGGAACAGGTTCTGCCCCATCGCAAAAGTTGCCAGCGCGTAGCCCGCCTGCATAACCGCCAGCACGACCACTATTGCCATCAACTGCGTGGGCGTTAGCAAGCGTGCGCATAAGACTCCTGTGCTCAACAGGCACAATACCCACGCACACCGGAGGTAGCCTGTACCCGCATACCCGCGCCCCATCGGGTCAAACAGATATCCGCTCGCCAGTACCAGCAGCAACAACCACAGGAGGCTTGCCCAGCATTCCAGACGTGCGCTGCGGGCAAATGTCCACCATGCCACCACAAACACCCCTGTACTCACCAGCAGAGCCGTCGTAGGGGGCGCGTCTACCAGAGCACGACGGATGAGAATCTCCGCCGAGTACCTTTGCCAGAGCGTGTTGGGCAAGGTATATCCCACCACCAGCCAGAAGGCGACCAACCACCGCAGGAGGCTCCATGCTTTCACCGTCTCTATGCCTTACGTCCCTCCGCCCGCCTCAACCGCCAGTACCACAGGACGCCAATGGTGATGAGCAGGAGGGGAGGGATAATGCGCCACCAAGACGACCGGACAGCTCCTTTTCCACGAGTAGCACGGGTTCTCATTGCCTCCAGTTCTTGGAGCGATGGCAGTTGCTCAGAGAGCCGATACGCAACACCTTCCTCACCCGGGGGCACCAATCGGGTGTCTGTTACAGGCGCTCTTTCCCTGAACCACTCAGGATGTTTGAGCGAGGAATCACGCACATTGACAAGGTCTAGCTCCTGACTACTCCCCCATGCTCCACCCCTCAACACAAGATTGCCGGGCAGCCACAACCCTCGATATCTTTTCCATTCTCGTACTACCACTTCCCCTACCCTGCCCTCCGGGCGAGTAAATCGAATGCTGGTGACTGCTCCTCCTTTGCTGAGGTCAATGGTGATTCTTAATGGTTTGTCGGAAGCGTAGTTAGAGTATGGTGCATCCACCTCCTTCATCCTACCCTGCACGATAACCGACCGTTGGTTATCCCCGATAGGGCTAACTTGCACGTCCTGAAGCAACTCAAGCGGATTCATCCCCGCCATCACGATGAGCAGGACCGGTTCATGCAAAACCCACTGCGCAAAAGGCTGTACTATGCGCCCATCTACGAGCACCCCGTTGGGGTATATGATTGCTCTGTAGGGAGCACGTACCTCTGGGTTGCCAATTACCGGTAGGTCGCCCCAAAAAGCATATTTATCACCCAACCCACGCAGAACCCACCGTGTGCGCTCGCGATAACCATAAGCGAGGGCAGAATACATGCGGCGAATATCTGGCTCCACCTTAGCGCGCTCCGCAGGCGGGTGGGATTGCAAAGCACGTTGGATGTCTTGTTCCAACCTGCGTACCGCTGCGGGATCGCCAGGTACATCCCTTGTCCAGTCCCACTCCGTTTCCAATCGGAGACAGTCCTGCTCTCTCTGCCGAAGCACGCTGACAAGAGCGGAGGGTACACCCCGCTCTTGTCCTACGGCTGAGTTCAACGTCAGTAGCGCAAGTAGTAAACTAACCGACAGGAAACAGACATACTGATTCAACAGGAAATATCCAGCCATACTTCGCAGTCCCTTACCGTGACGGTCTCGGATGCTTTCCCGCGATAATTGTATATCGCTCCACAGTTACTGTTTCTATTGCATGGGGGACTACCAACGCGATATGACTCGTAGACGTCCGGTATGGCTGGGTGATAGTATTCTCTACAGCGCGACATGGGGTTCTCGCTAGGGACACACCCGCCATGCAACGCCACAATTTTGCGGCAGACACCTGTACATCTCTGCCCGTCTTGCTGACAGTGATTTTCCAAGCGCACCTGGTGCCAGTAGTAGTAACACTCCTCTGCGCAAGTGACGCTGGTTCCCGAAGCCAGCGCTGACAAAGAAGCTGCAACAAGATTAGCAACAGTCCACACCACCAGCGCCACCAGAAAAGCGAACACGTGCTGTCGCATGGTTGCAAACCTCCTTTGAAGCGGTTTCCCGGTAATATTGCCGCTTCATCCCCTCAAAGTTGTTGCATCTACGTGCTCTTACTACGTCGTCTGAGTAGCCAGTAGACCGTACCCCCTGCTACAACAGCCATTCCCACGGACGCGGGCAGCAGTGGAAACGGCGCATCTTCTCGCGGCGACGGGGAAGCGTTTACGAAGTGAACAAGAGGACCGCTCTCTTTGCCAACTGTC
>BEHS01000195.1 GCA_002898895.1 bacterium HR16 | reverse complement strand
ACCTCCAGCAGGTAAGTGCCCGGAATGGCGTCGGTGGTCGCGGTGACGCGCGCTACACTCTCCGCGCTGCTGGTCGCAGAGGCGGTCTTGAACGCGGTTTGCATGGTTACTCGCTAAATAGCCGATTGGAAACCCAGCAGTTGCGCCTGCAGAGCCTGCAAGCCGCTAAGACGCTGGGTGAGCTGTGACTGTTGTGTGGACCAGATGGTCTTGCGCCTGCTTTCCACCTGGATAATCTGCTGGATGAGCGCCTCGGTATCCATGCCCGAGACAAGACCGGAAAAGTTGATGCCGCTTGTGGTCAAGGTGTCCACACCGTCCTTTCGTGCTCGTCATAATAACATGCCATCACGCAGCCCGCCTTTGCCCAAACTCGCTGGCAATCGCCTGCAGTCGCGCTCGAATCTGGGCGATATGCTTTTCCACCTCGCGCCGATATGCCTCTTCACGGCGTTCGCGCTCCTCCAGCTGGGCGCAATAGTACGGCACGCGCTGGTTGATGCGTTCCACGAACTCATAAGCAAACTGAATTACGCGGCGTAAATCGTCCCCTTCGGAAACGATACAGCGCAGACGGTCGCCCACCACATCCAGCTGGAGCTTGCGCGCCGCGGTAATCGCTTTCCACTCTTCCGAGAATGCCAGTGTCCACGCCTCGTTAGGCATTTCGGATAACTGCATCGTAAAGGCGTACGCAGTAGCAAACGAAGAGTCCTTCTCCACACTGTTGACGTCGATGCCTGTTATCTCGATATGCTGCGCAGGATACGCCATACCGCCGAACCTCCTCACGTTCATTATCGGCAGGAACGTGAAACCGTTGTATAGAATACCATCGGTAAAACTACGGGCTTCGGTGGACATCATGGCACAACACAGATACTACTTCGCGGCTCAATACAACTGGCAGGAACGCGTCGGCTTCTACCTGAGCTTCGAAAACGAAACACCGGAGCCTGTATGTCGGTTAAGCACGCTACGTATTGCGCTGGGCGTCGCAGACGGCAACAGCTGGCGGTTCATCGTCGGCTCTCCCCAATGGCAGTGGGACACCACTTATACCCTGAAAGCGCAAATCACCGAAGCGGGAGCCTCCCTGTGGCTGAACGGTAAGCCCCTCGGAGAAAGTGCGGGTGGATTCAGCGCACACAGCGGCGCGCTGGAGATCGGGATGATCCCTTCGTGGGCGAACGGCGCGACGGATTACCATCTGACTGCGCATCGCGTAAGCATCCGAACAGGCAAGGGTAAGCCAGTAAACGTGCCACTGGCAGAATCTTCGGCTACCGTTCCTGAGCCTGTGCGCATGTTCAATCCTGAGACCTTCTGGGGGCAACCGGTAACCCGGAAGGGTTTTGCTCCCGCCTTGCCGGTAACCATCGAAGCCACCTTCCGTCTGGTACCACTGCCCGACTGGAAGCGGTTTCAACCCTACATCGACCGGTATGGGCAATGTCGGTATGTACAAACAGTGGACAAAGTGCGTACCGACGCCGACCTGCAGCGAAGCCTCCAGCAAGAAAAGCGTATCCTTGCGCAATGGGGCACTCCCTCCGACTTTGACCGCTTCGGCGGCTATCTCAAAGCAGGATGGCGTGAGCAAGGCACCGGTTTTTACCGCATAACTCGCAAGGGGGATTACTGGTGGCTGGTTACCCCCGAGGGGTATCCTTGTTTCTATCTGGGCGTGTGCTCGGTGCCTGCCCTGTTATGGGAGCGGACCCCTGTTTCAGAGCGAGAGGCGGTTTTCGAGTGGCTTCCTCCGCGCGAAGGTAAGACCGCTGAGGTGTGGGGCAAAGACGTGTGGGGTGAGCGCGCAGGAACCGATTATGTCTGCCTGCACGCAGTGAACCTGATGCGCCGCTTTGGGAATGACTGGAAGCAACAAAGTGTAGAACTTGCTAGAAAAAGATTACTCACATGGGGCTTCTCCGGCGCAGGTAAGTGGGACAGGCTGGAAAGCTTTCCCTGTGCACCGGTACTGGGACACTGGGATGTGCCGAACCTGGTACGCCACCCCGACATTTTCGACCCTGCGATTCAGGCGCTGTTCCGCGAGAGCCTGCGCAGGCAGATAGAGCCTTTGCGCAACAGCGCATGGGTGCTCGGCTGGTCGGTGGGCAATGAGTTCGATGAGATTAACACCCGCGAGGAGATAAGACAGATTCTACGCCTACCCGGTGCACCAGCAGGCAAACGCAGTTTGATAGATTATGTACTGGAAAACCTGTACAGAAATAACCTTTCGCGGTTGGTGCAGGCATGGAGAGTAACAGCACACGACCGCAACGCACTGTACAACGCACCGCCAAATCCGCCTGAAGAGGATATCGAAGCCCTGCGCCGCTTCTACGCCGACCGGTACTACGGCTGGATTTATCGCACGGTGAAGGAGATAGACCCGAACCACCTCTACTTTGGCTTTTGGATTGTGCCCGGCTGGTGGGAGAACGAGGAAGACTGGCTGCTGAGTGCAAAACACTGCGACGTACTCGGCTACGACCGCTACGCTCCCGACTTCGCGGATGACTGGATGAAACGTCTGATTGCCCGTATCGACAAGCCCATTCTGTGCGGCGAGTTCTCCTTCCCGGCGTGGCACGAGGGCGCACGCGCCTACGGACGATACCCTGTGTGGGCAAAGGACGAAGCGGATTCTGGGGAGATGTACAGGCAGTGGGTAACCAACGCCGCTCACCACCCCGCCTGCGTGGGCGTAATGTGGTTTCAGTATCGTGACCAGCCCTTGACAGGGCGGGGACCGGGCAGAGGCAACACGCTGGTAATCGGGGAACACTTTGCCTTTGGACTGGTGGACTTCACCGACCGCCCCAAGTGGGAGCTGGTCAAGCGCATGCGAGAGGTCAACCTCAAAGCGGCGCAGATACGCCTGCAGGCAATGCGCCGTTAGAATAAGCCAGCCGTTTGACTGGCACTGTGCTGGCGTGTATAATGAAAGCGGAGGTGGCACTGATGGGCACTGCTACAAAAGCTATAGAGACAACGGGCATTATCGACGCGCACCGCCGACTTATTCTGGACGAACAACTGCCAGTATCAGGTCCTGCGCGGGTGCGTGTGATCCTGTTGTTACAGGAGGAGCCAAACGCCGACGAAGAAGAGTGGCTCCGAGCTGCAGCGACAAACCCGGCGTTTGACTTCCTGAAAGAGCCTGAGGAAGACATTTACACCCTCGCCGACGGGAAGCCCCTTCATGTTTAAGAATAAAATCGTTCTTGTGCCCTTCCCCTTCGATGATCTCTCGACAGCGAAAGCACGCCCCGCTGTCTGCCTTACCGAACCTGCTGGACTAACGTCCCACGGGGTGTGTCACCGTAGCGCGAAGTGTGTACTGCCACGCGCGAAGTAGCTGCGCCGACGCCGCCCAAAAGCCCACATTATCATCGTTGGGATTGGTGCTATAGGTCACCCAGCCTGTAACTTGCAAAGCTCTGGGTTGCCTGAGCACTACCTCCATCGTCGGTGCATTGGTTTTCCATCTGGATGTGCCACCAATCAACCCGAAGCGGCTTCCGGTTTTTGCTGGATAAATCACCCACCCGCTGGACGGCAAATCGTAGATGCGCCCTTCCACGTACGCTACACGCGCGTCCCACTGCGTTGTCGAAACATGCATCGAAGAGAGCATCACCGGCTTGAACGCCTCAGCCGGACGGTTATCCAGCGCGATATTGCCGGTGACATTTAGCGTCCTTACCCGTGCAATAAAGCTGTTCTTCGCAGGCGGAGACAACCGTACCTCCAGCGATACCCGCAGGCTGGCGATAGTTCCTGAGATAAGCAGGAGCAGGTCGCTGCCCTCTGTTCGCCAGCTGGCGGTTACCGGTGTACCCTGGTAGTACCTGCCCCCCGACCAGAACGCAGGCATCAGGATCATTGAGGTCCCCCATCCTGATTGAGGGGAATACACCATCCGAAAATAGCTGCTGTCTAGGTGCAGGGCGGCATATTGAGGGAAGTGGGAACCACTGCCGTACGCGATTTCCAGCACCGTGCCACGCTGGCGTACGAGCCACGTTTGTGCCAATACGGGCTGTACGAGTAGAGCAAAGGCACAAACCGCCACAACCAGCCTCCAGCACCTTCGGCTCATTTTACTCCAGCACCCTCACTTCGTAACCGTTTTTCCGCAACAACCCCTCTATCTGCGCGATATGCTCGGCGTCACGCACCTCCACCAACAGCTCCACCCCTGTCCAGCCGTGAGGAATGGAGGGATGAATACGATTGTGGTTGACGCTCATGATGTTACCCTGCGCCTGCGCAACCAGTTGAAGCAGCGCAGCTAAACCGCCCGGTCGATCGGGCACGGCGGTGAAAAAGTGATAATAGCGGTTGGCATGAAGCATCTCGCGCTCAATCAGGTCGGAAAGGGTTTTGGCGTCGATGTTGCCGCCGGAGACCACAATCACCGTCGCCCCGCGCAGGCGTATCTTTCCACTCTGCACTGCCGCCACGCCTGCTGCCCCCGCGCCCTCCGCGACAATCTTTTTGCGCTCCAGCAACCACAGCACCGCCCGCGCGATGCTTCGGTCATCTACGGTAACCATCTCATCGGCGTAGCGACGGATGTACTCGAAGGTGCGTTCGGATGGCGACTTCACCGCAATGCCGTCCGCGAGGGTGTAGCGTACGGGAAAAGGTTCCACCAGCCTGTCCTCCCGCCACGAGCGCACCGCGGTGTCCGCTCCATCCGATTGCACCCCTATCAACGACACTTTGGGGTTCCGCGCCTTCACCGCCGCCGCAATGCCAGCGAACAGCCCTCCGCCTCCGACGGGCACGATAATCTGCTCCACTTCGGGCAGGTCGTCCAGGATTTCCAGTCCGCATGTGCCCTGCCCACAGATGATGTCGTCGTGGTCGTAGGCGGGCACGTAGGTTGCACCTGTCTCCTGCGCGTAGCGTTGTGCTGATTCCACCGCCTCTGCAAAGCCCTCGCCTTGCAGAATCACGGTAGCGCCATACGCCTTCGCCGCCTGCATCTTGGCGATGGAGCCAAACACCGGCATGAAGATAGTTGCCGGTATGCCGAAGGTCTTCGCTGCCAGCGCAAGCCCCTGCGCGTGGTTGCCCGCCGAACCGGTGACCACCCCTCGCGCACGCACTTCTGCCGGCAGGCGACGCAAGCATTCGTATGCTCCGCGAATCTTGAATGAACCGGTGCGCTGGAAGCTCTCCACCTTTAGCCACACCGGCACGCCTGCCAGATCGCTCAGCATCCGGGCGGGGAACAGAGGAGTGTGCTGCACTATCCCCTGCGCCGCCCGTCTTGCCTCTTCGATACGCTCTAAAGTGACCACGAGAACACCTTTACTGTCTCTCTTTCAGCAGCTCCTGCACCTCAGGGCTATCGAGGTTCTCCTTCGTGACGACGGTAACGCCCGTGTCTACGCGCTTGGGAATGCTGGCGCGGTCACCCTTAATTGCCTTCACCGCCAGTTTCACACCCTCGTAGCCCATCTTGAAGGGGTTCTGCACAATCAACGCCTGAATCGTGCCCCGTTTCAGAGCGTCGATCTCCGGCTGTGCCGCGTCGAAAGCCACCAGCTTCACCTTGCCTGCCAGCTTGCGCTGCTCCAGCACGGTAGCTGCACCTACCGCACCCGGCTCGTTCGCCGCGAAGATGCCCACCAGGTCGGGGTTGGCGGTGAGCATATCCTCGGTGACCTGCATGGCACGTTCTACCTGACTCTGCGAATACAACACCGGTCCCAAGGTGACTCCCGGGCACTTTTTAATACCTTCACGGAAGCCCTGTTCGCGCTGTTCCGACGACGCCGCGCCTTTGATGAAGGGTATCATGCCCACCTTCCCCTTGCCGCCCACCAGCTGGCATAGCACCTCCGCCGCTTTCGCCGCCGCGGCGACGTTATCTGTGGCGACAAAGCTCAGTGGGTCGTCTGAGTTCACGCCTGAGTCGATGGTGATAACGGGAATGCCCGCTTCCATCGCCTGCTTGACGATAGGAACCATTCCGTCCGCATCACACGCCGCCATCACGATAGCATCCACTTTCTGGTTGATGAAATCTTCGAGAATGCGCTGTTGCCCCTCCACATCCGTCTCCTCGGCGGGACCTTTCCACAGAATCTGCACTCCCTCTTCCTGTCCCGCCTGCTCCGCGCCTGCCTTCACCGTCAGCCAGAACGAGTGCGCTGTGCCCTTAGGCACCACCGCAATGCGCAACTGCCCCGACGGTGTGGTAGCAGTGCCAGGGGGCGTCTGGCGTTTCCCACAGGCAGAAAACAACAGCACCAGTACTGCCAGCAGACTCAGCATGTACACAAACCGACGCATGGTTACCCTCCAGTGCATCTTTGAAATGAACACTTCTCTTTTCGCGGGGAGTATGAGGGTTCCTGCAGCCACTGGCGGGATTGCTGCGCAACTGGTCTATTGCCTCTGCAACTCGTTCTCTTGCCTCAGCAGAAATCCTGCGCAAGCGACGCAGAGCGGATTTCGTAAGCAGTACCCGATACGTCATCCCTCTGCGCCCTGCACCCAGTCTGAAAACTGCACCCTTGTCCCGTCATCACGCAACTCGTCCAACTGCAAGCGCAGGGCGTCGTACTCTTCCTGCAACTCTGCTGGCAGTTTCTCCCAGTCGAAGGCACCGTGCTGTCGAATGCAGTCAGCCTCTATTTCGCGAAGACGCCGAAGCAATGCCGCACCATGCTGCTTCCCAGCGGGCCAATAGCTGGGATCGCACTCGTTAGCGCGTATCAACAAGTCGATGTAATCCGCCATACGCAGGGTAGCGGTTACCTTGCTACCTTCTTCATCAGTACGTAAGGCAATTGGTGGTGTCACCTGAACACCCCCTCCGCTGAGAATCTTAGGGCTTTGCTATCATCGTAGCATATTTCTCGCGTCGAAGCAACTATCGCTCGCCTGACCTCACCCCAAATTCAACGCCCTCTGCACACGCGGGGGCGGAGCGCTCTCGCGCCGCAAAACCCTCACCGTGTCGCCACGTCGAAGGCTTAACACCTGCGCCGCGTTGCCTCCGTTCACCGCCACCTCCAGCCGCTCACTGCTGCCGAACAGTACCAGGGGCTGTCCATGAGGTACGTCGCCGTAGGTGCGACATATCGGCAGAAGTATTCCTTTAGTCACTTCCACCGCAGGCTCTTTCACATCCCAGCGGATAC
>BEHS01000194.1 GCA_002898895.1 bacterium HR16 | reverse complement strand
AAAGGTGAAAAGCACCCCGGGAGGGGAGTGAAATAGAACCTGAAACCGTGTGCCTACAAACAGTCGGAGCCCTATCCAAAGGGTGACGGCGTACCTTTTGCAGAATGAGCTGGCGAGTTACCGTACGCGGCAAGGTTAAGGCACTCCGTGCCGGAGCCGCAGGGAAACCGAGTCCGAATAGGGCGTTTAGTCGCGTGCGGTAGACCCGAAACCGCGCGATCTACCCATGGCCAGGGTGAAGCGGGGGTAAGACCTCGTGGAGGCCCGAACCGGTGTCGGTTGAAGACGGCTCGGATGAGCTGTGGGTAGTGTGGTGAAATGCCAATCGAGCGCGGAGATAGCTGGTTCTCCCCGAAATGCATTTAGGTGCAGCGTTGCGTGTTTTCTGCCGCAGGTAGAGCACTGGATGGGCTAGGGGCCTCACCAGGTTACCAAACCCAACCAAACTCCGAATGGCGGCAGATGAAGCGCAGCAGTGAGACTGTGGGGGATAAGCTTCACAGTCGAGAGGGAAACAGCCCAGACCGCCCGCTAAGGTCCCCAAATGCACGCTAAGTGTGAAAGGATGTGGAGTCACATAGACAACCAGGAGGTTGGCTTAGAAGCAGCCATCCTTTAAACAGTGCGTAACAGCTGACTGGTCGACGTGGCTCTGCGCCGATAATGTAAGGGGGCTCAAGCGTGCTACCGAAGCGGCGGGTTCTCCTGATACTCAGGAGAGCGGTAGGGGAGCGTTCTGCACGCGGTGAAGCCAGAGCGGAAGCACTGGTGGAGCGTGCAGAAGTGCGAATGCCAGCATGAGTAGCGAGAAGATGGGTGAGAATCCCATCCGCCGAAAGCCTAAGGGTTCTCAAGGAAGGCTCGTCCTCTTGAGGTCAGTCGGGCCTAAGCCGAGGGCAATTGCCGTAGGCGATGGACACACGGTTGATATTCCGTGACCAGGCAGGCGCGTTTGTACGATGGGGTGACGCCGGGGAAAGCTCCAAGCGCGGGGTTGGTTGACCGCGTTCCCTGGCTGGAGGTGTGCGGTAGGCAAATCCGCCGCACGTTCAGCCTCTGACCAGGGACGAGCCGCGGCTACGGCCAAGGCGAAGTGGGGCGGACTCCGGACGAGAAAAACCTCTAAGGAGTGCCTGTCCTGCCCGTACCGCAAACCGACACAGGTAGGCGAGTAGAGGATACTCAGGCGCGCGAGAGAACTCCCGTTAAGGAACTAGGCAAAATGGCCCCGTAACTTCGGGAGAAGGGGCGCCACCGCAAGGTGGCCGCAGTGAAATGGCCCAGGCGACTGTTTACCAAAAACACAGCTCTCTGCGAAGCCGAAAGGCGACGTATAGGGGGTGACACCTGCCCAATGCCCGTCGGTTAAGGGGAGGGGTTCGGCGTAAGCCAAAGCCCCAAACCGAAGCCCGGGTGAATGGCGGCCGTAACTATAACGGTCCTAAGGTAGCGAAATTCCTAGTCGGGTAAGCCTGGACTTGCCCCGCTGACGCCGTAAGGCGCAGCGCTAAACCGGCTCATATCGGGGAAGCCCTCGCCCAAAAGGGCAGGGTAATCCCGAGGGAAGTTCCCAAACAGGGAACCCCGTAACGACTGACCCGAAAGGGGAGGCGCGCCCTGAACGGGTGCGCAAAATGCCGGTTCCTCGCCCCTTGCCTCGGCAAGGAAGTGGGGCCTATGGAGACGCGCAATGACGCCAGACACGCACGAACTGGACGCCTGGTACGTGACAGGCTTGAGCGAAGGTGAAGCCTGCTTCCATGTAACCTTCACCCTGCGCAAACGACTGAAGGTGGGCATCGAAACGCGCCCGTCCTTTAGCCTGTCACTGAACCAGAAAGACCTGCATCTGCTGCAAAGCGTGCAGAAGTTCTTCGGATGTGGCGGTATCCGCTACAGCCGAGCCGACCGAACCTACAAATACGAAGTTCGGTCTATCCGCGACCTGATGCGGAAAATCATCCCGCATTTCGAGCGGTATCCGCTACAGGGCGCAAAGCGCGAAGACTTCGAACGCTTTGTGAGCATCTGCAAAAAGGTGCACGCAAACCTGCACCTGAACCGTGAACATCTGCGCGAGATTATCGACCTCGCGTATGCCATGAACAGTTCGGGCGTGCGCAAGCGTAGCAAACGCGATCTCCTAAGGGTACTCGGCGAGGAAAAGGGATAGTCTACCCCCTCTGGAAACAGAGGATGTGGTGAAGTTCCGACCCGCACGAATGGTGTAACGACCTGGGCGCTGTCTCAACGGGAGACTCGGTGAAATTGTAGCACCGGTGAAGATGCCGGTTACCCACCGCAGGACGGAAAGACCCCGTGGAGCTTTACTACACCCTGGTATTGCGTTCTGGAGTAGTCTGTAGAGCGTAGGTGGGAGCCGCAAGGCGCCAATGGAACACCACCCTGACTATTCTGGGACGCTAACCCGAGCCGTTATCCGGCGAGGAGACAGTATCAGGCGGGTAGTTTGACTGGGGCGGTCGCCTCCTAAAAGGTAACGGAGGCGCCCAAAGCTTCCCTCAGCGTGGTCGGAAATCACGCGTCGAGTGTAAGGGCATAAGGGAGGCTGACTGTGAGACCGACTGGTCGAGCAGGGGCGAAAGCCGGGCCTAATGACCCTCTGGTGGCGTGTGGACGCGCCAGGGTTCACCGGATAAAAGCTACCCCGGGGATAACAGGCTGATCTTGCCCAAGCGCTCACAGCGACGGCAAGGTTTGGCACCTCGATGTCGGCTCGTCGCATCCTGGGGCTGGAGCAGGTCCCAAGGGTTAGGCTGTTCGCCTATTAAAGCGGTACGCGAGCTGGGTTCAGAACGTCGTGAGACAGTTCGGTCCCTATCCGCGGTGGGCGCAGGAGGTCTGAGGGGGGCTGTCCCTAGTACGAGAGGACCGGGACGGACCGACCTCTGGTGTACCAGTTGTCCCGCCAGGGGCAGACGCTGGGTAGCTATGTCGGGTAGTGATAAGCGCTGAAAGCATCTAAGTGCGAAGCACGCCCCAAGATGAGACCTCCCACGGGGATAACCCGGTAAGGACCCCGGAAGAGAACCGGGTGGATAGGCCGCAGGTGTAAGCACGGCAACGTGTTCAGCCTAGCGGTACTAATAGTCCGAGGGCTTGACCATATTCACGCTTTGTCCAAGATGCCGACCCCTGTGCAGCTCTCAAGTGGCTCACACCAGATGTTTCCTGGTGACCATGGCGGAGGGGAAACACCCGTTCCCATCCCGAACACGGCCGTTAAGCCCTCCAGCGCCGATGGTACTGGCGGGGCAACCCGCTGGGAGAGTAGGACGTCGCCAGGAGCTAATGAAGCCCCCTGACCAATCGGTCAGGGGGCTTTTATGTTGAATGCCCCGTTACGTCACTTTACCAGCGTCTCGATGAGGCGGAACACAATCGCACCTGTTGTGATAGAGCGTATCGCCGCATCCAGCTCCGCCTGCCGGTCGCGCAGCCGTTCCGCCATCACCCGCGTCGGCACAAAGATAATGTCCCCCAACTCCACCGTGCGCACCTTTCGAGCAGGCAGAACCTCGCCTGTTGCGCGGATAACCAGTATCTTGTCCCGCGCAGCGTCGGCGGTAAAACCACCGGCATGTTCCACGTAGTACGACACTCCCTTGCCCGGCGTGTAGAGCACCGCAGAAGGCACTACCACCGCTCCGGTAACCGCTACTGTCGTGGGCTTCTCGGGCACGTAGATGATGTCCCCGTCGCGTACCTCTATGTCCGCCGCGCTACCCGGCTTCTGTAGAGCGGTCACCATGTCGATGCGCACGTTACCCGCAGGCAACAGGTCGTCTTCTTTCAATGGGCGTGCCTGTGAGACCATGTCGCGGGTGAACAGCGAGGCTGCTTCCGCAACCTTCTCTGGAGAAGGAGAGGCACTGGCGGGCGCCACCTGCCCTACCAGCGCAGCCGCGCCTGCAGGAACAGCAGGTTGTGCCAGCCCCGCCGCAAAACGCACACGCTCTACATCCGACCGTGCCAGCGCGCGCCGATACTCCTCCTCGTTAACAATTTTCATAACTTGCAGAATACGCCCGGTCAACGTCTTCTGCAAGTCGCTTACCACCTGATCCGGACGGCGCAACAGGCGCGCCGCCTGCGGGTAAGCGGTATCCAGAAGCCCGCCTGCGCGTTTCACAATATCACTCAATCGCTCGGTAGCTGCTTGCAATGTGTAAGGACCGGGTTCTTTCACTGCGCCGCGCAGGTAGACCGTTTGCGGTTTCAGGCGGAAATCGCCGCGTGCTCGCACCGTTACCACATCGCCGTCTTCCAGTAGCGGATTATGCGCTTCCGAACCCTGCAACGCCTGTTCAAGGCTTACCTCTATCGGAGGAGTGCCAACGGGCTTGCGCGACTTCGCAATCTCCACCCGCGTTGCCGCTTCGGGGAGAGGGCCGCCAGCCAGCCGAATCAGGTCGGCGAGGCGCATGTTCTCGGCGCGAGGATACACGCCCGGTGATTGTACTGCACCGTCTATAGTGACCACGTTTTCAGGAGTAAACTGCGCCTGCTCGCGGGTGTACACCATCAGCACGTCACGGTCTTGCAGGAGCACGTTGTGTTCAGACTCGTTCAGCATCGCCTTGCGCAGGTCAATGGCGAGCAAGGGACCGTAACTGCCGTCCGGGTTGCGCCGTTGCAGGAACGCGCGCTCCACGTAGGCATTGGGCAGGACGCCCCCCGCCTGCAGTAGTAAATCCTGCACGCGCATGTTGTCGGCGCGGTAGTAAGTGCCCTGTTTCTGCACCGCACCTTTAATGTCCACGCGCCGGTCGCCCATCCACTCCACATCTTTTATCGCATAGACGACGAGCCGGTCTCGCCGTTGCAGGGGGATGTTCGCCTGCGGGTCGCGTTGCAGTGCCTGCGCTAAAGGCACAGGGATGAGCGTTTGCGTGTTGTCCGGGTTCGTGCGGAAGAGGTCGGCGCGGTCGATGTAGGCATCCTCCAGCAACCCGCGCGCCCGCTCCACCAGGTCGGCCACCGTCATACCCGGCGTCAGCGCGTAGTTTCCTGGCTGGTCTACCGCGCCGTCGATAGTGACGACATTGGCGAAGACAGGACGAATACTGTACACTTCTACTTTATCGCCGTCGTACAGGGGAGGATTGTTCCGGTCGCTGTCATCCAGCAGGTTGGCGTCGATAAGCTGGCGTGCCTCTCCGGGGCGCACCGAGGTGACTGCTACTCGCTGTGCCACGCCAGAGGGCTTTACCCCCCCTGCAAAACCGATGGCGTCACGCAGGCGTTCATCGGGCAGGAGCTCGTATATCGCCGGACGGTGTACCTCGCCGGATACGCTCACCTGCACCTCTACGGGAGGGATAAAGATAACGTCACCTGGCTGAAGCGGCACATCCTGACTACCGTCGCCATATAGCAGGAAGCGGTAGAAGTCAAAAGTATGCACGGAGCCGTCGGTGCGCTTCAGCTGGATACGCCTCAGGGAACCGTTGTCATTAGGTCCGCCGCAGGCGTAGAGGGCGTTAAACAGGGTGGCTACGGCGGGCACCTGGTAACTACCGGGCGCATACGCCTCGCCCGCGACGATGATGCTCATCGTGCGCAGCTCACGCAGCGTTAGCGTCACCTGAACGTTGCGGATGACGCGCGACAACGCCTTCCGCACCGTTTCCTCCAGCTGGGCGAGCGTTTGTCCCCTGGCGATAATCTTGCCTCCCATCGGCAGGGTTATCGCTCCCTGGGCGCCGATCCGAAGAGAGACCTCTCGTGGCTCTAGCGTATCGCTCCAGTAACGCAGCGTGAGCAGGTCGCCCGGTCCCAGCTGATAACGTTCGGGAGCGGGTGTCAGCACGTTCATCCACAGCATGGCGTCGGGTCCTACGAAATTCTTCAGCGCATCTGCTGAGGGTAGCACAAAGGGTGTTCCTTGAGCAGGCTGAACTGAGTAGGGATAAGCGATATAAGGAAACGCCGGCAGCTGTTGTCCGGTTCCGGCGGGCGCACCGGGAGCAACAGGAGCGGCAGCAGCTGTGCCCTGCTTCCCCTCTTCCGTAGATTGTTGCTGGACAGGCGGCATCCCTGTGGGCGGCTGAATGGGCATCTGAGCAGACTGCAGCGTGCCCTGCAGCAGCATCTGGAAGTACAATCGGCGCACGGCGATTGCCTCCCGCGCTTGCTTAAAGTAGCTGTAGCCGAACTTTTCCAGCGGTGCCGTTTGCCTGGGGCGCCCCTCCGACGACATTGCCGGAGCGGTACCGTTTGTTGAAGCAAGTTTTGCATGCTGATTGTCCGCCTGACTGCTGGAAGGCGGCGTGGTAGTTGAGGCAGGCGGTTGCGTGGGTTGCCCGGTTTGTGCTAAGGATAGTATACTCAGTAGCCCCCAGAGACACAGGAACACTCCAACTTTGCGCACGCTGCACTCCCTCCTGTAACGATGAGCAGGTTTGCCCTCACAGTATATCATGAGCCTGCTGGTTTCGTCAAAACCTCACAGAGCACTACAGATTGCAGGGTGGCTTGCCGATAATCTGGGTGGAAACACCTCGCAGGATTGCGAGGGAACATCATTCTCATGGAGGAGAACGATGCGACGGTCGCCATTGTACAACGGAGGGTCAATGTCGATAGGCGCGGTCAGCGCGCTCACCGGAGTGGAAGTACACACTCTGCGCTACTGGGAAAAGGAGTTCAGTGAGTTCCTCAAACCCAAGCGCACCGGCGGCAAGCAACGCCGTTACTCGGCAGACGATGTCACGCTTATCCTGGAGATTAAGCGACTGTTGAAGCAGGAGATGTACAGCATCGCCGGTGCGCGGCGAGTGCTGGCGCAGAGTTACCGCGATAGTACCTCTGCACGTACCGCTGCTTAGCCAGCAAACCGGCGTGGGGAACGATTTTCAGGAAGGGATACCAGGAGCGCAACCAATGCCCATCACTCAATGGGATATCTTCATCCCGTACACAGCGCAAGATATTGAAGCGTTTACCTCTGCTGGCGCCGATGGCGCCGTTGTGCAACGGATACGCCTGGAGCGCGACCGGCAGTCACTGTATACGGCGGACATATTTCTTTACCACCGCCGGCTTCATCGCCGCATGGTGTGGCAGTTTATCACTCTCGATATACGTGATGGGGAGCTCCACCTGAACCTCCCCGCGCCGTTTCAACATGTTAATGGGGCGTGGCAGGAGCTGATTGCTCATGCCCTCATCAACGCACTGCAGGCGGTACACGCAAACCCGGAGGCCGCACACGGGGTTATTCTCAACGTC
>BEHS01000193.1 GCA_002898895.1 bacterium HR16 | reverse complement strand
ATCTTCGTCGTAGGGGTGTGCCTCCTCGTCGCCTGCGGCGCGCATGCGCATCTGCGCTTCGAACCGCTCGCGCTGGTCGTCGGGGTCGTTCAGCTCCGAGAAGGCGTTGGCGACCTCCTGACAGGCGACGTATCCCTCAAACCGACGGGTGAAGCGCGGGTCTTGCGGGTGCTTCTTCGCCAGCGGAGAGGTCTCTATCGGGTAGTCTGTGACGAAGATGGGTTCAATCAGGTTGGGCTGCACGAACCGCTCCAGCAGCTTCTCGATGATACCGCCAACGGTATGCTCATTTTCGGTGGGCAAGCCCTTGCGCTCCATCGCCGCTTTTGCACTCTCCAGCGTAGCGAACTCCTCCGGCTTGACACCAGCATAGTACTCAATCAGGTCAAGCAGACGCCCCCGCTTCCACGGAGGGGTCATGTTCACCTTCTGACCGTTGTATTCGATGAACGGCTCTCCACGCACCTCGACGCACACGTGGTAGAATAAACGCTCCACCAAATCCATAATGTCTTCGAGGTTGGCGTACGCCTGATAGAGCTCCAGCAGGGTGTACTCAGGGTTGTGGCGACGGTCCATCCCCTCGTTGCGGAACACACGCCCGATTTCGTACACCTTCTCGACGTTGCCCACGATAAGGCGCTTCAGGTAGAGCTCCAGCGAGATACGCAGATGAAAGTCCACATCCAGCGCGTTGTGATGGGTGATGAATGGGCGCGCTGCTGCACCTCCGGCAAGAGGCTGCAAGACGGGCGTCTCCACCTCCAGAAAGCCCTCGTTATCCAGAAAACGGCGCGTTGCCTGCACGACGCGACACCTGTCCAGCAGTATCTGGCGCGACTCGCGGTTCACCAGCAGGTCCAGATACCGCCTGCGGTAGCGTAGCTCCACGTCCTGCAGACCGTACCAGTGCTGTTCACCCTTCTCCTTGCCGAAGGGGATGGGACGCAGCGCCTTGGAGAGGATGGTGAACTCACGCACGTGTATGGTGATTTCACCTGTTCGGGTGCGGAACACCTCGCCCTGCACGCCGAGAAAGTCACCCAGGTCCAGCAGTTTGAGCAGACCGTATCTTTCCTCGCCCAGGTCGTCGGCGCGGAGGTAGATTTGAATCTTGTCGGAACCGTCCTGCAGGTGCATGAAGGAGGCTTTGCCCATCAGGCGCATCGCTACGATACGCCCTGCGATCCGCACCGTCTTGCCTTCCAGCTCGTCGTAGTGGTTCAGTATGTCGGCGGCGAGATGTGTGCGCTCGTATCGCTCCTCACGGTAGGGGTCTATACCCATCTCGCGCAGGGCTTGCAGTTTCTCTCGCCGCCTCAGTACCTGATCGTTCTCTTCGTGCGTCAGTTCCATTGTTGTCCGCTACTTTCGGATTTGCAGAATCTGGTACCGTACCTTGCCGGCGGGTATGTTCGCCTCGACCACCTCGCCTGCTCTGTGTCCAAGCAGCGCCTCACCGATAGGCGATTCGTGGGAGATGCGGTCTTCGTCAGGGTCCGCCTCGAAGGGGCTAACCACACGAAACTCCCACTCTTCCCCGGTATCCAGATCACGCACGCGAACATATGAACCGATGCTGACGTGCTCGGTAGAGATGTCTTCCTCTTTCAGGATAACCGCCTGGCTCAGGATTTGGCGCAGCTCCAGGATACGCCCCTCGATGAGCGCCTGCTCGCTCTTGGCGTCCTCATATTCAGCATTTTCCGTCAGCTCGCCGAAATCCTTCGCTTCACGGATGCGGTCGGCAACCGCTTTGCGCTCCACTTTGCTCAGGTGCTCCAGCTCCTTTTCGATGCGCGCGTAGCCTTCCGCGGTCAACACAATTTCTTGTCCGTTGACGGGAGTTGCTTTCATCGATGTTTGACGCTCCTTTTTGGGCCTCTCGTGTCGCGCGGGACACGAGGCTCATCGTGATATGATATACGTAAAAACGGACGCACGTTGCGCCCGCGCCGG
Organism: bacterium HR16; assembly: GCA_002898895.1. GTDB lineage: Bacteria > Armatimonadota > HRBIN16 > HRBIN16 > HRBIN16 > HRBIN16. The sequence goes on along the minus strand of BEHS01000193.1, from coordinate 5,312 downwards.
TTACCCGTATTTCCCTCTGATATTGTGCCATAGGTTACCCGTATTCCTGCATGTTTTACAAGGGGGGTGATGAAATTATCTTGACGAGAACGCGGACTGTCCTCCGTGTGCTCTTTTCCCGAAGGACGCGGATGAACACAGATGAAACGGATTGGTACGGATACTATCCGCGTATATCCGTTACATCCGTGTCAATCCGTGTGGTCTCCCCAAGGACACGGAATCCACCTCACACTTAACGAATGTTTGTATCGACAGGGGATGTGTGATGTTCAGGCAGATACAGTACTGGTTCAGCATAGCCCGAAAAGCCGTTCGTAGCTGGCGAGAGCATGATGCTCCACTGCTGGCGGCGGCTATCGCCTTCTACGCGATGCTGTCGCTATCGCCATTGCTGGTGGTGGCGGTGGCGGTCACCGCGCTGGTGGTGGAACCCGATGTAGCGTCGCAGTATCTGGTCAGCGTGGTAGAGCAAGCGGTCAACGAGGAAACCGCGCGTTTCGTCCGGGAGGTGCTGCATAACACCCAGCGTCCTTCCAGCAGCTTTTCTGCAGCGGGTATCAGCCTCCTGCTGATGTTGTTCGGTGCAGCGCGGTTGTTTCGCCAGCTGAAAGCAGCGGTAAACATCGTGTGGCAAACGTGCACGCCGGCGCAGGGACTTCGTGCTACCGTGCGCGAGCACCTGCTGGCGGTGCTGATGGTGTTGCTTACAGCGATAGCGCTGGTGGTGTGGTTAGGTGTGGACGTGGTGCTCTCCGCCCTGTCTGCGCGGTGGATGCCGGTGTCGGTGGTGTGGCAGTGGCTGAGCTTTGGGGTGGGATGGGCACTGCTTACCCTGCTGTTTGCGATCGCCTACCGCTTCCTGCCTGACGAGCGGATACGCTGGCACGATGTATGGTCCGGTGCGGCAATTGGCGCGCTCCTGTTCGCGCTGTGCAAACTGCTGGTGGGCGTTTATCTGGGGCTAACGGGAGTACAATCGGCGTACGGCGCGGCGAGCGCGGCGGTGGTGCTCCTGCTGTGGGCTTACTTCTCCACGCAGGCGTTCCTGTTTGGAGCGGAGTGGGCAAGGGCTGTATGGGGGGAGAGGCAGGGTACCAATCCGCCAGAATAGCCCCTACCACTCCTCCGGTATCGTCGCCACACAGACGTTCGGGTTGCCCAGCTTGTGCGAGGTGAAGACTACTCGCTTGCTACGCCGGTCCCATCCCACGTGTGGATGGTCACCGCCTCCATAGGTGCGGTGTCCTGTGGTGAGCAGGTGCATTCGGGTAGTCTTGGCGTCGAAGAGCACGATATCGCCGTGCCAGTTATCGGCAGCAACCCACCTGCCGTTTTCGTCGCCCGCGGGATGCCACCAGTTGACCTTGGCGTACTGCGCAGGGGTACCGCCTTCCCACCACGCTCCCGCGCCGATGATGCGCACCTCACCGGTGAAGGGGTTGATAAGCTTCACATGCGATTCGCCGTCGCGGTGTCCACCGCAGAATAGCATCTGGTCTTTCACCCACCAGTGCTCGTGTGTCACCAACTCGCCCTGAATCTGATGGTATATGGCGCGGGGTTTACCGTCGCGGATGTCCACTACCATAAGGCGCTCGGTGCGCCCGGCGAAGCTGAGCAGGTAAGGAGAGGTATGACTCCACTGCACGTGCCCGCCGAAGGTTTCCATACGGCAGACCTCGCGCACTTTGCCCGTGCGTACATCGATGGTGATGATGCCCACACCACCCTCCTTGACGTTAACACCAAGGCTCAGCAAGCGACCGTCGGCGTTTTCGTTCAATGCGGTGGCAGGGCTTAGATGCTCTGGTAATGTGCATACTACCCGCTCGGTAGCAAACACCCGTGAAGCGGCTTTAAGTGGGTCTGCGCTGGGTTCTATCTTGATAGCCAGTTCCAGCACCTGCTTACCGCGCAACACAAATACGCTGTTACGCGATTTTGCAGCGGTGGCGTTGCCTACGCCACCTTCTGGCGTGCCGATACGCACCAGTTCGCCGGTAGCAAAAAGGTAACCTATGAGTCCGCCTCGCTCGCGTTCGGAAATGAACAAGAGCATCGATTCGTCGGCGAGAAAAGAGCGTTCATGGAAATAGAGGTTGACATCGCGTGCCGGATGGGTGGTCACAAACAGCAGGTCTGCACCCGTCACCGGGTCTTTCATCTGCTGGTGCTCGGGCGGGAGCACCTCCAGCGGGTAGGTGCGTGGTTCGGACGACATGGCGTTTAACCTCGCGTTCAAAAAGGTTGTAGTCAGCAGTGCGCCTGCACCGCGCAGAAATTGACGCCGGCTCAGACGCGAAAAAGTGGAAAGGGATGTATCCTTATGCATCAGTGCGTCCACCACTCCTTTTGTTCCACCACCTGTGCCAATCCGCCTCTTCGTGTGTATCCGTGTTCCTTTGCGGACTGACCTGGCATAGTAATATGCAAAACGCCCCTGAGGAGGCGTTTCCTCCCCAGGGGCAAACCACCGAGAAGAGATTATTCATCAGGATAGACGCGGTTCGGCTCGCGGAACCACATCTTGGCATGCCCATCGCGGAAGCAGATGTTCACCGCGTAGATCGCGCCGAATTGCCCAGTATGCGGCGTCAAGTGCAAAGGCACATCCTCGCGGAACATCTGGATGCGCGCCGGCTGCAGAGGCTTCATGTTCGGGTTCGAACAAGAGGGGCTTCCCCAGCCCTCGCCGATGGGCGGGAACCATGCCTCCTGGTCAATCCGTACCTGCCCCGGCTGCTCAAACGTGCCGCCGATGCCTGTGCATCCCGCGGTGTTCCAGAAGCGGTAGCTGGTGTAGAAGTGGTCGTACTGGTTATCGTTCTGCGGCCCGACACCGGCGTACATGCTTCGGCAAATGTGCTGTTTCTTGTAAGCATCGGAGGGGCAGTAAAAGATGTCGGTGTTCTTAATGTAAGGCACCAGCGCGGCGATGTACTTGCGCGGTCCCAGGTCCGGGTCGGCTACAATTTCCGGATCGCACCACCCTCTGTTATCGGTGCAACATCCCGTGTTGTTACAGACGGTGCAGTTTGGGAAGTTGAACCCGCGTCCGTTCAGGTGGTACATAATGCCATCGTAATCGTTGGCATACTGCAACATCGCCAGCCCCAGTTGTCGCATGTTGCTGAGGCAGCTGGTTTGTCGTGCCTTCTCGCGCGCCCGTGCGAACACCGGGAACAGAATCGCTGCCAGTATCGCGATAATCGCGATAACCACGAGCAGCTCGATCAACGTGAACGCTCTGCGCTTCATGGGAGACTACCTCCTTCCAATAGGTTATTCGCTTAAGTACCTTCATTATAAACGGGCGTGCCGAATTTGTCAAGCGGAACACGGGAAAATTTAAGCATGTTGAGAAAAAATTCACGGGGTAATGTCTCTAAAATCAGGTAAAGCACACAGAGCATTCCGACACCGCAGGCAGGCGACGCACCGATGGCCGGCGAATCAAACAGTATCTGTAACGACAAAAAGAGAGGACGAATGCGTGCTCGCTGGTGGATAATCGGGTTGCTTCTTTTGCTGCTTGCCGGTTGTGCGCGTTTCCCTGAGACCGGACAGGCGGTCAGCAAACGGCTGGTCGTGCAGTTTCGTGTGGCGGGTCAAATCCGCCCGGACTATTACTACTTCATTCTCATAGATAACGATAGCGACCCTCTGGGGGTGAGCGGTCCGGTGCCACCTATCGCGCCTCCCTGGGGCGGGAACGGGTTCGCCACAGGTTCCTTCCAGTACTTTGTGGAGCACCATAGCGCGCTACCCTTCAACGGTTTCGTGGTGTACAGGGTGCTCGACCCCGACCGCCTGCAAGTATTTCAGCCGCTGGGTGCGCCGCTGGAGGCGTCTGTCAGCGCAGACGGCAAGAGCCTGCGCGTGGTGGTGGATTTCGCTAGCATCGCGCGGGACGGGCAGGACCCGGCGGCCATCCGCGTGCTGCAAATCAACATCATCGCTACCGACCGCACCCCCAAAGACCCTACCGACACCTCGTTGAAGATGTGGGATGCACTGGGCGATTCACGCCAGTTTCCGAACAGCTACCTCACCATCCAGACCGATGCCGACCGTATCCTGCGCAACGCGGATACCGGCATGGAACCCGAGGGTGACGTGGTCAACGGCAACGACCCCGACCTGGACATCGTGGACTGGCAGATAGAAGTGCGCTCCTGAATCCCTTCGACAATGCAGGGGCGCACGGCAGTAGGGGCGCACTGCCGTGCGCCCCTACAGTTTCTGACGCCCCGCTTCCGTCAGAGCGTAGCGTCCTTCCTTTTCTTCAACCAGCCCTGCCTGTGCCATCTCGCGCAGACCGCTGCGCACCCGGAAGAGCGGCAAGCCTGTTGCCTGCGCGACCTCCTCCGGGCTTGCGGGGTGTTGCAACACCCCCAGCATCCTTCGTGCCGACTCGGTCAGTGTGCCGTCCGCGCTGATGCAAGCCATCGGCTACAGCTCCTTCTTGCACAGGTACCAGTCGATACACTCGTAACCGGCTTTGACGCGCTCTTCCGCCATCTCCAGCGTTGTGGGTGGCGGCACGATAACCTTGTCGCCGGGCTTCCAGTTGGCAGGCGTTGCTACCTTGTGCGCGTCGGTGGTTTGCAGGGCGTCAATCAGGCGTAAAATCTCCTGCATGTTGCGTCCGGTAGTCAGCGGATAGTAAATCATCGCCCTCAAGATACCGTTGGGGTCGATGACGAACACACAGCGCGAGGTCTCGGTCTTGCTCTCACCCGGCATAATCATCCCGTAGAGGGACGCTACCTCCTTGTTCAGGTCGGCGATGATGGGGAAAGGAATCTCTACCCCCGTTTTCTCCTTGATGTTTCGGATCCACGCGATGTGCGAATAAACGCTGTCGATACTCAGCCCCAGCAAGTCTACCCCGCGCTTCTGCAGTTCGGGATAGATTTCCGCAAAGGCGATAAACTCAGTGGTGCAGACAGGGGTGAAATCTGCCGGGTGCGAAAACAGGATGAGCCAGCGTCCGCGATAGTCGGACAGCCGAATCACTCCGTGAGTGGTAACAGCTTCGAACTCTGGAGCAGGCTCGTTCAAACGTGGCAAACCTACAGGCTTCACGCCTTCCGTCATCTCGGTGGACATCGTGATACCTCCCTTTGGATAGTCTGGAATACCGTCAACCTCGCAACGTTGCGGGTTGCCTATCCATAAGGTACCCCAAAACAGGCGGTTTTGCAAGCGTTCAACGCTTGCGTTGCTGTCGGCTTTTCAGGAACTCTTCTTCCGCCTTTTCGAGGTCTCTCAGCGTTTTGCGTTTGGGAGCTTCGGCTTCTGCCGCA
>BEHS01000192.1 GCA_002898895.1 bacterium HR16 | reverse complement strand
TACCGGTGCGCGATGGTCGCTGCGTCCTTGCTGGCGATGGTGCCCCTGCACACTTTGCACTGCCATTTTCTCACGACAGACGCTACCGCCACCCTGTTCATCACCGGTGTGTTGCTTGCCGCGCTGAATCTGTATGAAAACGGCAGGAGGCGCACGTTGATCACGGCAGGAGTGCTGGTTGGACTTGCCTCTGCCACCCGCTACAACGCCGCTCTGGTGCTTGTCGCTCCCGTGCTGACTCTCTGGCTACGCGGTAAGGAGCATGGCGAAGCGTGGTTGGGGAAAGCCCTGCTTCTGGTGGTGATAAGCGGCGTGGCTTTCCTGTTCTTCTGCCCGGGCGTCTGGATGAACCCGCAGGAGTTCTGGCGCGACTTCGGGTACGAAGCAAGGCATGTGCGTGAAGGACACGGGCTGGTGTTTGTGAACACCGGGCTGGGCTGGGTATATCATTACTGGACAAACCTGCGTTTTGGCTTAGGGCTACCTCTGTTGGTGCTGGCGACGCTCAGCGTGCTGATTGCTCCCCTGTCGCGCCGTCCATTGGTGCTTATCCTGTGGGTTTTCGTGGCGGTGTACTACCTGTTTCTCGGCTCGTTTGCGGTGCGGTTTGCGCGGTATCTGTTGCCCATCCTGCCCCCGCTAATGGTGCTGACCGCGTGGCTGGTCGCGGAAGCCTGGCGCAACACACAGGGGGCTGGTAAGGTCCTGGTCGCCGTGATAGCGGGAGGTATTGCGCTCTACACGCTACTCTGGGGCACGGCAGTAACGGTGGCACTGCTACAACCCGACCCGCGTCTGCGCGCGCTGGAGTGGATACGCAAAGAGATACCGCAGGGCACACGCATCGGGTTTGCGAGCATCCCCTGGTTTTATACCCCTCCGCTCAGCCCATATTGGGGTGAGTTACAGCCCTCGCGTCGGGCGGAGCGCGCTCTTGAAGTCAAGGAGTATCGCCTGCTGGTGCCTCGCGAAGAGTGGGATGCACGTGTGCTCCAACAGGCACAGGTGGTGATACTCAGCCAGTTCGAGGTGGACGACGCGGTGCGGGTACGCCACGCACCTGCGCTGACGTTTCTGGACGAGTTGAACCGCTCGTTCCGGCGTGTGGCGCAGTTTGACACGGCATTTCGTGTAGATGGTATCCACTTCGGCAAGCGCGGTGTGCCGCATGATATGCTGTATCCGTTTCCGCGCATTGAGGTGTGGAGGAGGCACAGGTGAACAACCGCCTGCGCTCAGAATGATAGCATTGCCGCGTTTTCTTGTCATGCTGAACGAAGTGAAGCATCTCGTTCTTGCGTCATGTGTGAAAATTCAAAGAACGGCATACAGCGTTTGCGGCTAAAGCCGCACTTTTCAAACAAAACCCTGCCTTCGCAGGGTTGCAGAGCCAGCTTCAGGTCATTGTAGCAGTCTGTCAAGCATGATTGTTTAGATGATGGCAAAGTAGTTTCGTACCCTTGTCATGCTGAGCGTCAGCGAAGCATCTCGATGTGACGATAAAGTGAGATTCTTCGCTTCGCTCAGAATGACAGCAAGGCGAGACTGCCTTGCCACAATCGTGAGAATCACACTTGACAGAGTAGTAGCAGTCTGTCAAGCGCGAATCTTCACGTTCCGCGATGGGGAGGGCAAACCTCCCGACGAGCCGGTTTAGCCCCCCAGCCCTCCCCGCGAGCGGGGAGCCTTTCCTCGCCCGTCCAGGGGGGAGGTCAGGAGGGAGGCAACCTCCTCGTCCACGGGGAGGCCAGGAGGGGGCATTTCGCACGGCTCGGCGGGAGCCTCGCCCTCCCCGACAATGACCTTTGACAGGCTACAGAAACGTACTGCATTTCTACCTGATTTGTCAAGCATTTGTGAACACAAGAGAAAAATCGGGCGAACGGAGGCTTGGGTGTTCTCGCTCCGGTATGATATACTGAGTGCCAGCATTCCCTTCATGGAGGCGTCGGTTGTCTCAGCCACGTTCTGACTGGTTGTTCCTTGTACTGCGCGGGCTGGTGCTGCTGATACTGGGATGGGCGTTTGGTGCACTCTACGGGCTAACCAGCCTGGGCGTACTGGCGGTTTTTCTGCCGGTAAGCACCGCGCTGCTCGGCTTTTCGGTGGCGAGGGCGACGGCAGCGGGCTGGCTGGTAACCCTGTGTGCCTGCGTAGGGGCGTTGACGGTATTTGCTCAGTATTTTGCTCTCCACCTGCTGGTGCCCTTCCTGTGGGGAGCGTACGTCTTCGCGGGTCTGGTGGGCAACGCGGTTTTCCCGCGCCGCTGGAGGGTAACATTGCAGATGTACCTTCTCCTGCTGCTGATAGTGGTAGGAGCGGGTATGGTGTGGCAGGCTTACCCCACGCTCTCCGATGGTGTGTTCCGCTCGGCGAGTACGCGCCTTGCGCCTCCACCACAAGCGGCATGGCGGACGGTGATACCCGCCGGATTGCTGGCAGGCGTGCTTGGCGGGATGACGGGGCTTGGTGGGGGCTACGTGCTGGTGCCTGCGCTGGTGTTCGCGGGGATGGCGCCGTACGGTGCGCTCTGGCTCTCGCTATGGCTGATGTTGCCGTTAGCGTTGCTCAGCACGTTTGCAGGCGTCCGACGTGCAACGCCCTCGTGGTCACAGGAAGGATGGCTGGCAGCAGGCGCGTTTCTGGGAGGGGTTGCGGGTGCAACCTGGGCGATAAGTTTCAGTGCGGGGATGCTGGTTCCTTGCTTTGGCGTGGCGCTGACCGCAGTGGCATTTGTTACCTGGAGGAGCTTAGCTGCGATTGGGAAAGCCACTTCGCCAAAGGGCGATTAAGCGCATGGAGCAGCGCATTGACCGCTGCACGTTGTACGTTTTCGCGCACAGGGGCGAACCCGGATAGCAGCTGATTGCCTGAAGCGGTCAGCAGTTCTACCACCACCATCACGCCGTCCATCTTCTCGTTCTTTTCGTGCAGGTCCACCGTGACTTTGGAGACATGGTGCACCTGTACGGTGCCTATGCCGGGCACCAGTGCGGTCAGCGCATCGCGTGCCGCCTGTACCATCAGCTCCTCGGGAGGCTGTTTGACGTCGCCGCGCACCTGCTTCAGGACACGCAATCCGCTGATTGCCAGCTCCACACTGGCTTCCGCCTCCTTGCCCTGTGTGATGAAGCTGATGCCAGTGACCTGCACGCGCGGTTCGACACGCTCTTCGGGTTCCACCCCGGGCAGAGGCAGCTGCAGCATTGCCAGAGTGCCCTTACGCTGTTTCATCTGCAGGCACATTCGGCTGGCACGCACGATGAGGTCGTCCACCGTTGCAGCGTAGTGTACCATCTCGCGCTCGCGGGTGCGCCGTCCCCCGAAAACACCATATGAAACCGAAATCACCTCGCGCACCTTGGGAACCTGTATCTCCTCCACCCGCCGGGCGATACGGGCAGCAAGCTGCTGTGCTTCACCACTCATATACACGGTGGCAACGGCGAACTCGTCACCGCCGTAGCGGCAGAGGATGGTCAAATCGGGATCCAGCTCACGCTCTATTGTACGCGCGACCAGCTCCAGCACACGGTCGCCGGTCACATGGTCATACTGCTTGTTGAACTGCCCAAAGCGGTCGATGTCAAAGAAGAGAATAGAGATTTCGTGTCCGGTGCGCAGTTTCTCGATACTCCACTCGCGCAGGGCGTCCTGCCAGGGCAGTCTGGTCAGCGGGTCATACGAACGGGACACCTCCAGAATGAGGTCGGTTGCCCGTACCATGCCTGCCAGCGTATCGTTGATGACGAAGGCAACATCTGCGCCTTTTTCCGCCATCTTTGCCGCCGCTTCCCGGACAGGCATCTCCGCATCCAGCAGCAAAGCGTCAGCGGTCATCACCTGCGAGACAGGCACTTCTTCGGCGACAGCAAGCAACTGCCTCGCGGTGACCATACCTACCACCTGGTCGCCATCTCGCACAGGCAGCACATCCACATGAAGGCTTTGCATTAACGCCACAGCCACCTTCACCGGGTGCTGTGGGTTCACCCATATCGGCGGTGAATGAATCAGGTCCTTCAGTTTTTTCATCGTCGCGCGTGCTTTTTTGGGATGTTCCGCCCCCATTATAAAACCCGCCGCAGTAAAGAGAAAACGTCAAAACTACCTGTTTTTGATTTTTCGTCCAGTTGTGTAAAGGACTTGTCACTCACTTCCCAACAGCGCGGCAACGAACTGCTCTGCGTCAAAATCTTCGATATCCTCCGGCTTCTCGCCTGTTCCTACCAGTTTAATAGGCACTTTGAGTTCGTCGTGGATGGTAATCACCGCTCCGCCACGCGCCGTGCCGTCCAGCTTCGCCAGCACAATGCCGGTGACGTTCACCGCCTGCACGAACTCCTGCGCCTGGCGGATGGCGTTTTGTCCGGTGGTGGCATCCAGCACCAGCAGTACCTCGTCCGGCGGGCGCCCCAGCGCCCTCTCGGCAACACGGTACACCTTCTTGAGCTCTTCCATGAGGTTCGAACGAGTGTGCAATCTGCCTGCAGTGTCCGCCAGCACATAATCCACCCCCCGATTGCGTGCGGCGGCGATGGCGTCGAAGATAACCGCAGAAGGGTCTGCACCCTCACGGTGCTTGATGAGCGAGGCGCCGACGCGCTGCGCCCACACTTCCAGCTGGTCAATCGCGGCGGCGCGGAAGGTGTCTCCTGCGGCGAGTATCACGCTCTTGCCCTGCTGGCGCAGACGGTAAGCCAGCTTGGCGATGGAGGTGGTCTTGCCCACGCCGTTGACGCCCACGAACAGATATACCGTCGGTGGCTCCGGGGAAACCCTCAGATTCGCATCTCCACCCGACTGCAGGGAAGAGAGCAGGCTTTCCCTCAGCACCGTCTTCACTTCGGAAGGCTCTTTTAGTCTCTGCTCACGCACCGCGCGGCGCAGATCGTCCAGCACCTGCATGGTGGTATGCACGTTAATGTCGGCGGTGAGCAGAACCTCTTCCAGCTCCTCGAACAGCTCCTCGTCCACGCGCCCACGTCCCGTGAGCAACGTGTCTACCTTCTGCAAGATTCCCTTAAATATCCCTAAACGCATAGATGACTTGACTCCCTACGACAGTTTCTCCAGTTTGGCAATGGATGCCAGCAGCTGCTTGATGCCCGCATTCGGGAACACCACCGTGAGCAAGTGGTCATCCGTTTGCGGCTCGCACTTCATGATAACCCCCTCGCCGAACTTGTGATGGCGCACCCTCTGCCCCACCCGGTAGGCATCCTGTGTTCGGGGCGCGACCTGTGGTGCCGGCTGAGCCGCGGGCAGCGGATGCGCCAGCTCGGCTGGGCTCCAGGTAAGCCTCAGCCCTTCCGGGATGTCGTGCAGAAACCGCGACTCGAACATGCCGCTGGTCGTACCGAACACGCTACGCAGGCGGGCGTGGGTGATATGCACACGCTCCTTTGCGCGGGTGATGGCAACATAGCACAACCGGCGTTCCTCTTCCACGTTGGGGTCGTCGTTGATAGCGCGGATGTGCGGGAACAACCCCTCCTCCATGCCCACCAGAAACACGACGGGGAACTCCAGCCCTTTCGCGGCGTGCACCGTCATCAGCGTCACGCGGTCACTGCTTTCCTGCAGCGAGTCCACGTCCGCCACCAGAGCCACGCTTTCCAGAAATCCCGCCAGACCGCGTTCGGCTTCGGGACCGGCATCGAACTGCTGGGTAGCAGTGAGCAGTTCCCGAACGTTCTCCACCCGTGATTGTACCTCAGGGTCGCGCGTATCGCCCAGCCGTTGCAGATAATCGGTACGCTTCAACACCTCGTTGAGCAGGTCGGTGACAGAGCTCTTCTCGCGCAGGGTGCGCAGGTAGCGTATCAGATCGCGGAACGCGACGACCGCACTGTAAGCGCGCATGGTCAGGCGGTTGGAGAGGTCGGGATGCTCTATCGCTTCCCACAGGCTGATACCCTGTTCCGCCGCCAGCTGACGGATGACCTCTACCGTTTGCAGTCCGATACCGCGCGTGGGCACGTTAATAATGCGCAGAAGGCTCACGTCGTCGCTCGGTGACTGGATAACGCGCAAATAAGCCAGCACATCCTTGACCTCTTTGCGCTGATAGAAGCGTACACCGCCCACAATCTGGTACGGGATGCGGTAGTTCAGGAAGACCTCTTCAAAGGTACGCGACTGCGCGTTGGTGCGGTAGAGCACCACGAAATCGCCGTACTTGCGCCCCAGCTGCTGAACGCTGAGCGCGATGTGCTGTGCCACTACCATTGCCTCCTCGCGTTCATGCTGTACCTCGGTGACAGTGATGGGCAACCCGTCGCGCTTCTCGGACCACAACCTCTTGGGCGCACGGCGAGCGTTTTTCTGCACCACATGGAACGCCGCGTCCAGAATGGGCTGGGTGGAGCGATAGTTTTGTTCCAGCTTCACCACATGCGCGTCGGGGAAGTCGCGCTCAAAGGAAAGGATGATGCCCACATCCGCTCCGCGCCACGAATAGATGGACTGGTCGTCATCGCCCACCACACACAGGTTGCGGTGCATCGCGCTGAGGTGCTTCACGATACGGTACTGCGCCTGATTCACGTCCTGAAACTCGTCCACCAGCACATACAGAAAACGCTTCTGGTAACGCTCCAGCACGTCAGGATGTTGTTCGAACAGCTGCACCGTTTTCATCAGCAGGTCATCGAAGTCCAGCGCGTGGCACGCCTCCAGTCGCTCCTGGTAGTGCGGATACACCCTGCCTACTATTTGTGTGAAGTAGTCCACAGGGGTATAGAGGTGCGGTGGTATCAGCTTTTCCTTCGCACGGCTGATGAAGTTCAGTATGGAGCGCGGAGCGAAGCGTTTTTCGTCGATATCCAGCAGTTTCAGCACCTCTTTGACCACGCTGAGCTGGTCATCCTCATCGAACACCACGAATTCGGGATCTATACCGAGCGGGCGTCCGCTTTCGCGCAGGATGCGGGCGCAAATCGCGTGAAACGTGCCCACCCACATCTGCCTGACCTGCGCCGAGCCGACCAGTTGCTCGATGCGCTCGCGCATCTCGTTGGCGGCTTTGTTGGTGAAGGTGACCGCGAGGATGCGTCGTGGCGATACCCCCCGCGCGGAGATGAGGTGGGCGATGCGCATGGTCAGCACGCGCGTTTTGCCGCTACCCGCACCAGCAAAAATGAGAAGCGGTCCTTCCCCATACGATACCGCTTCTCGCTGAGCCTCGTTCAACGTTTGCCATTCATCCATTGCACCAACCATTTTACGGCAAATGGTGCAGGGAATCAATAGCCCGTTTTGCCTCACGTAAAACCTTTCTGAAAATCATTCGTTGCCTCATTTGAAAATCTTTTCCAATTCCATTACCCGTATGCTCCTCATGAAACCCTTTACA
>BEHS01000191.1 GCA_002898895.1 bacterium HR16 | reverse complement strand
TCGTTCACAACTGCACGCCCAACAACCTGCACTTCGAGGTCAACCGCAAGATTATCGAAGCGGGCAAGCATGTCATTTCCGAGAAGCCACTGGCGATGAACTCCAGCGAGTCACGCCAGCTGGTGGAGATGGCGAAGAAGGCAGGTGTGGTGAACGCGATTAACTTCATTTACCGCTACTATCCGCTGGTGCGTCATGCCCGCTCGATGGTGCAGCGTGGCGATGTGGGCGAGATTTACCACGCCACCGGTTCGTACACGCAGGACTGGCTGTTCCTGCCCACCGACTGGAACTGGCGTCTGGTGCCCGAACTCAGCGGTGAATCGCGCGCGGTGGCGGACGTCGGTTCGCACTGGTGTGACAGCGTACAGTATGTGACCGGATTGAAGATTAAGCGCGTGTGCGCCCACCTGCACACCATTCACAAGACGCGCATGAAGCCCAAGAAGGAACTGGAGACCTACGCGGGCAAGGTGCTGCAGCCGGAGGACTACGAGCCGGTTCCCATCAACACCGAGGACTACGCCTGCGTGGCGTTCGAGTTCGACAACGGCGCGGTCGGCTCGTTCACGGTGTCGCAGTGCTTCGCGGGGCGCAAGAACCGCATGTTCTACGAAATCTCCGGTAGCAAATGCTCGCTGGTGTGGGACCAGGAGCGACCGGATGAGCTGTGGGTGGGCTACCGCGAGAAGGCGAACGAGATTGTGATGCGCGACCCATCGCTGTTAACCCCCGACGCACGCCCGTTTGCACACTACCCGGGCGGTCACCCCGAGGGCTACCCCGACGGGTTGAAGAACTTCCTGTGGCGCGTGTACACGGCAGTTGCTGAGGGCAGCAGTGAATGGGACTTCAGCACCTTCGAAGACGGTCACGTGGAGATGGCTATCGTGGACGCGGTACTGCAAAGCCACCGTACCAAGCAGTGGGTAGAGGTGACGTACTGAGAGGAAACTCTTTGCCGCGTCTGCTCCGCGTTGTCGGCTGAAACCGCGCCCTGTCAAGCCGAACTGCAGGGTTGGTAGTTGGTGTGGAATTGCGCCTTTGCCGAATGGGGGGCGAATCTGTCGGTGAGCCACCTCCACCCAGCTGTCCCCCGTTCACGGGGGAGGTAAGGTAGGGGGTATTTACACCGCTCGCGCAGAGCCTCGCCCTCCAGATGGCTTGTCGGGTATGCGTGTTGTTGGCTGAAAAGACGTTTCAGTCTATTGTGCCATGCTGAGCGTCAGCGAAGCATCTCATCTCTTTTGTCATGCTGAACACAGAGCTCGGATCTGTCTTTATCTCCTCATCCGACATCGTTTCGAGGTAGAGCGCAATAGCTTCCTTACCGAATAGACGCGCATCTTCTGCCTGTTGCTGCCGGGCAAATCACTTCTCTGCTTGCATCTGGGGAGCAGGGGGTGATACAATACCCTCGCTCTAGTATGCATACGGAGGCAGTCGATGAACGAGAAAGAAGCGCGAGAGATTTGTGAGAAAGCCATCGCCTTCAGCGAGGCAGAGCATGTTCAGGTGAACCTTTACGGGTCACGAGAAGCCTCTACCCGTTACGCGAACAACGAAATCACCCAAAACGTCGCCAGAGCGCAGACCACCCTGCGCGTGCTATGCGCCTACGGCAATAAGGTGGGACGCTGCAGCACCAACCGGCTGGATACCGATTCCATCCGCGAGGCGGTGAAGCGTGCTGAGGAGATGGCACGTGTGGCGGAACCCGATACGGAGTTTCTCCCCCCGCCGGAACCTGCGGTATATCGCCCGATACAGGCGTATGCGGACGGTACCGCGCACGCTACCCCTGAAGACCGCGCCCGCGTGGTAAGGCAGGTCATCGACGAAGCGAAGTCACGAGCGCTGAAGACGGCGGGAAGCTTCGCGACGAACTCCAGTGTTGTGGCGGTTGCAAATAACAGGGGGTTGTTTGGTTTCCATATCGCCACGCAGGCATCGCTGATATGCACGATGATGGCGGAGGACAGTAGCGGCTGGGCTGAGCAGACGCATGAGGACGTGAACGCCATCTCCCCCGAAGCGGTCGCCAGACGAGCCGCCGACAAGGCGGAAGCAGCACGTCATCCGCAGGAGGTTCCTCCGGGTGATTACACGGTTGTACTGGAGCCGGCGGCGGTAGCGGAACTGCTGGCGTATATGGCGTGGAGCATGGACGCCAAAGCCGCCGACGAGGGGCGTTCTGCCTTCACCGGAAAGGAAGGAACCGCTGTCGGTAACAGTCTGGTCACCCTGCAGTCCCTGCCCGCACATCCCGAATGCCCGGCGGAGCCTTTCTTCGACGATGGGATGCCCACACCGGACGTGACGTGGATAGAACGGGGTGTGCTGAAGACGCTGGTGTACAGCCGATTCTGGGCGCAGAAGCAAGGTAAAGCTTTCACCGGTCCCCCATCTAATCTCATCCTGCAGGGTGGAACTCACTCGCTGGATGAGCTGGTAGCGCAGGTGGAGGATGGTCTGCTCATCACGCGATTCTGGTACATTCGCTTCGTGGACCCGATGCAGCTGTTGTTGACCGGCATGACGCGCGACGGAGTGTATCGCATTGAGAAGGGCAAAGTCACCCATGCGGTGAAGAACCTGCGATTCAACGAGAGCCCGCTGGTAGTGCTTCAGAACGTGCAGTTGCTGGGGGTTCCGCAGCGTGTGGAAGGTAGACTGCTTGTGCCGCCGGTGGTGGTGAACAACTTCACCTTCAGCAGCACAACCACCTTCTGAGGGCGGGCACAGAAGGAGATACACCTTGCGTAACGAAACATGTAACGCATACGGAAATCAAGGAGGAACCATGAGAAGTATCTGGCTGAACGGCTTAGTCGCTGCATCGCTTGCGCTGGCGTATGGCAGTACGGTATGGGCGCAGGCGAAACCACCAGCCCAGAAGCCCGCGGCGAAGCCCGCTCCTGCCGCGTCGAACGTGGTGGGGCGTGTGGGTGGAGCGGTCATCACTCGCGACGAGATGCTCAGGACCATGGAAGCATGGTACGGTCCGCAGGTGGTAGAGGACCTGATTTCGCTGAAGATCGTCGAGCAGGAGGCGAAGAAGTACGGCATTACCGCCACCAAAGCGGAGATTGACCAGCGATACAATGAAGCGATCGACGGGATGCGTACGCGCGTTCCGCCGGGCGCGGATGTGTACGTGGAGCTGGCAAAACAGGGTTGGACCCGGGCGCACATGGAAGCGGTGCTGAAACGCGCCCTGTTGCTGGAGAAGCTGGTGGCTCGCACCGTACGCGATACCGACTTCATTCAGGCGCGTCACATCCTGATACAGCCGCAGATGCCCACCATCTCCCCGGACCAGAACGTGAGCGCGGAGGAACGACAGAAGATGTTCGCCGAGGCGCGCGCAAAGGCTGAGGAAGAGGCAAAGGCGAAGGCACAGAAGGTATACGAGGAAATCAAGGCGGGCAAGGACTTTGCCGAAGCGGCGAAGGAGTACTCCGATGACCGTTCGAACAAGGACAAAGGCGGTGACCTGGGGGCTTTCGCGCGCGGCATGATGGTGCCAGAGTTCGAACGGGCGGCGTTCGCGCTGAAGCCGGGTGAGATCAGCGAACCCGTCAAAACGCCATACGGCTGGCACATCATCAAGGTGGAGAAGCTGGGTAAGGACATCCCTGCGGTTGAGAAAGCGAGGCTAACACAGCTCATCGTGCGCCAGCGCATGGGACAGTACTATCAGGATTTGCTCAAGCGGGCGAACGGACAGAATCTGTTGTTGCCCAAGCCCTCGGCGGAGGCACAACCCCGCGCACCGAGAACGGGTGCTCCGGCAGTGCCACCTCCGCCGCCACCGAATCGATAGCGTTCCTGTAAAACATATCTATCCATGAGGAGGGAGGAGCAACCATGAGCAAGCGCAAGCTGAATGTGGCGCTGATCGGCTACCAGTTTATGGGCAAAGCGCACAGCAACGCCTATCGACAGGTCGCCCGCTTCTTCGACGACCTGGAAGTGGAACCGGTGCTCAAGGTTATCTGCGGGCGCAATGAGGAGAACGTGCGCAAAGCCGCGCAGAAGTACGGCTGGGAGGAGTACGACACCTCGTGGGAACGCGTGGTAGAGCGCAAGGACATCGACCTCGTGGACGTGTCGGTGCCGGGCAACATGCACGCACCCATCGCTATCGCTGCGGCGAACGCGGGCAAGATGGTGCTGTGCGAGAAGCCGCTGGCGAACACGCTGGCAGAAGCCCGACAGATGTACGAGGCGGTGCAAAAAAACAAAGTGCCCAACGCGCTGTGTCATAACTATCGCTTTGCTCCGGCGGTACAGCTCGCCAAACAGCTTATCGATGAGGGGCGTATCGGCAAGATTTACCACTTCCGCGGCACCTACCTGCAGGACTGGATTGTCGACCCCAACTTCCCGCTGGTGTGGCGACTGCAAAAAGAGGTGGCAGGTTCGGGAGCACACGGCGACCTGAACGCGCACCTGATCGACATGGCACGCTTCCTCGTGGGCGAGATCGCCGAAGTGTCGGGTATGATGGAGACTTTCATCAAGCAACGACCGAAGCTGGCGGCTGCCGATGACCGCCTGGGCGGTGTTGCCAGCAGCGAGATGGGCGAGGTGACCGTGGATGACGCCGCGCTGTTCCTGGTGCGCTTCGAGAACGGCGCCATCGGTAGCATCGAAGCCACCCGCTTCGCGCTGGGACGCAAGAACTATAACCGCTTCGAAATCAACGGCAGTAAGGGCAGCCTCGTGTTCAACCTGGAGCGCATGAACGAGCTGGAGGTCTACCTGCAGGATGACCCACCGCACATCCGGGGCTTCCGGGTGGTGCAGGCGAGCGACAGTGTGCACCCATTCATGAGCGCGTGGTGGCCCGTCGGACACATCATCGGCTACGAGCACACGTTCATCAATCTTGTCTACACGATGCTGAAGGCGTTCGACAAGGGCGAGGAGTTCAAGCCGAACTTCGAGGATGGCGTGCGTAATCAGGCGGTGCTCGAAGCGGTTGACATCTCCAGCCAGCAAAAGCGCTGGGTGAGTATCTCGGAACTGTAGACCGGCGTATCCCGAAGGACACGGATGGACACGGATGAGGCGGATGGGCACGGACGATACCACCGTGTACATCCGTTTTTATCCGTGTCTATCTGGGTGCTATTTCCCCGAAGAACACGGATCGACGCAGGACTCCCGTTTTCTCCCGTCGAAACGAAAGAAAAACATCACCACATAAAGGGGGTGGTTCCCATGGCGACCGTGGTGGTCAGCGTGGACTGCGCGGCGGCAAACCAGGGGCAGTGCTACACACCCGAACTGGTGCGCGTTGCGGAAGAGTTCCACGTGCCCATGACCTGGCTTATTACCGTATCCGCTAGTGACCCAATGAGCAACATCATGCTCTACCACCGTGAGTATCTGCACCGAATCCCCTCCTGGCATGAAATCGGTTTGCGTGTGCACTTTCAGAGCAACGGCAACTACATCACCGAAGAACGAGAACGCGCCATGCTGATTCAGGAAGGCAAGGACCTGCTCAAGCAGTGCCACGTCAAGCCCACAGCATTTCGCGCGGCGGATTATGCTTTGCAGGCTTCCGACCTGCGCTACCTGGAAGACATTGGCATTATGGTAGATGGAACGCCCGCGCCGGGCGTGGTGGTAGAGGGGAAGGTGGACTGGAGCAACGCTCCTGTTCAACCCTACCACCCGGCTTATGATGACCTCAAGGCGCAGGGTAATGCCAGACTGTTGCTGGTGCCTCTGGCGACACACGAGGGGCAAGCGGCATATCTGGACATGGAATGGGATTTCTTGCAAACAATTATGGAGCGCTATCTTCAGCAGAGCTCGGTCATCAGCATCGCTGCACATGACTGGGCGAACGGGGTGGCAAACTGGCGCAGGTGCGTACAGTTTCTGCGGGGGCGCGGCTGTCGCTTCGTGACGCTATCACAACTGGCTTCCGAGTGGGGCGGGTAGTGCATTGGAGGGGACTACCACGCGATATGAAAACCGCTGTCTACACCCGTGGCGTCCCCCCACTGCACCGATACATCGGTAACCCGTGCCGCGGGCGGTCCCTGCTTCAATAGGGTGAGCAGCTGGTTCAGCGACTTTTCGTCGCCTTCTGCGATCACCTCTACCTGGCCGGAAGGCAGGTTACGCACTGTGCCGTCCAGTCCCAGAGCGCGGGCGTATCGCAGCACAAAGGCGCGGTAACCTACGTTCTGCACCCGCCCCGAAACCAGCGCGACCATCCGTTTGCGCATGGCGATTACACCACCCCGAAAGCGGCTTGCGCCTCGATAACCTCCTTTGCCACCACGAGGCGTATCGGTTCATATTGTTCTTCGGGGATGGCGAGGAACTCCTTCACCGCAGGGTCTATTTCGTGCTGGATGCCCGGTATCAGCACGCCTATCTCCGCCTGATTCACCAGACAATTAGCGGCGTGAACCAGCGCAGCTGGCTCGAAGAACTCTTTGTCTGCCCGAGCGGGATCATGGTGGCAGGCGATGCCGGCGCGGATGGAGGCTGGCAGATTCCATTTCTGGGCGGCAAATTCGCCCAGTTCGGTATGCGTGAAGCCCAGCACCTTCGACTCCAGCGCCAGTACCTCTTCCACTGTGCCGGAAGTGATTTCCATACTGCGCGAGATGAACACCTCCATCTCCTCGGGCAGGAACTGGTCGGCTATCAGTTTGCCGATGTCGTGCAGCAACCCGGCGAGGAACACCTCCTCGTCCCATTTGGAGCGTTTCAGGCGCGCCAGCACCCTGCCCGCAATGGCGGTTGCCAGAGAATGCCGCCAGTACTCCTGCCGGTTGAACCGCGACTTACGCTGGCGAGCGTGCACCATCGCATGGAAGGTCAACGACATCACGATGGTGCGGATGGTGTTCATGCCCAGCACGGCGATAGCGCGGCTGACAGTAGATATTCTACCGTTCCCGCCGTAGTATGCGGAGTTCGCCATGCGCAATACCTTCGCAGCCAGTGCAGCGTCCTGCGTGATAACCCGCTCGAAGTCGCGCGTAGAAGCGCGCGGGTCATCTATCAGCTTCATGACCTGCACGGTCACATGTGGCAGGGGCGGAAGCCCCACTGCGCGCGATATTCTTATGCCGAGAGCATCCCTATCGTTCACATTCTTGATTATCGGTAAACGACGGGGAAATAGAAGAGCCTTCTTGAGCCTATTTGACCAGATTCTCCGTTTGCTGCACCAGCGGGATGAGTTTCGCGTCGATGTCCGCCTCCTGCTCGCCCACATCCGCCTTGAACAGGAACCAGTGCTCCACGTGCTCCACCGAGCCGCCAGCGGGTATCTTGCTTAACGGTCCCAGCGTCTCCAGCTCCAGCATGTCGGCATTGGTGAAGACTTCGGTATTGCATCCATAGTC
>BEHS01000190.1 GCA_002898895.1 bacterium HR16 | reverse complement strand
AAGCCTGTTGCCTCGGTGGGGGTGGGGCGCAACCCCTTCGCTCTGGTGCTCACAGGGGACGGTTCGCGTGCGTACGTGGCAAACATCGGCACTTTTCAGTACTCGCTCATCGAAACTCGACCGGGCGACGACCCGCGCGGTATCCCCTTCCCGCCCTTTGGCTATCCATCCCGCGAGGCAAGGGAAGGTACGGTAGTGGACGGCAGGCGCGTGCCCGGCCTGGGTGACCCGAACGTGCCCGAAGCCTGCTCGGTGTGGGGCATAGACCTTACCGACCCCACGAAGCCGCAGGTAGCGGTTAAAATCAAGACGGGTTTGCTGGTAGGCGAATCCATCGGGGGTAGCGCGCCCGCCGCGCTGGCGGTGTCGAAGGACACGGTATACGTGAGCAACTCCACCAACGATACGGTGGAAGCATACGACATAGCCACCCATCGCCGGAAGTGGCGTACGCTGTTAACCCCTGTGCCCTTCCTGCGCCATCTACGCGGTGTCGCTCCGTTCGGTCTTGCGGTCTCCCCGGATGGAAAGCGTCTATACGTGGCAGAGTCGGGCATTAACGCGGTGGGCGTGCTGGATGCACGCACGGGCAAGGTGCTGGGGCATATCCCTGTGTGCTGGTATCCGTCGCGGGTATGCGTGTCACCCGACGGCAAGCGGCTGTACGTGGCAAACGCCAAGGGATTCGGCGCAGGACCCAACGGTGGGGCAAACTTCACGCCCGGCCCGGAGGGGCGCAGTATCGGCAGACTGATGAAGGGCACCGTGTCGCTCATGGACGTGCCTGCGGACAGGGAGTTACGCGAGCTGACCCACCGGGTGGTGGAGAACAACGGCCTCGTGCCGGTCAAGGTTATTCGACCGAAAGGACATCCTGTGCCCGCTGTTGCCGGAGTGCCGTCCGACAAAATCCGCTATGTGGTGTTTATCGCGAAGGAGAACCGCACCTTCGATGAGGTTTTCGGCGACCTGCCGGGCGTCAACGGCGACCCCACGCTGGCACGCTTCGGCGTCAACCGCAAGGTAGGCGAGCATGAAGGCGTGAACGTGATGCCCAACCACCGCGCGCTGGCGCAGCGTTTCGCCACCAGCGATAACTTCTATGTGGATAGCGACCACTCGGCGGACGGGCATCGCTGGCTGGTTGGCGTTTATCCCAACCACTGGGTGGAGACCGTTACCTCCGCTGGCTACGGCGGAGGGGCGGATTTCCGCAGGAGCAAAGCGCCGGGTCGGCTTGCCTTTTTCGAGTCGAACTCTGCACTCACCCCGGAGGACTATCTGGAGCATGGCTCCATGTGGGAACACCTGCACCGCAACGGGGTAACCTTCCGTAATTACGGCGAGGGCTTCGAGTTCGCCGGTATCTCGGAAGACGAAGACACAAAGCCCACCGGAGCGCGTCTGCCGGTGAACATCCCCATGCCGATGGCGCTGTTCCAGAACACTTGCCGCGAGTATCCGGAATTCAATATGAACATCCCAGACCAGTACCGTGTGGAGCAGTTCCTGAAAGAGTTCCGCGAGAAGTACCTGTCCGGCAGGGAGCCGTTGCCCCGCTTCCTGTACATTTATCTGCCCAACGACCACGGCGCCCGCCTCCGCCCCGAAAAAGGCTATCCCTACCTGGAGTCCTATATGGCGGACAACGACCTCGCGCTGGGCAGGGTTATCGAGGCACTATCCCACAGCCCCTGGTGGAAAGAGATGGCGATTTTCGTCACCGAAGACGACGCGCAAAGCGGGATAGACCATGTGGACGCTCACCGGAGCATTCTGCTGGTGGTGAGTCCCTGGGCGAAGCGCGGCTACATCTCGCACCGTCAGAGCAGTATCGCCAGCATCATGAAGACGATGTACCTCATTCTGGGCATCCCCTACCTGAACCTGTACGACGCCGCCGCAAACGACCTCGCGGACATGTTCACCACCGAGCCCGACTTCACGCCATACAAAGCATTGCCGGTGGACCCGCGTATCTTTGACCCCGAGAAGGCGAAAGACCCCAACGACCCCGACTACCGCAAGGCGCGTCTGGAGCCATCACCTGACCTGGATACCTTAGAGGAGGCGATTCGCCAGCAGCAAGAGTGGGAGCGAGCGCAGGGGAACTAGCCCTCTTCGGGTTCTATACCCAGTTCCCGCAGACGCTGAGCGAGACGCTGTGCCCGCTGTTCCGCCTCCTGTGCTCGCCGCTCTGCTTGCTCCATGCGCTGACGCAACTCCACGTACGGGATGAACCGTTCCCCATCGGGACGATACAGCACCAGCTCACCCTTCTCGAGAGTAAACCGCGTGCCCAAACGAGGGCTCACCCAATCCTGCATCTCCTCTATTGGCTCGAGCGTGCCGTTGCGGCGAATCCAGCCCTCCAGAATGCCGAAATCGGGGTCGTACTGGTAATACTCCTCTACTCCGTAGCGCTCGTAGAAGCGGAACTTCTCCAGCAGAGGACGATAGCGGTTGCCGGGTGAGAGGATTTCAAACACCACCTGAGGCGCAATATTATCTTCCTCCCATTGTTTGTAGCTGCCACGATGTCCCTTCGGGCGTCCAAAGGCAACGAATACTTCCGGCGCGGTGCGGATTTCGGGATGTCCCTCCACAGGATACCACAGTAAATCCGCCGCCACGAACACGTCCTCGCGGTCGGCGAAGAGGGCGCGCAGGTTGTCGTACAGGTAGACGATAACCTCCAGCTGCCTCGTGTTCTCTGCCATCGGCTGACCATCCGACTCCGGGTAGACGATTTCCGGTGCGCGTTGTCCGGCTGCCATGTTGCATCACCTGCCTGTACTATACCACGCGGTTTCAGCCACTCAAAACGCCCCGTGGAGGGTCACGCTCCGTCGTGACCACCGTGTTCAGGACGCGGCGGAGCGCGTCCCTCCAGATAACCGGGTTGGAGGGTCACGCTCCGTTGTGACCAGAGGTGATACGATTGAACAAATCACTATGGTTCTATCTTCGTACCCAGCACCTGCAGGAACTTCGCCAGCCAATCGGGATGTGCGGGCCATGCAGGCGCGGTGACCAGGTTGCCGTCCACGACCGCCTTGTCAACGGGGACGTCCACGTATTCGCCGCCCGCCTCGTTCACCTCAGGACCCACCGCAGGGTAGGCAGACGCCTTTTTGCCCTTCAATGCTCCTGCGGCGGCAAGCAGCTGCGCTCCGTGACAAATCGCGGCAATGGGTTTGCCCGCCTCCGCAAAATGTTTCACGATATTGATGACGCGCGGATTCAGGCGGATGTACTCCGGCGCGCGCCCTCCGGGAATGACCAGCGCATCGTACTCCTCCGCCTTCACGTCATCAAAGGTGTAGTTCAAAGCGAAGTTGTGCCCGGGTTTCTCGCTGTAGGTCTGGTCACCCTCGAAGTCATGCACGGCGGTACGCACCTTCTCGCCAGCCTTCTTACCGGGGCAAACCGCGTGTACCTGATGCCCTACCATCAGCAACGCCTGAAACGGAACCATCACCTCGTAGTCTTCCACGTAGTCCCCAACCAGCATTAAAATACGCTTGGCTGCCATTGTCAGCACCCTCCTTCGCGATAAGGTTTCACCCGTATTATAGCGCAAAAAGCAGAGCCTCCGGTAGTTCTCCGAATCGCTCCGGTAATACAAGTAGTGCGTTAAACCGGTGGGTTACATCACAACGGAAGAAGAGTTGCTTCCAGTAGCATAGTGGTTCTCATCACGGACGCTCTGTAATCCCCCCATTAGCAGGAATCGCACAGCGTCAGCCGAATCGATTGCTGATACGCATAATCAGGAGGAGGCGCGATGAGCGATAAACTGGCTTTGCATGGGGGAAACCCAGCCGTTTCGGTACCTGTGCTGGACCACTGGCAGCCTCCTAAGGAGGAGATGAAACGGGCTGTCTGCGAGCTGATTGACGCCGACTTCCTGTCCGGTTCGGGCACAGGTCTCCCCAAACAGTTTGAAGAGCAGTTCCGCCAGTATGTTGGGGCGCAGTACTGCCTCTCGGTGAATCACGGTTCCACTGCCCTTGCCAGCGCGTTCTTCGCGGTGAAAGTCGGACCCGGTGACGAGTTTATTACCCCCACACTGGGCTACATCGGCACTTATGGTGGGGCGTTGCACATGGGCGCACGACCCGTATTCTGCGACATTGACCCCCATACGCTACTGGCGGACCCCGACGATATCGAGAAACGCATCACGCCTCGCACGAAGGCGATTGTGCCCATCCATCTATTCGGCAACGTGTGCGAGATGGATGCTCTGCGCGACATCAGCGTTCGCTACGGCATCCCAATTATCGAAGACGCTGCCCATGCACACGGTGCAGAGTGGGATGGGGTGAAGGTAGGCAACATCTCCGACGTCACCTGTTTCAGCCTGCAGGGGTCGCCTCCTTACGGCAAGCCGATATGCGGTGGCGAGGGCGGGCTGGTCACCACCAATAACCGCGAGTATTACGAGCGGATGCTGGTACACTGCCACCTGCACCGCACTGGCATCACCGAAGAGCTGACCCTGCCGGAGTACCGCGAGCTGGACTCGCAGGTGCTGGGACAGAAATGGCGAGCGCATCCTCTTGCGCTGGCTATCGCCCACGTCACCATGCAGTCGCTGGACTACCGCAACGCCAAACGCACTGAGTTCCGGCAGAAGGTATTCGAGGCTCTGCAGGGAATGCCCGGCATCGAACCGGTATGTTCCTATCCCAAAGCCAAACCGGCGGGATTCTACACAGGGCATCCGCTGGTATATCACCCTGAGCAGCTGCACGGACTGCCTGCACAGCGATTTGTAGAAGCGTTGAAAGCGGAAGGAGTGCCGGTGTCCCTCTATGGCAGAAAGCTGGAGCACCAGAAGACCATCTTCCGCAAGGGCTTCGACCTGTGGGGGCGTGGTAGAGGACCACTCGGCGGCGAGTTCCTCGGGTTACCGCCGTTTGAGGGATACAAAGACGGCGATTTCCCGCAGGCGGAAAAGGTAGCAGGCAACATCCTGCACATCCGCCCGATTATCGAACCGGCAGAGGGACTGGTAGAGCAAATCGCCCGGGCGTTCGAGAAGGTCATCACCCATCATCAAGAGTTGCTGTGAAGCGGGTGCGCGCGGCGGTTGCCCTTGACAAGAAACCCTTTCTTCTGCTAAACTAACGGTGTCGTGGGCAACCGTCGTTGTTTGCCTCAATCTTCTTCAGGGCATTGCCGCCGCAACCAGCCACAGTGAGTGTGTACCCGGCGCCTTGTTCGGGCGCAATCTCCCCAACGAAGTGGTCGCATCCATTCGCAACATCTCACCAGAAAAGAAAACGGAGGGATCGACTCATGTTATGGAAGCGACTGATGGCTATCGCACTTGCCGGGATGGCAGCGACCACCAGAGCGGCGGCACAAGATGCTGCCGGCAAGATTGATACCGGCGATACCGCCTGGATGCTGGTCTCGTGTGCCCTGGTGATGCTGATGACGCCGGGGCTGGCGCTGTTCTACGGGGGCATGGTACGCCAGAAAAACGTGCTCAGCACCCTCATGCACAGTTTCACCATCCTTGCGGTAGCGACCGTGCACTGGGCGGTGATCGGCTACGCACTGGCTTTTGGTCCCAGCCTTGGCGGGTTCATCGGCAAACCGGTGTGGGCTTTCCTGAGCGGCGTGGGGCAGGAGCCGAATGCCGACTATGCCGCCACCATTCCCCATGCGGTGTTCATGGCTTTCCAGATGATGTTTGCCATCATCACCCCCGCGCTCATCAGCGGCGCCATCGCCGAACGGATGAAGTTTTCTACTTTCGTGGTTTTCGTGATATGCTGGCTGACGCTGGTGTACGCGCCCGTTGCCCATTGGGTATGGGGCGTTGGCGGATGGCTGCGCAACATGGGCGCGCTGGACTTTGCCGGCGGCACGGTGGTGCATATCAGCAGTGGCGTGTCGGGACTGGTAGCCGCGCTGATGCTGCGCCCGCGACTCGGGTACCTGCGCGAACCGATGCTACCGAATAATCTGACCCTCACCGTGCTGGGCGCGGGGTTGCTGTGGTTTGGGTGGTTCGGCTTCAACGCAGGCAGTGCGCTTACCGCAGGCGGGTTGGCAGCGTCCGCTTTCGTTGCCACACATATCGCCTCGGCAGCCGCTACGCTGTCGTGGATTATCGTGGAGTGGCTACATCGACGCAAACCCAGCGCACTGGGAGCGGTCTCCGGCTGTGTCGCCGGGCTGGTTGCTGTAACCCCAGCCGCCGGGTTCGTCAGCCCCCAATCCGCCCTGATTATCGGACTTATCGCCGGTGCGGTGTGCTACGGAGCGGTGATCGTGAAACCGCGCCTGCGTTACGACGACTCGCTGGACGCATTCGGCATCCACGGCGTCGGCGGAACCACCGGCGCGCTGCTCACCGGCGTGTTCGCCAGCAAAATGGTGAACCCCGCAGGAGCAGACGGATTGATATACGGCGGTTTCTCCCTGTTCAACGTGCAGGTTCTGGCTATCGGTGCCACTTGGCTATACGCTGCCGCAGTGACCGCCGTGATACTCAAAGTGCTGGACGCGCTGATGGGCTTGCGCGTGAGGGAAGAAGAAGAGGTAGCCGGACTTGACCTCACCCTGCACGGCGAGAGCGGATACAACTTCATGTCAGAGGCGACGGTGTAGTACTCTGTTCAAACCTGGGGATGGCGAGCTCCTGGGCTTGCGGAAGGACCACGGGGGGCTAACCTTCCGGCAGGAGTTTCGCCCTCCCCCAAGAATAAGATTTGAGAATGACTGGCTTCGGTTGATGTTAGCACGGATGGCGTGTTATAATACGCACAAAGGTGCTACACAATGGCGAAACTGAAGCGGTTTGGCGTCTCCATACCTGCGGATCTGGTTGACGCCTTCGACCGCCTCATACAAGTCAAGGGATATCAAAATCGGTCGGAGGCAATCCGCGACCTCATGCGCGACGCGCTTGTGGAGAGCGAATGGGAGAGCGACGCCGGCGAGGTGGTCGGCACGGTAACCATTGTGTATAACCACGAAGCGCGGGAGCTTTCACGCAAGATAACCCAACTACAGCATCGGGCTATGGACGCGGTGGTATGCACCACACACGTGCATCTGGATGAACACAACTGCATGGAAGTGGTGGTGGTACGGGGCTCCGCCGAAGAGGTACGAGCCATCGCGGACCAGCTTATCAGCATGAAGGGGATCAAACATGGCAAGCTGGTGTGCACCACCACGGGCAAGTCGCTCGTGTGAGAACGGTTTGCCTCATTAACGAAGTTCCTCTGGAGGGCGAACCAGACTACCTTCCCCCCTCTCCGCACGCGAGGAGGAGATTTGCGGTCCGGCGAGAGCCCGAGAGGTGCGGTTGTTCCGCGAGTCATTAAGGCTGCCAGATGAACTCCTCTGCCCGCACTTCATTCACCCATTGTGCGTGCCCGTCAGCGCACCCGATGTTCAAACCATCGTTGTGG
>BEHS01000189.1 GCA_002898895.1 bacterium HR16 | reverse complement strand
AGTATCGCCGCGATAATTACCTGCATGGGGTTGGGGCCGGCACGGACGGGTCCCTCCACGGCGGTTGCTCCCATCAGCGTAATAAAGCTCTCGGTGTTCGCATTCAGGTTGAGCAATGCCGCCTGATACTGATTGAATAACCGGTTGTAGCTATCCAGCGCCAGCTGGTAATCCGCAGTAGCTGCCTGAAGGTCCACGTCAAGCCCCTGATAGTTAGAGAGACGCTGCTCGTATTTGGCAACCTGCGCGTTCGCTTGAGCTAAAGCAGTTGCCAGCTCCTTCTCTTTGGCTTCAAGAGACCGGATTTCATCACGCAGCGATAGATAGGCGGTATTTGTGATGCGCGGACGTTTTTGCTCTTCTTCCTTCAGCTTGGCTTCTACTTCACGAAGGCGCCGTTGCAGCTGCTGCATGATCGGGTTCTCTTCAGTGTAGGTACCTCTCATGCTGTAGTACTGCGCCATAAGGTCTGCGTGCTCTTTTTCCAGTGCCTGCGCAGCAGCGGTCTTGGCGACGGGGTCGGGAAGCGTCTCGGGCGTCTGCGCGAACTGTCGGCGCTTTTCTGCCAGCAGCGAACGGGTGGAGGCGAGTTGTGTTTGATAATCCTCCACCTGCTTACGTAAAGGAGTAAGTATAGAATAATCGCCTTGCACTGCAGACTGTAGGTCCACTATCCCCTTCTGGCGCCGTAACTCCTTCAGCGCTTTTTCTTTCGACTCCAGCTGCTTGCGGGCGTTTTCCAGCTCCCGTTTCAGGAAGTTCACGTTACTGCGCAGACTCTGGCGGCTGTACTCCTCGTAAAACTTCTTAAACGCCACGGTGAAGGTATCGACAATCGCCTTTGCCTGCTCCACTCTGGGCGCTTTCGCGGTGAACACAATAAGGTCGGTATTGACGCGTCCACCCTCGCCGGGAGCGCTGTTGATTTGCGCCTCTATCTGCCCTTTCTGGCGCATTTGGGCGATGTCTTCACGAGTAAGCCCTACATCGCTCAGCACAGCAACGCCCGCTTTCTCTGGAGATACTGTTTCGTTAGGCATAGCCACGTCCGCGTACGTCTGATTCATCGCCATCTCTACTACGCCCGGCGAGTTCGCCAGCTGCAGTAACGTTGCCAGCTTGCGGTCACGCGCCCCGCGTTCTTCGGATGACCTTGTATCTCCAGGCGGGCGCAAAATACTCTCCGAAGGCTGCACGTAGCGGTAGGCGATGTACTGCCTGCCGAAAAACTGCAAGCCGATTACCGCCGTGCCGACGGTGATGATGACCGCAGCCAGTATCAGCCATACCCGCTTGCGCAGGATGCGATATATCCGCCAGAAGTCCCACTGATTCTGGTTCGCTTCGCTCATGATGACCGAATTCATACGCCTCACTCACTCCTTAGTATGGTTCGCTTGCTTCCCGACCAGCTGGTGCTGCACAATGGGCACCAGCTCCCGCGCGAACGACCGCGCGATTTCCGCTGCCTGTTCCTCATTATCGGCAACGGGCACGATAATTCGTAGCAACGCCCCCATCGCGGGACGATGCAACAGCCTGTCCTGCAGAAGATACCAGTTATGCCGGAAGATGCTCGGTGTCACGCGCCCTCCTTCTATGAAGCAATACAACACCACCTGCTTCTGCTCGTTTTTCTGCAGCAGGAAGCGGTTCATCTCCGCCTCATACTGCCTGCCATCCGGCGCGACCACCGGCACTCGTTCCACTTCTTTCTTCTGTATAGCCCATCCCCCACCGGGCAGGCAGTAGCCCGGTGAGTGAAAAGTGTTCTTCTGATGCCCGTATATCACCAGCACGTTGACAGGATACCCTTGTGCATCCGCGTAATTCCGCACAATATAAGCGTCGGGCGTCAGCATCTGTTTAGACAGGTCGTCCAAATCCTGTTGTTCCACCTGATGAAAGCCCGCGATGGTCGCTGGCACCTGACCGGTATCGATCGGAAATGTCACGACGCGATTCTCCGCCTGTCGGGCATACACCACCATGCCCCACGCCAGCAGAAACATTGCGATGATGACCCAGTAGTTCGGACGATAGTCTTTTCTCATTATACCTTCTCCACCATTTTTTTGACGCCCAGAAGGCTTAATGCAGAGATAAAAAAGAGAAACGGCGATGAATAGTCATGGAAAAAGGTCATGGCGAAATCATGGCTCACGTAATGTCCCATCACCACTATCGCGGCGATGCGAAGCACATTCGCCAGCATCGTAATCGGAATGCCGGAGAGGAACACTACCCCTTTCGCCCACGGCTTGCCTTGCGTCAGGTAGCCGACCAGAGCAGCAATACCCACTATCGCCACCATCGAGCGGATGCCACTGCATGGCACGGCGACCTCCACATCGAAGCGGGGTGTCCACATATGCACTCCTTCCCGTTCGATGGGCACGCCTGCCAGGCCGAGCAACATCGTGGACGCCGCCGCGCTGAAGTGCTGTAACGGCACGCTGAGCAGTTCGATGGCGAAGTCGGGCCAGGGCACCGCAAAGTAGAGGAAGAGATACGGAAAGAGCACTACGCGCATCATGCGCGTGCCCACCAAATACCATGCCATTCCTCCCAGCGCCACCGGAACCGCCAGCGCCTTGAGAAACGTCACCGACGCCCACTCGCTGGCGACCTGCATCAGCAAGCCTATTGCCAGAACCGGAAGACCCCACCAGCATACCTGCAAGGGCGTTTGGCGCATCACCTCCCGCTTTCGCCAGAGTAAGAACAGGCTGACCAGCGGCACCAGAAACCCATGTGAGAACTCGTCACTGTGCGACCACCGGTCGACGAGAAAGGATAAGCTCGGCGCAAAGAAACCAATGAAAAGAACTGCCGAGGCAAAAAGCAGCACCATCTGTCGACGATCTACCGAAGACGCCGCTTGCTGTTGACCTGCCATATCTACTTCCATGCACTTCACTCCTTCATTGCATCATGGACAAGCGAACCCCAATCAGTTTACCCTTTTATCTAGCACGGGGTCTACCGCCCCGTTTCTCCCCCCACTTATACATAATGCAAGAATCGTACCATTCTTGAGGGTAAACCCCCTCTTGAACCAAAAATTTTGCAACTTTTTCGGTTAAAACAGGTAAAATCACGGGGATTCGGGACTTCTGCTTCCTCTCCCCCTCTCATCCATTAACGTATGCTTGACACAAGTGAGGCTCTTCTGGTTTAATGCAATGGTGTGAGTACTCGTGCCAAAGCGCAGAAATGCCATGATTACTATCGGAACGGTCGCGACGGTGGTGTAGAAAATGGAGATGGAATACCCATACGAGCTGGACAAGGACCCAAACCTGTGGCTGGATGAGATAGACCTGCTGGAGATCGAGTCGCTCACGCCAGAGGAGGCGGCGCGCCTGGAGGCGATGGTTGAAAACGACATCCAGAGCATGGATATGGAAAGCGACATCGCCCCCGAAGAGGCAGATGAAGCCGCCAGAGAAGGCGACGAACACCTGGCGCAGGGGCTGGTGGAAGAGGCTATCAGCGCGTATCGGCGCATGATACAGGCAGACCCCGAATCGCTGGACGCCCATCTGCGCATCGCCGACGCCTACCTGCTGGCAGATATGTCCTTCAAAGCGGTGCGCCATTACCGCAAAGCAGCGCGCAGTCATCCCAGAAGAGCAGAGCCGCATTTCCGATTAGGCGAGGTATACCGCCGATACGGATTGCTGAAGGTCGCGATTGCGGAATACCGAAAGGCGGTGGACCTCAGCCCGCAAAACCCGTTTTATCGCTATCGACTCGCCAAGACGCTGTTTGAGCACGGCGAGATACGCGAAGCCATCGAACAGATGATGCTCTGCGTGCAGACAGCCAGCTCCGATGCGTTTTACCACTATGCACTGGGAGACATGTTCGCCCGGCTCAGGCGCTACGAAGAGGCAGCTTACGAAATGCGATTAGCCACCGTGTTTGCCCCGTACGACGATTACTATAGTGCCTGTCTGGGCATTATGTATCTGCATACCCGCTCCCTGCCCAAAGCCGCGTCCGCCTTCCGTCAGGCGATTCGCCTGAACCCCGACAACCCGAGCTACCACTATCTGCTGGCAGACACCTACCGGCGGATGGGTATGGTGAAACACGCTGCGGCGCACTACCGCAAAGCGGGCAGGCTGGGGGCGTACGACTCCGCTTTTGTGCGCCGTGTGCGCGACGAAGTCAGTCGGTCGCGCGAGTAACTGCTCGCGCCGAGCCGGTGTGCATCGCCTCGCGCACACTCTGCCAGGCGTAGAGAACCGCCAGCAGCACAAAACCCGTCATCGCCCCCAGCGCATCGATGCCCACATCTCGCAAGGATGGTCCCCGCGAGGCGACAAACACCTGATGGAACTCATCGGTGAAGGCATACAGAATGCTAAAGCTGCCCGAAAAACCCAACGCGCGCCAGTGTCGCCACGCCTCGCCATAGCGGAAGGCACGGTACGCCAGCAGAGTCAGGATAAAGTACTCGGTGAAATGCGCCCCCTTCCGCACCCAGTAATGCAGAGCGAATAGCTCCTCCGGCGTCGCCTGCGCCAACCAGTCAGGGAGCAATCGCTGCAGCAATTTGTAGAGCAACCCCGCCGTATAGGCTGCTGAACCCAATTCGGTGGACATGGCGAAAATAACCGCCATCCACGCTATCACCGGTCCCACATACCACAGGAAGCGTAATGTTTTGCGCATCAGCTGTTCCTACTCCCTTTATCGTGCCTGAGCGGAAACGCGCGTTGTGCCTCGCAACAGTCCTTCTCGTACCCGTAGCACCGATTCATCGGCAGTGTCTGTGGCTACCAATCGAATAGAGTAACGCCTCTCGCCACCGATTTTGCCCTCCATTACCACTACACGCCCGCTACGCCATACGGTTATCTTTATCGGGTCGCCGAGCTTCTTGCGCGAGACCACGTCCTCTATGCGCACATCGGCAGGTTGTTCGTCGATCTCCTCTACGATATCGCCTGCTCGCAACCCCATCAGAAACGCCGGGCTTTGCGAATCCACCGCCTGTACTATCACGCGCCCCGCAGCATCTATCGTGCTCGTCACGCCAAAATACGTTGTGGTGGTGCTCTGACGTTCCAAACGAAAACCGATATACTTCAGAACCTCGTCGTACGGCAGAGGTTCGGTGCTGGCGACCATCCGTCGGTACAACGCGCTTAAATCCTGCGCCACCACCCGGTTGATAGCCTGCAGAATACCGTCTTCTTCAAAACCGGGCTTGGGGTAAGCGTAGCGCTCCATCAGGAAGCGCATTACATCGTCCAGACTCTTGCGGTTACCGGTGAGGCCACGAATGGTGACATCCAGCAAGAATCCTACCACCTTCCCTTTATTGTAGTAGCTCAAGCCACCGTAGCCCATGCCGTTGCCTTCCCACACGTTCCAGCTCGCCTCTTCCAGCGCTATCCTCTCCCGCGCAGGGTTGTTCTCCAGTGTGAGGATTTCTCGCTCCATCTCTTGCCAGAAGGCACGGTCGCCGATAAGCCCGGAACGCACCAGCAATACGGTGGCGTAGTAGTCTGTTACTCCCTCGCACCACCAGAGCGCACGGGTGCGCACCGGCTGGGTGTAATCAAACGGTCCCAGCACCCTGGGGCGGATACGCTTGACGTTCCATGCGTGGAAATACTCGTGCGCCGCCAGCCCATTGATGTTCAAATCGCGTCTGTCGGGCACGTTTAACACTGTCGAGTTCAAATGCTCCAGCCCACCGCCGAACCCTCTGCCGCTCAGGTGGATGATGAACAGGTAACGCTTGAACGGGGCACTACCAAACAGGTCAATGCCTGCGCTGGCGATACGCTGGAAGTCCGTCGTTACTCGCTCCATGTTACACAGGATGTTTCCTGTCTCCGAGGCGAACACCACTCGCATCGGCACGTTCCGTGCGCGAAACTCTCGCACCTCAAACCGCCCCATCTGGATAGGGTTGTCTATCAGCTCATCATAGTTGGGAGCCACAAAAGTATCCCGAACGTCCCCGAACGGTCTCTGCTCGCTCTGCGCGGCAAAATCCATCGCGGTCGCCACCTGCCACCCCACAGGTAATCGGAAGCGCACCTCGTGGGGTGCTTTCTTGGAATCCATCTCGTACACGAAGGCGGCAGCACCGTTGATATAGGCGTAATGGGGTCCCATCGCCACGCCAAAGAAGCCCATTCCCTCATCACGCGCCAGCACGTGATACCGCAAGCGCACAGTTTGCGCACCGCCGGTATCCACCTGCCAGCTGTAGTGGTTGACAGACTGTACCGTCAGCGGTTCTCCCCGTTCGTTCTCTGCTTGCAAATCACGAATGCCCTCGCTATAAGGCATTGTCTGGTACCAGCCGGGCGTCCATGTGGGTATCGCGATGGTCAACGTATCCGAGTCGATGCCCTGCAAGGTATACTCCATTGTCAACACGTTTTGGGAGGGGTCTTCCAGTTGCACCAGAATGCTGACCTTCGAGACCGATGCCCAGGCTGTACCAAGAACGTACCACAGCACGACCCCCGTTATCGCAAAAAACCATCGTCGCATGGGTAACTGCTCCTCCATTCTGCCACAGGATGTTGCTTACATTTTGCGGGATTGTGCGGAGGAAGTCAACTGGGGGGGCGGGGCGAGCCGGCAGCGGCTCGCCCCACTGTGGCTATGGCTGAATCTTCAGCGGACGCATCATCTCGTTGTCTTCATGCTCCAGAATGTGGCAATGCCACACGTAGCCCGGTTCGGCAGCTGGGTCAAACGGATAGAGATTCACACCCGGCGTGCTCTGAGAAGCGTCTATCGGTGCAAATCGCACAACAATGCGCGTGACCTCGCCCGGGTGCGCTTGAATGGTATCCTTCCAGCCTCTCTCGTTCGGTGCGGGCGGCATAGGCTTGCCCTGCAAATAGGGGTCGATAGGTGGATTCGCGGGCGCATCCGTCGGAAGCTTAGGATTCTGCATCATATACGCCTTCAGGTATTTGTTCACCTGAAACCTCTGCCTGTTCAGGAGCTGGAACTGCACCAGATGCAGATGTATCGGGTGGGTGTCCGCTGTGAGGTTGACAATCTCCCACACCTCGGTAGACCCCACATGAGGCATCTCCGATGCCGCCGCATCCCACCGCTTGCCGTCCAGGTACATGGCAAGCGGTCCGCCGGGACCCATCAGCTCGACCAGGGTAAGTGTTCGCTTGGGCGAGTCAGGCGTAAGAGTGGGGATGGTGTTAAGCACCGCCGGGATGACGCTGGTATCAGGTGTGGTCAGGGGAACCACGCGAAACTGCATTACCTGTGCTGTGGTTCGGGGATCAGGTGGCGTACCGTTCGGGTAAGGCGCTTTCGCACCGTTCATCAGCAGTATCCGTGCCCCAACCGCCATCCTGCTGAAGTCGATAACCACATCTGCCCGCTCACCGGGAGCGAGGGTTAACTCGCGCAAAACAACCGGCGAGGGCAGATATCCCCCATCCGTACCTATCTGGATGATGGGCAGATTATTAGGTTGGGCTTCCTGCTCCATTATTGTCTATAAACGTCTTTGAACGGCT
Organism: bacterium HR16; assembly: GCA_002898895.1. Classification (GTDB taxonomy): domain Bacteria; phylum Armatimonadota; class HRBIN16; order HRBIN16; family HRBIN16; genus HRBIN16. The sequence goes on along the minus strand of BEHS01000189.1, from coordinate 50 downwards.
ATGCTGTGGCATTCAACTGCCGTATTTTCCATGTTTTTCTGTGTTTGTCT
>BEHS01000188.1 GCA_002898895.1 bacterium HR16 | reverse complement strand
GAAGAGATGCCCGAATACGATGTGCCGACGGACATCATCAAGGACGGCAAGGTGTGGTTGCCGCGCCTGCTCTCCGCGCTGGGGCTGGTGAGCAGTAACAGCGAAGGACGACGCCTGATTCAGCAGGGAGCGGTGGAAATCAACGGCGTGCGCCATGCCGACCCCAACGAGGAGATAGAGGTCGCCTCTCTACACGGCGCGGTGATTCGCGTGGGCAAGTTGCGCTTCGCGCGGGTGAGGTAGGGAGCAGCCTCGGGTCATCGTGAGGCTCGCCCCCCAGCAGGCTGAACCCTAACGCCTGAGCAAAGCTATCGCCTGTTCCTGCGTCGGGACGCCGGTGAAAATAACCTGCCCGTCTGCCACGATAGTGGGTACAGCACGAACGCCGTACTGCTGAGCTTCAGGTCCGGCAGGCGACCGTTCCACCACAGTGCATCCGCAGGGTTGCACCGCCTGGCGCACTCGCTTCAGCGTTTCGTCGCATAGAGGGTAGCCAGCCGTAAAAACCTCGATAACGCGAGCCATTTGCCTGTACCTCCTGTAAGAGATGTAAGCGGAATCCAGAATAGCGCAATCGGACGAGTAGTCGGTGTTGCCTGTCTGCCAGCGAGCCAGAGCCTCAAGCAGGGCGTTACGCCGACTCTGAAGGAGGGTTATCTTCTTCTCTATCGTTGCTACCCTGCGCTCCATCATACGTGCCACCCGCGCACAACGGCTACCATCCTCACATGGTAGATTCAGGATGCGCCGTATCTCGCGCAAGGTGAAGCCCAGTGACCTGGCATGAAGAATAAACTGGACTCGCTGCACAGCCTCCGGTGCGAACTGACGGTATCCGGACTCGCTACGCTGTGCAGAAAGCAAGCCTATCTGCTCGTAGTACCGCAGAGTAGATACTCGCACTCCTGTCTGTTTTGCCAGCTCGCCGATGCGCATTCCGAAATTCCTCCGCAATCACTTTACACCCTCAAGTCGACTTGAGAGTCAAGCACCTCTACAACCGTGAACCCAGCAACCGCAACCACGTCTTCAATCGCCACGGGTGGTAGCGCAGGCTCTGCAAGAACGCCTCGCGGGCTTTGTCTCGCCGTTCCATCCTGCTGTAAATCACCCCCAGCGCGGCGAGCGCAACGCCGATGGCGCGTCGCATCCGCCAGCTGTCATGCCTGAGCAGGTCGGGAATGCGCTTGCGGATGCGCTCTTCGTGAATCCACAGGTCGTCCGCCAGCATCCGCTCGCTCTGGTACATGGTGTTCTGCCCGTGAAGGCGGTACAGGGTCAACGGCTCGGGCACATAGCCGATGGAGTAGTGCTCGGCGATGCGCAGCCACAGGTCCCAGTCGCCCATGCCGAACAGATGCTCTTCAAACCGGCCGCACCGCTCGATGCATTCCCGTCGAAACAGCACGGAGGAGGTGATGAACAGATTGCGCGTGAGCAGTTCCGCCAGCAGGTCGCCCTGCGGGTTGGGGTGGAAGCGGATGCCCCGCGGGTTGCCCTCTATCGGGTTGCCCTGCGCGTCGATGACACCAAAGCCGGTATGTACCAGCCCGATGCGCGGGTCGCTTTCCATCACCGCTACCTGCTTCTGCAGCTTGTCCGGCAGCCACACATCGTCCGAGTTGAGGATGGCAATGTACGGCGCACCGGTGAGCGCGATGCCCTCGTTGAGGGTGGCATACGTGCCACGATTGGTTTCGTGGAGCACCACACGTATTCGGTCGGCGTATCTCTGCAGGATTTCGGGTGAGCCGTCCGTGCTGGCGTCGTCAATGGCGACGATTTCGATGTCCCCCAGCGTTTGCCCCAGCGCGCTCTCTATCGCCTGCGGCAGGTAAACGGCGTGGTTGTAACTGGTCAGCACCACGCTCACCAGCGGCATGGCTACCAGTCCCCAATCAGCGCAGCAAGCACCGCCTTCTGCGCGTGCAGACGGTTCTCCGCCTGGTCAAACACCACCGACTGCGCCCCGTCTATCACCTCGTCGGTAATCTCCTCTCCGCGATGGGCGGGCAGGCAGTGCATCACAATCGCGCCCGGCTTCGCCGCTTTCAGCAGCTCCGCGTTCACCTGATAGGGCATAAACACCTGTTTGCGCTGTTCCGCCTCGTGCTCCTGCCCCATGCTCGCCCACACGTCGGTATAGATGGCGTCGGCGGTGCGCACCGCCTCCTTCGGGTCGCGCATGACCGTAATCAACGCGCCGGTTGCGGCGGCGATTTCCCGTGCCAGAGACAGGATGCGCTCGTTTGGCTCGTAGCCTTCCGGACAGGCGATGGTGAAGTGCGTGCCCAGTTTCGCCGCCAGCAGCATCAGGCTGTGCGCCACGTTGTTGCCGTCGCCCACGAACACCAGATGCTTGCCTTTCGCTTCGCCCTTGTGTTCAATCAGCGTCTGGAAGTCGGCTAACGCCTGGCAGGGGTGCTCGAGGTCGCTCAGCGCGTTAATCACCGGAACCTGCGCGTTCTGCGCCAGCTCCACCAGCGTCTGGTGCGCGAACACCCGCGCCATAATGGCTTGACACCACCGCTCCAGGTTGCGCGCCACGTCCGCCACGCTCTCGCGCTTGCCAAGCCCGATTTCGTTGGGCGAGAGGTAAATCGCATGCCCGCCCAGCTGCACCATCGCCGCCTCGAAGGTGAAGCGCGTGCGCAGGGAGGGCTTCTCGAAAATCATCGCCAGCAGGTGCGGGCGTTTCCAGCGAACCACCTCTGCGCCTGCGCGGGTGGTCTGCTTCATCTCCGCTGCCAGCTGCAGAAGAGCGATGCACTCTTCGGAGGTGAGGTCGTTGATGCCCAGCAGGTCACGCCCCTTCAAACCGCGCAGCACGTCCGTTCGCGAAATCGTCACCTGTGCGGGGGACACTTCCTTTTCTCCCTTCAATTTCCTCACCTCAGCTCGCGTGCGATCCAGGTCTACTCCCATCTGCTTGAGCACCCTTCCTGCCAGCCCCTCTCCCTCACGGATTAAGCCGAGCAATAGATGCTCCGTGCCGATGTAGTTGTCGTTGAGGTGACGCGCTTCGTCATAGGCGAGGTCAATCGCTCGCTTAGCGCGGGGGGTGAGCTGCGTCTCCTGCCCGACCCGGGCCTCGCCCCGCGAAATCTGTCGCTCGACCTCCATACGCAGTTGGCTCAGGCTTACCCCCAGCTGCTGAAGCATCCTGACTGCCGTGCTATCGCTCTCGCGTAGCAGCCCTAACAGCAGGTGCTCGGTGCCCACGTAGTTTTCGCCCAGACGCCCCGCCTCTTCCTGGGCGTTATAAATGACGCGGCGAGCACGCTCAGTGAATCTCCGCCAGTGGACCACCCTGTTGCACCTCCCCCTTTGGGATAGTTTATTGTATCCTGTGTTGGTCAAGGGGTGCAATAGGTGGAATCGGCATCGTGCCTCTTGATAGAGGCTCTGTCATACGATACAATAGGCTACATGTTCTCTGTGGACGTAACGGACTATGCCCAGGATTGCTGCCATCGATATCGGCACGAACTCCATTCTGCTAACGGTCGCTGAGGTGCAGGACGGAGAGATACGCACTCTGTGCGAACGCAGCCATATCACGCGATTGGGAGAGGGCTTGAACGCCACCGGCAGGCTTTCCGAGGAGCCGATACAGCGCTCGCTCCATGCCCTGCACAGCCTGCTGGAAGAAGCCCGCCAGCTGCAGGCAGACACCATCATCGCCGTCGGCACGGAGGTGCTGCGCAAGGCGCAAAACGCGCCTGAGTTCCTGCAGAGGTGTGAGCAGATGGGTTTGTCGGTAGAGGTTATCTCCGGCGAACGGGAGGCGTATCTCAGTTACCTCAGTGTGGCAAAGGACCCGCTGTTCGTGCAGAGGTCGGATTGTTTGACCATGCTGGATGTGGGCGGAGGCAGTACCGAGGTGAGCCGCGGATGCGGAGGTGTGTTGGAAACCAGTCACAGCTACCCCATCGGCGCGGTGCGTTTGACCGAAGCGCATCTGCATTCCGACCCGCCCACCGCCGAAGAGATTCGCGCCCTGCAGGAGACGGTGAAGCAGCACCTGCGAAACGAGAAGCCCCTTGGCGCAAGCGAATACCTCGTCGGCGTGGGGGGAACTTTCGTGAATCTGGCGTCGCTTCATGCGGGTTCTCCCGAATATCATCCCGAGCGGGTGCACGGCGCCACATTAACGCTGGCGGAGATGCAATCGCTGGCGGACCGGCTATGCGCCCTGCCCCTCGCGGAACGCCGAAGGTTGCCCGGCATCGAGCCGGAACGCGCCCCGGTGCTGCACGCGGGTGCACTCATCGCTCTAACCGCCATGCAATGCCTGCACGCCGGAGCGATTGCGGTCAGCATGAGAGGACTTCGCTGGGGAATCGTTTATGAGTTCGCCGATGCGCATCGCGATTGACGCCCGATGCCTCACCGGAGCGTATACAGGCGACCGCACCTACTGGCTGGGGCTGGTGCGCGGGCTGTGCGCGCTGGAGCACGAGCACGAAATCCTGCTGTACACGCACGCACCGATTACCGACCCCCTCTTGCCCGGCGATGACCGCCTGAAGCAGCGGGTTATCCCCGCTCACAACCTGCGCTGGTGGAGCTGGAAACTGTTCCCCGACGCTGCGAATGCGGACGGCGCGGACGTGGCTCACGTGCAGTACACCGTGCCCGCACGCCTGCAGATGCCGGTGGTAACCACTGTACACGACATCTCCTTCCGCCTGATGCCCCACTGCTTCCCGTTGAAGCACCGCCTGCTGTTGAACCTCACCGTACCGCCGTCTATGCGTCGCGCCGCGAGGGTGATTACCGTCTCCGAGAGCAGTCGGCGGGACATCCTGCGCGTATACCGCCTGCCTGAGCAGAAGGTGGTGGCAATACCCAACGCGGCGGACGAGCGGATGCAACCGGTGGAGTATGCAACGGCAGAACAAACCCTGCGCCAGCACTACGGTCTGGAAACGCCTTTCGTGTTGATGGTAGGAGTGCTGCAACCGCGTAAGAACCTCCCGCTGGCGGTGCAGGCGTTCGCGCAGGCGGTATTGCCGGGCAATCTGCCGCATCGCCTGGTGATTGTGGGCAAAGCGGGGTGGGGAGTGGAAGATCTGCAGAAGGCGCTTGTTCGGTGGAAGGTGCGGGAGCGCACCATCCTCACCGGTTATGTGCCCGATGAGCACCTGCCTGCTTTTTACTCCGCCGCCGACGCGCTGATGTATCCCAGTTTGTACGAAGGCTTCGGCTTACCGCCGTTAGAGGCGATGCAGTGCGGCTGTCCTGTGCTGGCGAGCGATATTTCGGTGATGCGTGAGGTGGTCGGCGAGGCGGGAATGCTCCTGTCCCCAAACGACCCCGTCGTTTGGACGCAGGCTCTGCACACGGTGCTGACCAACGAGTGGGTTCGCCAGCAAATGCGCCAGCGCGGCTTCCGGCAAGCCGCCCGCTTCTCGTGGAAAGAGTCGGCGAGACAGACTCTGGAGGTGTATGAGGCGCTGATTTCACGTTGACGGCTAAAGCCGTTCCTCCACAAACAAAGCCAGCCTGCGCCGGCTAGCGAGTTCAATCGTGCATGTATCTACCCCGTCACCTCTGCCGGAGCCCAGTCGCTCTGGTTGCCGTAGCGGTCTACCACGCTGACAAAGGCGAGGTTTGCCGCCGGAGGCAGGGTGTACTCCTCGCTGTGCGCGGGCAAGACCTGAACCGTCCATTCACCGTTGTTGCGATAGGCAACCACCCACCATGCGACGGGATGCCTTCCCTGAGCCTTCCACTGGAGCTGGATTGCTCCATCCACAAGACGGGCAGCCTGCACCGTTGGGGTGTGCGGTTTGGAACGGCTGAGCCAGGGCGAGGGGGGAATCAGCGCAGGTTGCGCGTGCAGGTCGCGAATCAGCTTGCAGATGCCCCCTCTATCCTGCACGAACGCCCGCGCGCTGAAGTGGATATTGCCCACTGCGCCCGCCTGCTTGCGCGTCAGGCGTATCTGCTCGGCGATTTGCTGCGCATCCCACGCGCCGTTGCTACCATCCGCCACCTTGCTGGTGAAATTGCCTGCCAGAACATGCCTGCCCTGTTTGTTCTGCTCCACCCACCACCTGAGCATCACAGGGAAGCTGAGGTTCGGATGGTCTATCTTGAAATACAGCTGTGGCACGTAATAGTCGCACCAGCCTTCCATCAGCCACTTGCGCGAGTCGGCGTAGAGTTGTGCGTAGGCGTCGAATCCTCGCGCCTGCGGTGGGTAACCCGGTCGCCACAAGCCAAACGGGCTGATGCCGAACTTCACCCAGCGTCTGGTGCTCTTGATTTCGCGGTAGACCTTTTCCACAAAGCGGTCTACGTTCTGCCTGCGCCAGTCATCCCGGCTCAGTTTGCCGCCGGAGCGTCGGTAACGTTGCCAGCTGGGTTCGTCGGGGAAGTCCAGCAGGTTGCCCTTCTCGTCGCGCTCCTTGTAGGGGTAGAAATAGTCGTCGATATGCACGCCGTCCACATCGTATCGCTTGACCACTTCCAGCATCACCGCGAGGGAGTGCTCCAGCACATCGGGTTCGCCCGGGTCCAGCCAGAGGTATCGCCCGTACTGTTTGACCAGGTCGGGGCGTCGCTTGCTGATGTGTTGGGGATGTATCTCCGATTTCTCGGAAGGGTGTCTCGCCCGATAGGGGTTGAACCATGCATGGAGCTCCATACCTCGTTTGTGCGCCTCTTCCACAGCGAAGGCGAGGGGGTCATAGTAAGGCTCCGGCGGTTCGCCCATCGTGCCGCTGAGCACCTCAGACCACGGCTCTATCTTTGAATCGTACAGCACCGAGCATGCGGGGCGGACCTGCAGCACGATGAGGTTGAACTTCAGCTCCGCCGCCCTGTCCAGTATCGCTATCAGCTCCGCCTTTTGTGCGTCAGAGGGCAGCCCGGGTTTAGAGGGCCAGTCGATATTGGCAACGGTAGCCACCCAGATACCACGGTATTCCCGCTCTATAGAAGGAGGTGTTTGCATTCGCCGCACGGTTACTTCTCTCCATGTTCTTCTCTTTGGGGAAAGTATAGCACGGTTAGCTCCGTGGGGGCAAATCGGCGGGGGTGTGGGCGGATTTACCTTGACACCCCCGCCGAATCGTGCTACACTAATGGTGCGGATGCGCCCTCGTAGCTCAGTGGACAGAGCGCCTCCGTCCTAAGGAGGGCGTCGGGGGTTCGAATCCCTCCGAGGGCGCCATCCTTTTTACTCCGCGTACATCGCCACCTTCGCCTTCTGGAAGGTCGCTCCCGGCGGGGGCAGCTTCTTGATTGCCTCGTCGTAGTTCACGATGTACTCCCACCAGTTGTTGGCGAAGCCATCGGTGACGCCCGGCGCTTTGGGAATGCGCTCCATCCACCATTTATGGTGTCGCACGATGGCGGGCACGCCCGGCAGAGAACCCCAGTCTTTATTGCTCATCAGCTTGCGCTTGCGCGGCAGGTGGGGATAGGTCAACCAATCGTCCGCATAGCTCCAGACGGGGGCGGGGTTATCCCAGTCGTAGTCACTGCGCGAGTTGGGTGCGTAGTGCACACTGCCCACTTCCGACTCGCCGGGGAAGTCTTTGTCCACACGGGTGAACCGATTCCAGATGTTATCACCGTTGCGCTT
>BEHS01000187.1 GCA_002898895.1 bacterium HR16 | reverse complement strand
CACAATTTTTTCAGGTAAGGTTGACCACCTCCCCAAAAGGTTGTCATAATATTATCGGAGGTGATGTGAAAGATGCCTACATACGGCTACAGATGTGATAGTTGTGGGGTGGAGTTCGAGCAGTTCCAGCGTATTACCGAACCGCCTTTGACGGAGTGTCCGCATTGTGGTGGTACAGTGCGGCGATTGCTGTACCCTGTTGGTATCCTGTTCAAGGGGCCGGGATTTCATATCACTGACTATCGAAAATCCGACAAGTCGTCATCGGAGAGCAAATCGGAAAGCGATTCGGGCAAGAAAGAGGAGAAAATCGCAGGGATTGTTTAGCAAGGCAGGTTCGGTTGGTGAAGAAAAACGCCGGAGAGGGAACCCTCTCCGGCGATGCTTTAGTTGGCTGCGTTACCTCTCGCTCTCGATAAGCAGGTTGCCCGTTTTCGGGTCGTAGTGGATTTTGACATCCAGAGCATCACGTACGAACGACAGAGGCACGATGGTGCGTCCCCGGTCGATAAAAGGTGCGATTTCCATCGGCAATGCCTGGTTGTTGACCTGGGCAGTAGGCTGCCCGATTTTGAGCTCGATCTCGCGTTCGGCATTGACCGCTCGCACCGTTCGGGACTGGGGATACCAGTAGAGCCATCCGCCGGTATGCTCGAATATCTGACGGAAGGGCGCCAACGGCACACCATCCTGCACGCGCGGCGGAACGTCAAAGGCGATGCGCGTGTTGTCAAACACCACCTGGAACGTGGAACCGGGGATAATCAGCTTATCCCCTGCGCGCACACGATTCGGGTTGGTGATGCCGTTGACAGTTGCTACCGCCTCTGGCGAAACGCCGTGTCGCTTTGCGATGCCGATGAGGGTGTCGCCCCGGCGCACTTCATACACCGTCTGCGGAGCAGCCGGCGCCGTCGTCGCTATCATCTGCGGGACCACCAGCTTCTGCCCTGCCGGTGCGGTAGAGGGCAACAGCACTTCGGGTTGACGTGTGCCCTCGACCACTACAGCGGGCGACTGCACGGAGACACGCGGTTCAGGTACCGGCACCGCGTTGCGCTGTTCGCCCAGCAGAGAGGGGGGGGCGACCGCACGCGCTATCTTCTGCGGGGTTGCAGCCGTGGGCGCTTCAGCATCGTTGACGGTGCGTTTCGCCCCGATGCCGGTAACTGGCGACGGTGCTGTATCGCGCATGGTAGAGGTGGGCATTGCCTCGACAGGTTGCAGAGAGAGCGTGCTACCCAGCGGAGAGAGCAAGATGTCCGGTGAGCTGGGTACGGCATCAGGCAGGCGCGTCTCGCGAACCGTTTGACCGCCCGGATTGTTGACCAGCACGCGCACAGGTGCTGCTTTGTGCGTATTTCGCGCTTCATCCACGCCCAGTGCCTCGATGAGATGCCACCCGTTTTCTACTGTGGTGGTATCCCATGTATAAGTATAGGGCGGGAAGTTACGCAGCGTCTTGAACTGGCGGTCAATGAACAGGCTGATGTACGCCCTGCCCAGCTGCTCGCTCACCCGAAGCCCAATCTCCACCTTGCCCGACACAGCGGTGCCGTTTGCCGGGGACACGATGGCGAGAGGCAGGTTGGTTAGTGTGGGCGCGTCCACTGTTACGCCGGTGCGTGTGGTGCCTACCGTGCCATCCGCTTCAATTGCTTTCAAGGTAATCGTGTGTTTGCCCGCGCTGAGATAGGCGGGGTCCAGTATAAACGAGGCGACGCCTCGTTCAAGGGGGGTGTCCAGAGACTTTTCGGCGAAGAGCACATTATCTACCCATAGCTCCAGCTTCACGATCGCCTTGCCCTGGTACCGCACCGACAGCTCCGTGCTCACCTGCAGCGGCTGCGCGAAATCGCGTGCGTTAATAATCTGCAGGCGGGGTGCGTTGTCGGGAATCGCTTGCACGTTTGCGGGCAGCCATACTGTGGATGTTAGCAATGCTGCTGCCACAGCAAGAACGTACACAGTTTTTCTCATGCACCTGCCTCCTTTTTCTCACTCAGGGATTACGGTCGGCGCCACACTTTAGCGTAACAGGCACTCTACGCTACCATAACTTCGCACCTGTGTCAAGAGTTTCCTGCATCCTTCGGGGGAGTTTGGATAATTTTAACCCGGGCAGAAGTCGTACATTCGCGTGTCCAGTATCACGCTCATCGCGCTCCAGAACGCCCCCACGCAGTACTCGCCGAGAATCACGCCGAACATGAAGGGCATCATCTGGCGGTTCAGTTTATAGCCTCCGTAGCGCAGCACCAGCCATTTGATGACGCTGGCAATGAGCAGGCACGACCAGAAGTACTCTACGCCGAAGTTTAGCGACAGCGCGTATCCGGCCGGATGGAATGGCCACCACAGGAAGCGGAGCCTTGCCAGATGCATCAGCGAGGCGGCGGCAAAGCCGAACACTACTGCCAGCATCGCGGTGACGCTCGGCTCTCGCGGCGAGCGCAAGACGCTCTCCAGCCAGTAGTAGTTGCCCCAGTTGTGCATGTCCATATAGTCGACGCCGGTTGTATTTGCATATTTCAGGTGCAGCGCTGCCCAGTAAGAAGCCAGCCCGCCGAAAAACATCGCAAACATCATCACCCAGCCCATACCTTTCATGTTAATACCACCCTGCTGTGCCATTTTCATCGCCTCCAGCTGGCATGGCATGGGATGCGTGCGGTAGCCACGGCCGCTAAACCACCAGAACATGGTCATCATCGTCAGGCTGGGCGCACCGATGGCGGTAGAACCGAACATCATGATGAGGAAGGTTTGGGAGTTCATGCCCACCACTTCATGCGCCGGTGGACCCAGCTCGGCTCGCACGCGGGTGATGCCGACAGATATGATAAAGAAGATAAGGAAAAACAGCATCACCACCCACAGTTTCATACCTGCAGCCACGCAGAAAGCGACGAGAAAAATCATGCCAAGCAGTAGCCCCGCAACCGCTCCGCGATAGCTCAGTGCCTCACGTGCGTCGTCAATACCGGCATAAAGCGGGTTGATGGCTTTCCGCCAGACCTCGCGCAGGTGGTGTCGCGCGCCCCATATCGCGAACGCAAAGATGGCGAACCACGCGCCGTAGGACTGTTCGTTAAAGAAGGGGAAGGTGTAAGGGCGTCCCTGTTCCACACCTGCAGCGGTCGCTACCACGCGCAGAGCCATTTTTAACAGGAAGAAAAACCATATCGAAAATGAGAGGTCTACGGGCAGGAAGTAGCCCAGCGCGATGATGAAGGGATACAACGGGAGGGGGAACCATCCCACCCCGTTCCATGGTGGCGAGGTGAAGTACTGCTGCAAGTTGCGCGAAGGGTCGTCGTGGCGCACTATAATTTGCGGAATGGCTGGAAAAAGTACGTGCAGTCCGTTCAGTACATCCAGTCCTCCGCCCAGCAGAGCGCCGATAATAAGTGGTTTCTGCAGGAAGAAGGTGGTGTTGCCTCCGTTCGCTACCATCGCCATCGGCAACTGCACGATGGGGTAGGTCAGCTTCTCGTTTTCCATCCACTGCTTGCGCAGGATGACGTTCAGACAGACCATTACCAGCCCCATGACGCCGATGAACAGGCTCCATATCAGCACAGGCTTGAGCCATACCAGAATACGCCCCTGAATGTATAGCGAACTGTGTCCCTCGTAGTAGGGGCGCAAAAACTCTTTATCCTGCACGGTAAGCCACTTGGGGAAGTAGTGGTTGAACAGCTGGTTCCACCCGTTGGTGTCGTTTGCTCCCCAGAAAGGCATGGATAGTGCAGGGATGCCCAGCTGAAGGGTGTCGTGTCCTGCCAGTGCGGAGGCGATGGTAATCATCACGTAAATGACAATCAGCTCGCCCTGAGTAAAGGCGTAGCGTGGAAGAAATCGCTTCAGGAAGAGAACATTGATGAGGATAAGTATCATCAAGCAGAAAACGGTGTTCCAGAACAGCGACATCGCGGTGGCGTGATTACGGTGCCAGATGCCTTCCACCTGAATAATCCAGTAGGTGTTGACGGGGATGAGCACTGTGCCGATAAGCACCGAGCGCGGGGTCACTCCTCGCTCGCGGGCTGCCTCTTCAACCGCTTCTCGCTCCCCAACTTGAACTGCTGGCACGGAGGGAGCCTGAGCAACAAACCGAATTTTCCCCAAGCCAAGCATACGAGGTGCTCCTTGTGGTATGATGAGACTGCGCCTCTATTTTAGGGCATTTGTCTGGTGGTTGCAAGGGCTAGATGATGAGGTGGCTGGAGGCATCATCTAGAGGACAATGTGCCTTCAGGCAAGAATCAAAATAAGCACAAAGGTGATTTTAGTAACGGAGGAAACCTCTGCAAATGGTGGTAGACGCGCCTCGAGGCATTACAGAAGCCAGAGTAACAAACATTGTGCGGATGGTCGTGATATGGATAGTGTCGCTGGCTGTCGTAGCGGCGGTTCTTGGACTGTTCTACCGCGCCTACTTTACAGGTCCGACAGACGAGGCAATGGACTATGGGCAGATAGCCTACAATCTGTCTAAGGGACGTGGTTTTGTTACCAGCAACATCGTGCCCCTGGGGCTGTATTTCTGGAAGGACGTGCGCGAGGCGTACGACCTCGAACACGGGCCCGCCTATCCAATGTATCTGGCTCTCCTTTTGTACAGGGGCACGCAGGACAGCACCCTCGCGCTGGGTTCGATGATATGGTTCGTGCTCAGTCTGATACTGGTCTATTTCGTGGGTAGTCGCCTGTTCAGCCGACGTGTGGGTTACTGGGCGGCGGCACTGCTGCTTTTCGCGGAGGGCGCGCTGGCATGGATTGCCATTTCAGGAATGCCCGCAGCGATGGCAGGTTTCTTGCTGTTATCCGCTTGTTATTTGCTGTATCGTCCCAGCCGTGAAGAGCTGGACCCCCAGTCGGGGCAGGTTGTCGAGGTCTGGGAGGAGCGAACCACGAGGCGTAGTTTCTGGGCAGGTGTGCTGGCAGGTGCGAGCTATCTTACGCAGCTATCCCTGTGGCTTCTGCTGATTCCCGCTACCATTTACCTGATGATTACCAACCCGGAGCGTCGTAGAAAGCATGTGATGTTGTTTCTACTGGGTTTTGTGCTTATCAGCCTGCCATACTGGATACGTAACGCGCGTCTGTTTGGGAATCCGTTTTTCAATCTGCGCGTGTATGAGGTGGCCATGGCGACGAGACCGTACCCCGGCTATTCATTGTACCGTCGCTATGAGGAAGGCAAACGTCCCCCCGGCGTCATCACGCTTTTCATGGAAAACACCCAGCAGGTTCTGGGCAAATGGTCGCGCAATCTGCGTAACGGTATCGGCGCGCTGTTGACATTTCCTCACCCGGTCATCCCCGCTCTGGCGTTCGCAGGGCTGTTTATTCCCATGCGCCGACGTGCTCTGGCGTTGTGGCGCAACATGGTGTGGTGGACGGCGATACTGGTGCTTGTGGGATGTTCGTTCGGGGTGCCCGGTGCGAATGCGCTTGCATTGTACTGTTTCGCGATACCCTTCAGTGTGCTGGCGGTGGGCACGCTGGAAGATCTGGTGCAGGCTCTATTTGAAGATGCCCAGCGCGTGTGGCGGTGGGGAATAACGGGTGTCCTGTTGATAGTGCTTGCGCCGCTGGCGTTGACGCTTGTCTTCCGGGAGGCGAAAGAGACGCGCGAGGAGTTGATGGCGTTCAACGTGATTTCTCAGCGTCTGGAGCGGGTGCTTGTCGAATTCAAACAGCGCAATCCCGGTGGTAATCTGCCGACACCTGTTGTAGGCATCAGCGACGTACCCTGGCGAGCAGCGTGGTATACACACCATGTGTGGGTGTGGTTGCCCGAAACGCCGATGGTACAGGTGCCCATGGAGATAGGGGAAGGGCAAAACAAGTTCACTGTGAACCAGCCCTTACCCAACATGGCTGCGGTAAAGGACCTGATACAGAGAGTACAGCCTGTGTTCGCAATCATTACGCCGGCGGTAGGCGGAGCTCCCGATGGAGAGCGGTTGCAAGGGTGGGCTAGCCACTACAACCAGGCGTCGCAGTTTATCTTCCAGTCGTATTTCATACGTGACCAGAAACAGGCGCAGCAGCTGGCACAGGCATGGAAGTCGCGAAGGCGTGCGCCCTACGACCCGGTGGCGGGCGGGGTCTATCCGATGCCTCAGGCAACAGCAGGGCGAGTTGTGCAGAATCTTGAACCGCCACGCTGGATTCTGTTTATCCTTGCGCCTTAGTACCGCACAGGCGAAAGCCTGCGGCTACAAACTACAAACCGCAAGCAGGCTGCTAATAACAAGGTGGGACGGGCTTTACGCCCGTCCCACTCTCATACCAAGCAGTTTCCTGTGTTAGTATGAGGGTGCTGAAGAGGTTGACTTTTCTTCTTCCTTCTTCTCCGCGACCAGCGCCTCGGTAGTGAGCAACATGCCCGCGATGGACGCTGCGTTCTGCAGAGCGGAGCGGGTTACCTTCGCCGGGTCTACGATACCCGCCTTCATCATATCCACGAACTCGCCCTTCGCTGCATCGTAGCCGTGACCCTTGGGCAGGTTCTTAATCTTTTCCACGATGACCGAACCTTCTGCACCGGCGTTCGAGGCGATCAGACGAGCGGGTTCCTCAAGGGCACGCTTTACGATGTTGATGCCCGCGAGCTCGTCACCCTCCGCCTGCAGAGCCTCCACGGCGGGGATAACGTTCAGCAGGGTTACACCGCCGCCGGGCACGATACCCTCTTCCACCGCCGCGCGGGTCGCCGACAGCGCGTCCTCAATGCGGTGCTTCTTCTCCTTCAGCTCGGTCTCGGTTGCCGCGCCGACCTTAATCACCGCGACGCCGCCAGCCAGCTTCGCCAGCCGCTCCTGCAGCTTCTCGCGGTCGTAGTCGGAGTCGGTCTCTTCAATCTGCTTCTTAATCTGCGCGATGCGTCCCTGCACCGCCTGCTGGGAACCTGCGCCTTCCACGATGGTGGTCTCCTCTTTGGCGACAATGACCTTCTTGGCGCGCCCGAGCATGGAGATGTCCACGTTCTCCAGCTTGATGCCCAGGTCCTCGGTGATGAACTTGCCACCGGTGAGGATGGCGATGTCTTCCATAATCGCCTTGCGCCGCTCACCGAAGCCGGGCGCTTTCACCGCCGCCACGTTCAGTATCCCGCGCAGCTTGTTCACCACCAGCGTTGCCAGCGCCTCGCCCTCCACGTCCTCGGCGATGATGAGCAGCGGACGTCCCATGCGGGCGGTGGCTTCGAGGATGGGGATCAGGTCCTGCACCGCGCTAATCTTTTTCTCGTAGAGCAGGATGAACGCATCTTCAAGCACCGCTTCCATGCGCTCGGGGTCGGTCACAAAGTAGGGCGATATGTAGCCCTTATCGAACTGCATTCCCTCGACCAGCTCGAGCGTGGTTTCGGTGCCTTTGCTTTCCTCAACGGTAATCACGCCGTCCTTGCCCACCTTCTCCATCGCATCGGCAATCAGCTCGCCGATTCTGGGGTCGTTAGCGGAAATGGTGGCAACGTTGGCGATTTCGTCGCGGGTCTCTACCGGGGTAGCAATCTTGCGGATTTCCTCAACCGCCGCGTCCACAGCGCGGTCAATGCCCTTCTTGAGCAGCATGGGGTTCGCGCCTGCCGCGACGTTGCGCAGTCCCTCGCGCACAATCGCCTGAGCCAGCACGGTCGCGGTGGTGGTTCCGTCACCAGCCACATCGTTGGTCTTGCTGGCGACCTCGCGCACCAGCTGCGCGCCC
>BEHS01000186.1 GCA_002898895.1 bacterium HR16 | reverse complement strand
AGGGCATGGCAGACCGCGTGGTCACCATCACCGTAAACGACCAGCATGTGATAGATTCGAACGCCCGCGATGTGGCGGTACGCTTGCTGGGCAGCGACAGTAACCTGCGTTACCGCGCATGGGTGGAAAGCAAGCGCGCCACCGTGGAGCAGAAGACCAACGGGCGTGTGGGCTATATCTACGTGCCCAACACCGGAACCGACGGACAAAACGAGCTGGTTCGGCAGTTTGTCGGGCAAATCGGCAAGGAAGCGCTGATTATCGACGAGCGGTGGAATGGAGGAGGACAGATACCTACCCGCTTCATCGAACTGCTCAACCGTCCGTTGACCAATTACTGGGCGCGACGCGACGGAAACGATTGGCCCTGGCCACCCGATGCACACTTCGGTCCCAAGTGTATGTTGATTAACGGGCTGGCAGGCTCTGGCGGCGACGCCTTCCCATACTACTTCCGCCAGGCGAAACTGGGCAAACTCATCGGCACGCGCACGTGGGGCGGGTTGATAGGCATCTCCGGCAATCCCCGCCTGATTGACGGCGGATATACCTCCGCGCCTACCTTCGCCTTCTACGAGAAGGACGGTACCTGGGGCATTGAAGGGCACGGAGTAGACCCCGACATCGAGGTCATCGATGACCCTGCGCTGATGGCGAACGGCGAGGATCCACAGCTGGATGCGGCGATCCAGTTGATGCTGGACGAGCTGAAACGCAACCCGTACGTTCCGCCAAAGCGGCCTGCTTACCCGGACCGCAGGGGCATGGGCATCCGCCCTGATGATAAGTAGCAACCGTAGTAGGGGCGAATGATTATTCGCCCCTACCATCTGCCTATCTTGCCCGTCGCACCTGCACTTGCCTGAAACGGGCGGTTGCTGCGCCGTGCGTCATCTGCGCAATCTGCATTGGGTCTCCCTTACCGCAGTTCAATACACCGTTGGGTACCCAGAACCGCTCGTCGCAAATCGCGTCGCACGAGTTCCAGAACTTCTCGGTGATGCTGTGATAGGTGACGTTTTTCAGCATGTGCACCAGCTTGCCGTTCTTGATGCGCCAGAAGGCGTCCCCGCCGAACTGGAAGTTCTGGCGCATCTGGTCGATAGAGAAGCTGCCCATTCCTTCGATGTAGATGCCGTCTCTGGTATCCGCAATCAGCTCGTCGGGCGTGAGAGGCTGTTTGCCCGGCATCAGGCTGAGGTTCGGCTGGCGCACGATGGGGATACTGCCCCAGCTGTCCGCACGGGTAGAGCCGGTGCTACGCGGCATACCGATTTCCGCCGCCACCTCTCGGCTGGTGCTGTAGCCGCAGAAGATACCATCCTTCACGATGTACCACCGCTGGCATTCCACCCCATCGTCGTCGAAGCCCTGCGTGGCTAAGCCACCTGGCAGGGTGTTATCCGCCACGAAGTTCACGATGGGCGAGCCGTACTGCAGCTTGTGCAGCTTGTCGGGCGTGGCAAAACTGCGCCCTGCCAGTGATTCCTCGTAGCCTAACGCGCGGTCCAGCTCCGAAGGATGCCCTACCGACTCGTGCATCGTCAGCGCGAGGTTCAGCGGGTCCAGCACCAGGTCGGTGACCATATCGTCCACCTCTGGAGCTTTCAGATGCTCCAGTGCCTGTTGCGCCACCCGCTCGGTGTTGTTCAGCAGGTCTTCCACGTGGATGTTCTCGTAGCCCTTCGTCATCGGCGGTGGGGCGTAGGTGCGGCTGCGCGCATCGCCCTCACCGACGGCGGTAGCGGTGTAACCGGTGGCAGTGGTGTAGATGATGCTGTCCATCAGCGAGCCTTCGGTGTTCGCAAAGATGCGCTCCTCGCGTTTAAACAGCATGTAACTGTTCGCCTTCTTGATGCCCACGTGTTTCAGCAGAGCCTGATTGATTTGTAGCAACAGCCCCACCTTCGTGTCTACCGGCACGCTGAAGGGGTCTACCTCGCACGCCGAACGGAAGCTCATCTGGTGCACCGGCTCAGGAGCCAGCTGCACGGGTTTGTTACGGGCGGACGCGCTGGCTCTGGCAATGGCTACCGCCTCCGCTGCTACGCGCTGAACCTCTTCAGGCGTCAACACCGAACTGCCCGCGAAGCCCCATGCGCCGTCGGCGATGACGCGCACGCCGATGCCCCAGTCTTCGCTATCCACCAGCTGGCTCACGCGCTGGTCCTCGCAGGCGATATGCTGTCGTCGGTAGCGCACGATACGCGCGTCCGCGTAACTGGCTCCTTTCTGCTTGGCGGTGTCTATGGCTAAGAGTACCAGGTCTTTCATGGTATAGAATCCTCCGTGCTAAATCTCACTCAACCACCTCTGTAAATCGGTGACCGCCTGACGGATGTCGCGAATCTGTTGCTCGCCGCTGATTTCGCGCTCGATGATGAGTTCACCGTCAAAGCCTATCTCTTTCAGCCGCCTCAGAAACTCCGGGAATCGCACCTTGCCCTGTCCTACCGGCACTTCGTGTCCCAAACGGTCGCCGTCGGTAGGATACAGTCCATCCTTTACGTGCACATTGCGCACCCACTTGCCGATAACGTCCAGCGCGTCGATGGGGTTGCCCTTGCCGTACAATATCAGGTTCGCCGGATCCAGATTGACCCCCAGGTTATCCGTGCCCACCCGCTGGATGGTGCGCAACAGCACAACCGGTGTCTCCTGCCCGGTTTCAAACCAGAAGCCAATGCCCAGCCTCTGGCAGTACTGCGCTACCTCGCGAATGGCATCTACCACCGGCGGATATTCGGGGTCGGTCATGTTTTCGGGAATGAAACCGCAGTGAGTGATAATTGCCGGTGCGCCAATCCATGAGGCGAAATCCGCCCAGCGCTTCAGTTCTTCTACCCTCTGCGCACGATATTCGGGCGGTACCAGCCCTAGCGTCACCGGTCCGCGCGTGAAGTTCCATTCGGCAGGCCCGCTCCAGCCTGCCCAGACCGCGCACACCCGCACACCCGTCTTTGCGCACTCCTCCACCACCGTCCGCGCCACCTCGTGCGTGGCAAGTGATGTATCCCAGCAGGCGAGCTGGCACACCTTCAATCCGAACTGAGCCACATGGTCAAAGCATCTACCGCCGTTCCTCAAGCCGTTGATGACGCCAATCTCCATCTGTTCTATCCTCCTCAACGCCGTACAGTGTCCGCTTCGGGATAACAGGAGCGATTTCCTGCTGTACGGGTATAATCGCTCTGGTGGAGAAGATGCGTACCGTTTACCTGGACCATGCGGCAACAACGCCGATAGCCCCCGAAGTGCGCGAGGTGGTAGCGCAGGCGATGGAGGAGTGCTGGGGCAACCCGTCCAGCCTGCACCTGTTCGGCAGGAAGGCTCGTGACCTGCTGGACGAGGCGCGGGTGACCATCGCACACGCGCTGGGTTGCCTCGATGCGGAGGTGTTGTTTACCTCCGGCGGCACGGAATCGGACAACATGGCGATATTCGGCGCGGCGCGAGTGGCTCCCCCGCACAGAAGGCACGTTGTGACTACTGCTATAGAGCATCACGCGGTGCTCCATGCCTGTCAGCGCCTCCAGCAGGAGGGGTGGGACGTTACGTATCTGCCCGTAGACCGCTACGGTATGGTAGACCCCGACGATGTGCGACGCGCACTCCGTGAAGACACCTGGCTGGTGAGCGTGATGCACGCCAACAACGAAATCGGTACGTTACAGCCTGTGCGTGAGATTGCTGCGTTGTGCCGGGAGCGAGGCGTGTGGTTTCACTGTGACGCGGTGCAAACATTCGGACTGCTGGACGTGAAGGTAGATGAGCTGGGCGTGGATATGCTCTCGGTGTCGGCGCACAAGCTGTATGGACCGAAGGGAGTGGGTGCACTGTACCTGCGCGGCGGGGTGAAGATTGCGCCGTTACTGGTGGGCGGAGCGCAGGAACGTGAGATGCGTGCGGGCACGGAGAACATCCCTGCCATCGCCGGTTTCGCGAAGGCGGTGGAGCTGAGCCAGAGCCGTTATGCGTCCGCCAGCCGGCAGGTCTGGCAGCTACGTGAGCGGCTAAGGGTGCGCTTGCAGGAATGGATACCGGACCTACAGGTGAACGGGCACCCTCAGCAGTGCCACCCCGGTATCCTCAGCGTGACCTTCGAGGGCGTTTCGGCAGAGAGTCTGCTGATTGCGTTAGACCGGCGTGGCATCGCCGCTTCGGCAGGGGCTGCGTGCAGTGCAGGCTCCATTGAACCCTCGCATGTGCTGCTGGCGCTGGGGATGAGTGAAGAGCAGGCGATGAGCACCATTCGCCTCAGCCTGGGTAGAGGCAACACGCCGGAGGAGATAGGCTTCGCCGCAGAGGTCATTGCGGAAGAGGTCAACCGACTCCGAAGCAGGTCTGTCAAAAACCTGCCCGTCGCGGGGTCAGAGTAGCGGTGCGCCAGTAACCGAAGCGTCAATAACAACCGCTTCAACGGGCGCGTTCATGGTCTACCAACTCTCGCACGGGGAAGGGCAGAGGGGGATGAGACCCTCTGATGCGAAGCAACCTTGCTGCAGGAGTATCCTCTATCTGAAAGATAATCTGGACAGGCACCTCGCCTTCCACCTCGGGAAGGCGCTCTCCAGGCAGAGGACGTATCGTTTTGCCATCATAGACTCCGCGTATGGTCAACATGTTGTTCACCCCGTACCATATTATATCCGTTCGAGAAATGTTCTTACCAGTGGCGTTTTTATCGGCGTGGCGACGATTAATCTCCTGACGCATCTCCCAAGCACCGATGATGCCAGCAATCAGCAGATACAAGCCACCTGCCAGAAGCAGAATACCCGGCCAGCGAGGCTTGTACCTCGTTCGCCATGCTTTATGGGGCAGGAATGCAATGACAAAGCCCGGTATGCTAAAGCAGAAGCCTATGCAGACTGCAGCATAGGACATTCCCAAAGCACAGTCCAAAGCGTAGTCAGGATAGTCAGCAAACATGCTCCTCCCTGTTCCCCCGTATGCGTACAGGTTGACGTCTCCTCCAACCCCTATCGGGTCGCTGGTGAGAAACCTCCTCCATCGTGGGGTCAAAGTAGCGGTGCGTCAGGAAGAGTATACCCATTTCCACATCCGTGTAGTAGCCCCGCTGACCTTTGTAGCCGTAATGCTGCCAGACACCCGTTGACGCCCCTGCCGTCATCAAGCCAGCGGTTGCATCTACCCCTCTGTAAAGCATATAATTAAAGTAAACATGGCAACGTCACGAAGCACGAGGAGGGAGCACACGCATGGGCAACGGCACACTTCGCGTCCTGATTGCCGACGACGAACCCATTATCCGTCTGGACCTGAAGAACATGCTCGAATCGCTGGGGTACGAGGTCGTCGCTGAGGCGGGTGATGGGGTCTCGGCAGTGGAAGCGGCGCGCACCCTGAAGCCCGATGTGGCGATTCTGGACATCAAGATGCCCGGCATGGACGGCATCGATGCGGCTAACGTTCTGAACAGTGAGAAAATTGCACCGGTGGTGTTGCTGACCGCCTTCAGCGACCTGGACCTGATCAACCGCGCGAAAGAGGCTGGGGTATTCGCCTATCTGGTCAAGCCGTTCCGCGAGAACGACCTGCGCCCCGCTATCGAAATTGCCATCTCGCGCTACAAAGAGTTCCTTGCGCTGGAGGAAGAGGTCAACGAGCTGGAAGACAAGCTGGAGACGCGCAAGCTGATCGAGCGCGCCAAGGGTATCCTGATGGACCAGTACGGCTTGAAGGAGCAAGAGGCGTTTCGCCGTATTCAGGTACAGAGCATGAACACGCGCAAATCGATGAAGGAGATCGCCGAAGCCATCATCATTGCGCACAGCGTGTAGGTGAATATGCGTTTCCGACCGAACCTGCGATTGCGCAAAACCATGCGCCTGTTCCGCCGCAACTCGCGCGGCGACCCCGTAGAGGACGTGGCTCTGCTGGCAGAGGAGCTTCAGGCGAAAGAGCGTCAACTGCTGGAGGCACAGCGTGTCATCCAACAGCTTCAGGAACAGCTGGAGGAGCAGGCGGCGGAGGTGGACGCGCTTCGGCGCATAGGTGCAGCGGTCGGTTCGGCGTTCGAGGTGGAGGAGACCCTCAACGCGCTGGTAGAGGTGGCTTTGCGCCTCACCGGCACCGAGTCCTGTCACATCTATCTGCTGAACGAAAACCGCACCGAGCTGGTGCTTCGCGCCGCCGATGAAGAGGCGCGCCCAATGGTGGGCAAGATCCGTCTAAAGGTAGGTGAGGGCATCACCGGCTGGGTCGCGCGCGAAAAGCGTTACGTGGCAGTGCCCCGGGAAGCATACAAGGACCACCGCTTCAAGTACTTCCCCGAGATGCGTGAGGGCGAGTACGAGTCCATGCTGGCGGTGCCCTTGTTGCACAACAACGAGGTTATCGGTGTCATTAATGTACGCACCCACCGCCCGCACGAGTACAGCCGCAATCAGGTGCGCATTCTCTCGAACATCGCGGCGCAGGTAGCGGGCGTCATCGAGCGTTCGCGCCGTCTGCAGCAGCTGGAACGGCACGCCGAGCAGGTATCCACTCTCACCGAAATCACCCGCCAGATTGCCAGCAACCTCTATCTGGAAGAGATTCTGCAGTTTCTGGTGAACATGACTGCGCAGGCGATGGGCTATAAGGTATGCACGGTGATGCTTATCGACGAGGAGCGCAAGGAACTGGTGCTTAAGGCAACATCCAGCAAGAGTCAGGAGTATATCTCCAAGCCGAACATCCCGCTGGGCAAAAGCATTGCCGGGCGTGCGGCGCAACAGGGACGCATCGTCACGGTGCAGGATGTGAAAGAGCATCCAGAATATCAGTTTGCCGACATTGCCGCCAGAGAGGGGCTGTGTTCGCTGGCATGTATTCCCCTGCGCACCAAAGGGAAGACGCTGGGCGTGCTGAACTGTTACACCGAACGCCCGCACCATTTCACGGAAGAGGAGTTAAACGTGCTGATAGCGCTGGCAAATCAGGCGGCAGTGGCGGTAGAACACGCCAAGCTGAGCCTGCGCTCCGCTATCCTGCAGGAGATGCACCACCGCGTTAAAAACAACCTGCAACAGGTTGCCAGCCTGCTGCGCCTGCAGATGCACTATGCGGAAGGAGCCAATGCGAAAGAGGTGCTTAACGAAAGCCTCAGCCGTATCCTCGCCATCGCCACCGTGCATGATTTGCTGTCCCGCGAAGACCTGGACATGGTTCCCATTAAACGGCTGGCGGAGACCATCCTGTTCCACACCCAGCAGGGCTTAATCCCGCCACACAAGCACATCGACACGCGCGTCATCGGCGATGATTTCTTGCTGCCGTTGCAACAGGCGACCTCCTTCGCGCTCATATTGAACGAGCTGGTGCAAAACGCGGTAGAGCATGGCTTCCGTGACCTGGATAGCGGACGCATCACCGTCACCATTCGGGAGGAACCCGAACGCTACCGCCTGACCGTGGTAAACGACGGCACGCCGCTACCCGATAGCTTTGACCCCCGCAAAACGATGACGTTAGGGTTACGCATTGTGGATGACCTGGTGCGCGGTGGACTTCAGGGCACATTTGACATGTTTAATAGCGAAGAGGGCATCTGCGCGCAGGTGATTTTTCCCAAAGGGGATGGCTCTGCAAACGCTGATCGGAGGCTACGAGCACATGAATGATGCGCTGAAACAGATATACGAGCTGCAAAAGATAGACGTGCTGCTTGCTCATGTGGCATCGCGTCTGCGCAAGCTGGATAGCGGTTAGGTGTTGAACCAGGCGGCGGA
>BEHS01000185.1 GCA_002898895.1 bacterium HR16 | reverse complement strand
AGGAGATTGCCTATCTGGAAGACATTCTGGTAGACGAGCGGCGCGTGGCGCAGATTATCAAGCAGGAACTGAAGGAGCTCAAGGACAAATACGGGGACGACCGACGCACCCGCATCATCGCGCGTGAGGCAGAGGAAATCGGTGAAGAGGATATGATTCCCGAAGAGGAGATGCTGGTGACCATCACGCGCGATGGCTACATCAAGCGTCTGCCTCTGGATACCTACCGCAGTCAGCGGCGCGGCGGGAAGGGCGTTATCGCCACTACTACCAAAGAAGAGGATACGCTGGAGCACATCTTCCAGGTGAGCACGCATCACTACATCCTCTTCTTTACCGACCGCGGGCGTGTGTACCGTCTCAAGGCGTACGAGGTTCCGCAGGCGACACGACAAGCGCGAGGCACGGCGATTATCAACCTCATCCGCATCGAGCCGGGCGAGAAGATTACCGCCACCGTCTCCGTTGCAGACTTCGCACCCGACAAGTACCTCGTCATGGGTACGCGCCGGGGGGAGGTGAAGCGCATCGCGCTCTCCGAGTTCGCCAACCTGCGCGCTAACGGGTTGTTCGCCTTTGACCTGGAGGAGGGCGATGAACTCGGCTGGGTACAGGTTACGTCGGGTAACGACGAACTGGTTCTCGTCACCCGCAAGGGCATGAGCCTGCGCTTCCACGAGTCGGATGTGCGTTCGATGGGCAGGTCGGCTGGTGGCGTGCGCGGCATCCAGCTGGCGAAAGACGATGTGGTGGTGGCGATGGTGAAGGCGTATAAAGACCGCGACCTGCTGGTCATCTCCGAAAAGGGCTACGGCAAGCGCACACCCTTTACCGAATACCGCGTGCAGGGACGCGGAGGCAAGGGAATCATCACCTTCAACGTCACCCAGCGCACAGGTGCACTGGTAGACGCCAAGGGGGTGCTGCCGGACGACCGCATTATCGCGGTCACCGCGCAGGGCAAGGCAATCCGCGTGCCGGTATCGCAGATTCGGCGTACGGGGCGAGCGGCACAAGGCGTGCGCATCATGACACCTGACGAGGGCGATTACGTTAGTGCCCTGGCGCGCATCGTGCAACGCATTGACGATGAAGGCGTTGAGGAGAGTGAAGGAGCATGAGGCGCCCGCACGATGCCGACACTGTGCTCCAATACGCTCGAGAAGCTATCCAATCGTCCCCGCTTTGAAGACTTTCGTCGCACGGTGGAACGCATTATCGCCGAGCGGGGTGACGAGATTGCTTTCATGGTGCTGTTCGGCTCGATGGCGAAGGGTACCTGGATGCCTTACAGCGACTACGACCTGCTTATCGGATTGAACTACGACGACGGCAAACGCTTCATCGACCGCATCGGCGAGTTTCAACTCCTTCTCCATACCGACGCCGATGTCTTCCCTTACAGTAAAAGTGAATGGCAGAAGATGTTTCGCGAGTTTCACTTGCTGATTCTGGAAGCACTGGATGGCGGAGTGGTGTTGGTAGACGACGGCAGTTTCGCGCAGATGCGACTGCAGTTTGAGAAATGGTTGCAGGAGGGCATCATCCAGCGCAAAGAGCGTGGATGGAAGCGAGTGACAACACATACAGGGTAGGGAAGGCAGAGCGTCGCGGCTCTGCCCGGTCGCTCTTTATGTTAAGGGTTTGCCTGCCGAATGAGCTCCTCTACCTGTTCAGCGGTCACGGAGAGCGGTACGGGTCTCACGCGTCTTCCAATGCGCTTTTCTACTTCTCCGTGTCGGAAGCCGTCGCGCCAGTGCGGGGTGAGCACCACAACGTAATGGTCGTACACCTCCACCGGTGCCATCTGCCAGCGTATCCACTCTTGGGCGGGCATGATGGCGAAGGCGCTTGGGTTTACCCGGTACCGCCCGATTCGGTCGTCTGTGGTGAGGTGCTGCACTAGATGCTGAACCGTGTCGTAATCTGCATCCATATCACTCACGTTATCGTACACCGGGTGTTCTATGAAGCGTGCGGTCGCGTAACTGCGTTTACGCGCGTACGACGCAGCATGAGGGTCAAAGAACGCCGCAAGCTGCTGCAACTGTTGATATGAAGTGCTCAGGATGGAACGCAAGTTTGCCAGAAGCGGCTCGTCCGCCAGCGGATGGTTGGTCATCTGCAGCAGGAGAACACGCATCGGCTCTGCCAGTTCCGCAGCGTCGGCGTGATTGTGCACCTCACCTGCGCGGTCGAGCAGGTCGCGTGCCTGCCACACCAGGTAATGCGCGGTGACTTCATCGCTGACGCCAAACTGGTCGGGAGCGGGTATCGTCAACCGCACCTCCTCGCCGTTGCTCAACACAGTGAAGTACAGGGTCACCTGCTCAGGCAGTTCCTCGATAGGGATAACGATGTTTTGCTTCTCGCCGGCGAGCATGTCCCCTATCAGGTGCGATTCGGTGCCGACACGCACTATCAGCTGGCTCAGCGCACGATTGGCTGCCGCCCATCGCTGGCTGCTGAACGCCCGCATGATGTCATCCACGCTTCTGGCAAAATAATGTGCGCCACCACCCGCGCGCGCCATCCCAGACATTAACCGCTCGTCGTAGTCTTGTCCGACCCCAATCGTGGTGGTTGTGATTTTGTACTTGCGGTAGCTGATGCCTGCATGGTGGCTGAGCGTGTCCGCGTCGGTGTACCGTCCCACATTTGCCAGTCCGTCCGACAACAGCACGACATGCCCTCCGGGCTTCAGCATCTTCGCACCGCGCACCCATCCGCCGTACAGGTTAGTGCTTCCACCCGATTGAATGCGGGCAACCACATCAGCCAGATACTCCGACGGCGGTGCCGGAGGAGAAAGCACCTCTACCGCGTCGTCGTAGATGACCACGCCAACCTGGTCTACAGGGCGCAGGGAGCGGATCAGGCGCGACGCAGCCTCGCGGGTGATCGCCAGCTTCTGTCCGCTCATGGAGCCACTTCGGTCAAGCACCAGAGCCAGCTGCACGGAAGGCTCTTCCTCAGTGCCCGGAAGGTCGGCGGCGGTCAGCTCCAGCATCAACAGTTTCTGCGTCTCGTCAGCATGCGCCACGAGGCGGGCAACCAGCCAGGGAGACTCATAAGTTGTGGTGTTCACAGATGCATCCTCCTTTATACAGTACTAGTGTTTTAACACTTGTAGTGTACCACAACATTCGAGAAAATGCAAGGGGTTCGGCAAGAATTTTCGAAAAAATCAGCCCAGCTGGTCCAGCAGCTTTTGCAGCTTTGCGTAAGCCTTCCGCACGGCAGTGCGCAGGGGCATATATTCGGGGAACTCCAGC
Organism: bacterium HR16; assembly: GCA_002898895.1. Taxonomy (GTDB): domain Bacteria; phylum Armatimonadota; class HRBIN16; order HRBIN16; family HRBIN16; genus HRBIN16. The sequence continues at coordinate 4,515 of BEHS01000185.1, read as the reverse complement.
GTGATATCGGGGGCCAGCTCCACGCGCATCTTCTTTTTCACCTCCACTTTGGGTTCGGGCTTTGGCGAAACATCTCGGCGGCCCAAGAGGTTCGACACTACCCCCATAAAACCGCGTTCCTGAGGCGGCTGCTCGTCAAACGGCAAGTAGCTATCGAGGTCTTCTATCAAGGCTGCTTGCATGAGATCTTCAGAGGCATCGCATAGGAAACCCTCAGAGACATTGTAAAAACTGCTTTCATACATCTGCTCGTGATGCCGATCAAGGTACTGCTGGACGGTTTCCTCCAGCTTTTCGATGCCTTCCGCTAGCTGACTGCGGATTATCGCTTCGATTCGCTCCAGCTTCAGCCCCAGGTGCTTGAAGACACGCAGTGCAACTAGAATCACCAGGTGCTCATAACCGTACTGCGCTTTACTGCGCGGTCCCTTTGGGGGTGGGAGCAGTGCTTGTGATGAGTAAAAACGCAGTGTTCGCTTCTGTATCTGTGCGTTGGGGATGTCACGCAGCAGAGCGTTTGCGTTATTAATCAACTCGTCTGCCGTAAAGGGCGCGAGTATTTTGTAGTCTTTTAATTTAGGCATTTGCTTTGTCCGCTCTCTATAGAATAAGCCCGTATCCTGTCCAGCCTGTTTGCCCGGATGCTATCTTGAACCTTCCTCGCAACCCTCCTATTCTGAGCAAAGCGGAGAATCTCGTTTTAACGACAGGATAAGATGCTTCGCTTGCGCTCAGCATGACAAACAGGGCATGTTATTCCGAACGCGCACGAAGAATCTCAAAGATGCTTTACTGCGTCCAGCATAACAAAAGCGCGAGATGCTTCGCTGTCGCCCGGCATAACATGCAGGAACCCAGTGCGCGAGGCACTACGGGTCGTTTTCTCTATCCTCCTTAGTATCTTGTGTGCTGTGAGCGTTATCATTATAAGACGAAGGCATAACTTTTGCAATACTCCTCTATGGAATACCTCGCGACGGTCCGCTCACGTTTCTGGTATGCTATATGATTGGGAGGAGTTGGCGATGAGCGAACACACAGGCTATGAGATTCTGGAACACACCGCCGACAAGGGCGTGCGGGCATGGGGCAGAACGCTGGAAGAGCTGTTTGAGAACGCTTCACGGGGGATGTATCGGCTGGTGGTGGACCCTGCGGGCAAGCAGGCAGATGTTATACTGCCAGTTCAGGTGGAAGTGCCGGACCCCCTGGACCGTTCTGACCTGCTGGTGAAATGGCTGCGCGAGCTGATATACCTGACCGATGTGCAGAAAGTGGTTTTTATCGATTTTACTGTGCATCGGGTCACAGAGACTACTGTGGAAGGCGAAGCGCGAGGTGTGACCGTACAGGATAACTCCATGCTGGACGGCGCGCCTGTGAAAGCGGTTACCTATCACGGACTGCGCCTGGAGCAGACGCCGAAGGGGTGGGAAGCGGAGTTCTATGTGTACGTGTAAAGGAGTTTTGTCTACCGTGTGGAAAAAGGAAAGGTATGGATAACCGTTTCTCGCGCAGGTTCTACCGATGAAGGACTTCGTTTATGTCGTGTGCCCCGGCGTAGAGCAATACAGCTTCTCTGCGTATCATCCTCTGCGCCCGGAACGGGTGACGCTCTCGCAAGAGCTGGCACGGATGCTGGGTGTGCTGCGGGATGAAGACATCGTGGAAGCCACGCCAGCCTCTCCCGATTTGGTCGCCGAAGTACACTCGCCGCGCTATGTGCAGGTAGTGCAGGCGTTAAGTGAGGGCAAGCACGTACCCGGCTACCATGCCTTCGGCTTTGCCAGCGGAGACAATCCTCCGTTTCGCGGCATGTTTGAAGCTTCGCTGGCGGTGGTAGGAGCATCGGCGGCGGCAGCGCAGGCGGTAATGGACGGAGCGAGGGTGGCGGTGAACCTGGCAGGCGGTCTGCACCACGCCCGATACGAAGAGGCAGCAGGTTTCTGCATTTTTAACGACCCTGCGGTTGCCATCCATGTGCTGAAACAAAAATACCGTCGGATTGTCTATCTGGATATAGACGTGCATCACGGCGACGGCGTGCAATGGCTGTATTATCGTGACCCGCAGGTGCTGACGATATCGATACACGAATCGGGACGGTTTCTCTTTCCCGGAACAGGACACCCCGATGAGATTGGGGAAGGGGAGGGGCGCGGTACCTCTGCCAACATCGCGCTGGGACGTTATACGGACGACGAAATCTGGTGGTGGGCGTTCCGGCAGGTGGTTCCTGCGCTGTTTCGCCGGTTTCAGCCGGAGGTGGTAGTACTGCAGATGGGCGCGGACCCGCACTATACAGACCCGCTGGCGCACGTCTCGTTGACCACGCAGGGGTGGTTGCGTGCGGTGCAATGGGTGGCGGAGCAGGGGATTCCCATTGTGGCAACCGGTGGTGGAGGCTACTCGTTGACGGCGGTAGCGCGGATGTGGACACTGGCGCTGGCAACGCTAAAGGGCGTGTCAGTACCCGATCAGATACCACCGCAGTTCGCGCTATACGATGAGGTGCAGACCCTGCGCGACCCGGAACTCCCTGCGTTGCCGGAGAGGTTGCGTGAAGCTGCCATGCAATTCACCGAACAATCGGTGAGCGAGCTGAAGTACCACCTGCGACCGTATGTGGATTGGGGTGACGCACGTGAGGAGGATGAGAAGGCTGGCTCGAAACATTCAGGAGATTCTGCAAATCAGTAAGGAGTTGTCCACCGACGAGGTGCGTGAACTCGCCGACAAGCGGTTCCGCATTGCTCTGGTGGGCAGCGCCTTGCGCACGCATGATGTAGCGGAGCAGCTGCTGGAAGGTTTGCCTCTGTCTGAACGTGAGAAGTCACGCGCGTTCCTGGTATGCTCCACTACAGTGCCTTCGGAGCCGGCGGACATCCTCATCGATTGCGGTGGGGCGGACGAACCCCTGCTTGGGGAACATTACACCTGGCTGCTGCCGGAACACGGTTCCACCGTGGCGAAGCGCATCGTGAACGACCTGCCCGGACTGGCTGTCGCGCTGGCAAGGCGTTTCCCCATTTTCCGCGAACCGGCGATAGAGTACCTTACTCGGGAAGCGTCACGGGTGAACGGGCAGATTGCCATGCTTTCGGCGATACCCGGAGTGATCCCCGTTGCCAGCGTGTTTCTGCCACCTGCAGCGGTTGCGGACATTGTGTTGCTCACCAAGAACCAGATTCTGCTACTGCTCAAAATCGCCGCTGCTCTGGGGCTGTCCTACCACACGCGCGACCGGTTAAAAGAGATTGTGCCGGTGGTAGCGGGAGCAATGGGCTGGCGGTCGCTGGCGAGGGAGTTTGTGGGCATCGTGCCGGGCGGGGTAGGGGTGCTGGTGAAGGGCGCCATCGCCTACGCGGGCACGTATGTGGTGGGAAAGAGCGCGTACTGGTTCTGGACAACGGGCGAGCACCTCAGCCGCAAACAGCGGGAGAGGCTGTATCGCCAGATGCTGGAGGAGGCGACACGTATGTTAACTCCGCCCGCTACTGAGAGCACACCCAGCACCGAGCAAGAGGACACATCCGCAAGAGGAACACGAGTACACACGGATGAGATGAATTGATGCAGTGCTCCACGGAGCAGGACCTTCCCCATTTATACTATGCGGGAATAGCGACAGGCTTCGCCATCGTCCGCGCTTCGGGAATAGGTTGCCCTGAGCCTTTGAGTTCCTCAATGTATAGCTCGATAGCCTCCCGGATCAATTCCTCTGTCTCATCCAGAGTATCTGCTGCCGCAACACAGCCCGGAAGGTCTGGTACATAAGCAGAGTAGTTCTTGCCTGTCCATTCATAAATAACGATGTATTCTCTCATTGTGAATCCTCCGGAACCTATTCATCTCCTATCTCCCCGAAATAGCGTACCAGGATGCCGAAGTCGAACAGCGTCACCTCGCCGTCGCCGTCCAGGTCCGCGTCGGGGTTCCAGTTCTCGTCACCCGGTAGGGAACCAAACGCCTGTACCAGCTGCCCGAAGTCGAACAGCGTCACTTCGTTATCACCATCGATATCGCCGTTCGTCAGCGACACTTCTATCCCCGATACACTTCCCGCCGAGGTATCTACCTCCACCGTCCGCCTCAGCCAGTGTGAGGATTTTGCGGAAAGGGCGAATACTCCAGCTGGCGCAGAAGGCAGGGTAAAGGAGCCATCTATGCCTAACCAGAGGTTCCGAAACTCTGAAGTCGCGCCCAACCGCACTTCTATGTCCAGAGCGGGAGGCAGTACCCCGTTGTAGTCGCCGAAGACAACCATACCGTTCACCGTCGGTGGAACGAACTCGTCTGCGCCGATGTCCACCCGTTCTCCCACGATACGAGATTCGCCGTCGATATCCAGCCAGTCACCGCTCGAAGCACCGTTATCGCCCGCGTTAATACATGGCGAGTCGGGTAACAGGTGACCGTTGTGCCCTGTGAGCAGGGGGTCCACGGAGATATTCCCATTCGTGCCGGTAGGGTCGGTGATGCCTTTGTAGTTATAGTTGGTGTTGCCGTAGACAC
>BEHS01000184.1 GCA_002898895.1 bacterium HR16 | reverse complement strand
CCCGGCTGAAGCACCACACTGTACACCGCCTGGTTCGCCTGTGCGCCCGAGTGAGGCTGCACGTTGGCGTGTTCTGCATTGAACAGCTGCTTCGCCCGCTCGATGGCGAGGCTTTCCACCACATCCATGTTCTCGCAGCCGCCGTAGTAGCGTTTGGCGGGATAGCCTTCGGCGTACTTGTCGGTCATCACCGAACCCATCGCTTCGAGCACCGCTTTGCTGGCGATGTTTTCAGAGGCGATGAGCTCGAGGTGGTTGTGTTGACGCTTCTTCTCGTTCTCGATAGCAGCAAATACTTCAGGGTCTACTTCCGATAGCGGAGCGGTTCGATGGTACTGCATATAAAGGCGGTTATCCAGCAGGCTCACGTTCTGTTTCTCCTTCGGTATAGCGTTTCTCTAACATCTGCACCTTATGCACACGGCGTACATGTCGCTCTTCGTCGGTAAACGAGGCGTTGAGAAATGCGCTTACAATCTCCATCGCCAGTTCCGCGCCGATAATGCGTCCGCCCATGCACAGTACGTTCGCATCGTTGTGCTGACGCGACAGCCGGGCGGTAACGGGGTCCTGCGCATGTGCAGCACGAATGCCTTTCACCTTGTTCGCACTGATGCTCATGCCCACGCCGGTACCGCAGATGAGTATACCCAAGTCGCATTCTCCCTGTGCAACCGCGTTAGCCACCATGAGGGCGAAGTCGGGGTAATCACATGGGGCGTCGGTATGAGTGCCGAAGTCGCGTACGGTGATGCCTTGCTGTTGCAGGTACGAGCGCACAATGTTTTTCAGATGGTAGCCAGCATGGTCTGCGCCTAAGCCGATAATCATGGAAAGCCCTCCCCCGAGAAGTGCAGGTTTATTGTAACATGAGAGGGAGGGATGTTGCAAGCGCGAGAACCAACCTGTCGGAGATGCAATCTATTCCCCTTGCGAGGACGTTTGCCAGCCTTGTAGCCCTGCTGCCTGCCACCACTCCAGTTCATCTTGCAAGGCTTGGCTTGGAGGTTCGTCTGTAAGAGGTATCAACAGTATCCCCGTCGAGGTTTCTATCAGGTGTACGGGTGTGTCAGGTAACAGATGATACCGCTCACGCACTGATTCGGGCAACAATACCTTGCCATCTTTCTCGATCACCGCACGTTCCATAGCGTATACATTATACCGCACACCGCAAGAGGAGACGGGATATCCGGACACAGAACGGTACACAAGGCCGTCCAGACTTTGCTATCGCTTACAGGGTTTATGTCACTGTGAAAGCGATGCACCTTCTGTTTGGTACACTGGTACTCTTATCAGCCACCCTCACTATCGTGAGGTTATCCCCGAGTTATTGACGCTAATATGGGCAGTGACGACACTGATTCTCTCGCGTTAATGGCAATCCGCTTCGTGCGCTACAGTGTGGCGCTACCCCATATGAAAACATTCGTTGTGCTGACACTCACGCTTATCCTGCCGAGGGCGTATCTGCAATGGTGGGAACGGACAAGCACAATAAGTGTTAAACATCTTTCTTGGGGAGGGCGAGGCTCCTGCCGAGCCGTTAGCTCCTCTGTAGTCCCCCCGCAGGCAGGGGGACAATCACACCTCCCCGCCTGCGGGGAGGCAAAGTGAGGCTGTTTATGACTTCGCAGGAGGTTTGCCCTTCCAAGGGAATATCAGGATGGACGTTTAACGAACTAACCATAGCAGCTGGTAGGGTTGAACTCTTCTGGAGGGGGCTACGCTGATGCGAATCAGCCTATTGCTGGTGGCACTGGTTCTCATTCCAGCACTGGCATTCTGGTTGAACCACGATACCATATCCGCCGTGCTGATCATCGTGTGGACTGTTTTGGTGTTGCCAATAGGAATCCTGACAGCTGTGGACTACCTTCGATTCCGCCGTGTTCACGCACCTGTGGTCAAAGGTGCACTTCGCGTGATCGTCTTGATAGCAGGGATAGGAGGTATCATGACTACTGCTCTAATCTGGGGTGGTATCTTGTGGACGTTACTTCGATTCCGCTTGGATGCAAGGGGGTTGATACTTGCCTTAGGGAGTCTGACGAAAGCCGGATTGGGCACTGCCTGTGGACTGTTCAGCTGGTACCTGGTGCGCTTAGCCCTGCGCGGCGAGGAGCCTTTTGACGAGGGGGATAACGAGGAAACAGACGAACCGTTCGCTCAGGGTGATAGTGAGGCCAAGTCGCCCCAACACAATTCCAAAATCACAACTTAGCAGAGCATTACTGCTTCACCTCTCTTCAACGTATACGAGTATTCTGAGCCAGAAGACGTTCCGTCCTATTTTGTCACTTTAATCGTCAGCAAATCATCTCAGAGTGCCGATAAAATGAGATTCTTCGCTTCGCTCAGAATGACAGCAGGGCGAGACCGCCTCGACACAATCGTGAGAATCACTCTTGACAGAGTACTACTATCCCTTCTGTCTTTCCCTTCGAATCCTGACCCCCGCTGCTTGAGCCGGCACTTTCATCGGCGGCAACAGCTTGCGTACGGTGACCTCCACTGCCGATACAGGAAAGCTCTGCAGGATGTCCGCCGCGATATGCTCCGCCAAGGTCTCGATAAGGCGAAAACGGTTCTCCGTGCCGACAGCCAGCACGCGCTTCGCCACTGCCGAGTAGTTGATGGTCTGCGACAGGTCATCGCTCTGGGCGGCGGCGCGGATGTCGTACTCCAGCACCACATCCACACTGTAGCGATGGCCGACCGCCTGCTCCTCGTCAGACGCTCCGTGGTAGGCGTGAAAGGTGATGCCCTCTATCAGGATGGTGTCGGAGCTTGCGTTATCTCCCATCAGCTCACCCACGAATAGCTAGACATATCCACAGCACCGTCAAGGATGACCAGCACCTTCTCGCGCTGGGCAAGGTCTTTGGCATCCGGGGTAATCCCTTCTCCTGCTACTACCGGGAAGGTTTTCACTCCGTGCTCCGTTAAGATGGCTGCTCGTCTGCTGATGCGCTCTACGTCCTCAGGGAATATCATCCACGAAACCTCTACGGCGATGTGGATAGGCTCTCCGGTGTGCGGGTGCTTTGCCGAGACCAGCTCATCTATCAGCAGAACCTCTTTCCTCTCCTTGTCTTCCAGCGACACGCCGGAGTCTATCAGGTCCTCCACAAAGAGACCAAGGTCCACAACGCGAGGACGCTTGACGTAGTAGCCCAGGATAGCGCTCGCTCGCTGGTGGAAGCGCAACTCCAGTGTATAGCCGCGCCACTTGCCCACCTCCGTATCGAGCTTCTCCAGCCAGCTGGTCAAACGCTCGATCGCTGCCCGGAGTTCGCGCACTTCTTGAAGAAGCTGCTGGTGGCTCTCTTCTAAACGGTCCAGGCGCGCCAACGCCTGCTGGTGGCTCTCCCATAACCTCTGGTGGCTCTCCCATAACTTCTCGACGCTTGCCTCCAGTCGGTCTAAACGAGAAATTGCCTGCTCGTGGCTCTGGGTCAGGCGTTCGAGGGCTTCCTCCACCCGACGCAGGCGCTCAGGTACCTGCTTCTCCTCTTCCGTGAAGAGTACGTCCCGCAGGCGGTCTCGCCACTTCGGATGCTCACGCAGAATCTGTATCAGGTCGTCAACCGTATGTATCTCCATCATCTGCCACCGCTCCAATTATACCTTACTGCAGTGGAACCTGCACCTTCCGAACCGCATAGACCTCCACCTCTCCCAGCAAACCGGATGGACGCAAGGGGGCGTCTTTCGTCCAGTGTTTCCAGGTGGTGAAGGTCAATCGCTGAGGCACAGGGCGCGGCTTGCCCTCCACAAACCACTGCGGGAAGGCCTTGAGCTGGCTTCCCTGCCACTCACAGTCATCGGGATACTGCTCGTCGCCGATGAGGCGGTTGACCCACAGGTTGGTAACATGTACCTCCAGTTTGTTCAGTCCCGGCCGCACTGCGCCGGTGATGTCCACCCTGAACGGCGGTTTCCACAGGATGCCCAGATACTTGCCGTTCAGCCATACCTCGCACAGGTTCTTCACCTCGCCCAGTGAAAGGTACAGCCTGCGGTCAGGCGTAATCAGGGAAGGCGGTATCTGAATTATCTTCTCATAGCGGGCAGTGCCGGAGAAATAGCGCACGCCGGGGTCGGGATGTTCCGTCCACGAGATGAGGCGGTCTAATACCACCTGCTCCGGCGCGCCCCAGCCTTTGGGGAAGCGCACCGTCCACTTACCCTGCACCTTGAGCGTTTGCACGGGGCTATTTGCCTTGACACGCAGTATCTTCCCATGAGAAGCCTGCAGTTCGTATGTGCCGGCTCGCCATGCCAGCAGCTCCACCTTGTTCTTTGAAACCGTGCGCAGCTCGTACGCAGGCAGAACGCCCGCTCCTTCCCTTTCGGGAATCTCTAAATCGGCGTTCTCGTTGACCACGGTGGTGTACTCTTTGCCGTCCAGCGTGTACTCCACGCGCAGTCGCTTGTAGTGCAGAGGAGTGGGGTCACCGCCCATAGTCGCGTTGTTTACGTTGACGAACAGCGTGCCGTTGCGCACCATCTGTTGCAAACGTGCGGTCACATCCGCACCGCCAGCACCGTCTATCGCCTCGTAAACTGCCTTGCGGATGACCAGCCGGCCTGGCTTGTGCTTGACGACGCCCGGTGCACGCACCGATGTGAAATGTGAAACCGGCTGCGTCGACTTACGGAACACCACAAACACCGAACCCGCCGGGTCCAGCCGTAGCGGTACTACCGTACGCCCGCCTTGCACTCGGTACACGGGTGCAGACTCTACTACGCCGGTATCGGGATGCCAGAGCTGAGGTACCTTACCGCTCACCCGGAACGTGACTTCTACCTCTTCCGTACGCTGACGTTGATTGGATACGAAATAGATGTCGGTATCGCCCACTACCCGATGGATATACTCCAGCCGACTGCCCGGTGAGCCTTCGAAATCGGGCAACACTTTCATCTCGGCAAGTACCTGCTCCACGCTCTTGCCCCACACGATTTTGCCCTTGCCGTAAGCGTGCTCCTTCACGTTTACGCCGTCGCAGTTGCCCCATACCTCGTCCGCCAGCCGACGAACCTCCTCGTCGCACCGCGGGTATCCGCTCAGGCTGGGCGACTTTTCGGGTTTCGGACCGATAACCACTGCGCCCGCCCGCACCAGCTCCGCCACCTTACGCAGCACACGTGGCGTCATGAAACGGCTTTCCGGCAACACCAGCACGCGATAGGTCATCCCGCTGGGCAGAACGATTCGTCCGTTGCGCGCGGTCGCCTGCAATAACACCTCTTTGTTCAGGCTGTCGTAGTCGTAGCCTTTCGCGCGCAGGTCGGGGCGGAACGGTGCGGAAATCGGCTGATGCTCGCCTACGTAGAACGCGACATCCGCCACGAATCGCCCCTGCTGGAGTAGATACTGGCATCGGGCGAGATACTTCAGCCACGCTCTGCCCTGTTCCCACCAGGTATTGGTGCGTTCAAAGTGGAAGCCCCAGGGTCCCATCGTCATACCCGGCTTGACGTTCAGCCAGGGCTGGTGCGCGTAGCGATGGAAGATAAAGCGGTTGACGCCGAGACAGAAGATGTGGTCGCCGAGCGCCTTCATCGAGTAGGGGTCATTCTGCCACCTGCCCATTTCCGGGGCGGCGGTAAAGGACTCCGCCCCGACGATAGTTCTGCCGTAGATGTGTGCAGAGGATGCCGCCAGTTTGGCGGTCTCATGCGCTCCGCCGCCTATCCAGAACTCGCCCATCGGGATGTTGGCGCGTCCCCCCGCGGCGAGGTCGTCGAACGTGCCGTTGCCGTACGGTTCGGTGGAGAAAAGCAGTCCGTGCTTCCGGCAGAGGCTGGCGAAGTGTCCGTAGTAGTTCTCTACAAACAGCTCTGAGACGGTCTGGCGTACATCCCACAGGAACCGCTCGGAGATTTCGGGCGAACCCACCACGTACCCTGCGAACACCGGCAGGAAGGGCAGCAGGTCGTAGCCACGTCGTCGTTGGAACTCCTCGCGGAAACGTGGTGTCCAGTTCTGGCTACCTACCTCGTAGCTGTCCACCAGTGCGTTGTTCAGCGTTTTACCCGCCAGCGCGCCGATGTCGCGCAGCACGGTCGCCATCATGCCGTCGTTCCAGAAGGCGTCCAGTGCCTCTTTGCTCAGCTTGTCTACTTCTAAGCCTCGTCCTTCGGGGGTGGCTGGATGGTTATCCTTACCGGTAGGGGTGTAGCCGATGCGCAAAATCGTCCAGTTGCCTTCTGGCACATCCCATTCCAGTCGCCCATCTGCCTGCATCAGCGCGGTCAGGTTCAACACGCCCTCTGGAGAAACGACGCTTTCCGCAGGTGCACCGGTTTCAGCGACAGGCTGAATGCCGTCCTGTCGCTCGTATGCCGCCTTGCCGCGCAGGTTCTGGATGCGCAAATTGCCCTGAGGGGTAGGGAAGGCGAGCACCGCGATGTCGCGATAGAATCCCGCTCGCTTTTCCGGTTGGGGCAGCGTATCCGCGAAGCGAGACGGGCCCCGCACCTGCACCGCCCTTGTCACCACAATGAGCATGGCGTGTTCGGGCTTCACCCAAGGGCCGCCGCTGCTGGACCAGCCTGCGCAGTTGTGGATGCACAGTTCGATGCCCAGTCGGTTCGCCTCTTTCACCGCATGTACAATCATCTCGCGCCAGCGGTCGCTCATAAAGGTCACACCACCGGAGGGCACGCCTACGTCCACATTGAATATCTGTGCTCCGCCGACGCCTACGCGCTTCATCGCTTCCAGGTCGGCGGTGATACCCTCTTTGCTGATATTATCGTTCACCCAGTGCCACCAGGTATGCGGTTTGGCGGAGTTGGGCGGGTTGCGAAACCCCTCTTGCAGCGAATCCGCCAGGCATACTGCGGTAAGCAGACACAACGCTAACCATACCGTCTTTATTGCGCCCATGTCGTTCACCTCACATCTTTATAGTTAGTCAAGCGTTAACTTTGTGATGCAACAGGTTCTTTCCTGCGACGAGTAGGAACTTCCTTCCTGTTTACAACTTTGACAAATTTATCTCTGGCGTCGCTCAAATTGCTTGACAAGTTGCTTGTAAACGCTTACAATAGGCACGGTTCCTCAGCCTACTTTTACACGAGAAAGGAGTGAACGCCATGTGTTGGCATCGTGTCTCTCGGTTCGTTGCGTCGCTCGTGCTGGGCGCGCTGTGGTGTACGCTGGCAGTATCTTCCCATGCGCAGGGACCGCCGGACATCGTGTGGATGACCAAACTGCACACCACGTGGGTCAATGCGCTCAGTTTTTCGGCGGACGGTAGTTTGCTGGCGTCAGGCGGTGAGGAGGGCAGTGCGAGGGTGTGGCAGGCTTCCGATGGCACGCCGGTGCGCAATTTTACCACCGGCACGGCGGTGCGCGGATTAGCCATCTCCCCCGACGGTAGCACTCTCACCGACGTGCTGTTCGAGCGAACGGTGCAGTTCTGGAGCGTCACGGACGGCACACTACTTGCCAGCTTTTTAGGGCACAGCGCCTACATGTACGCGGTGCGTTACCTGCCAGACGGCAGTCTCGTCGCTACCGGCGGCACCGACGGTCTGATCAAGTTCTGGCAGATACCGAACAACACGCCCGTCAAGACCATCAGCAGCCCGGAGTGGATACGGTGTATCGCCTTCTCGCCGGATGGAAGCCTGGTGGCATCTGGTGGGCAGAACGGCGGTATCCGCATCTGGCGTGTATCGGATGGTGTGCTGTTACGCACCATGACCGGGCATACCAGCGGCATCACCGCGGTAGACTTCTCGCCCGACGGTAGCCTGCTTGCTTCGTCCA
>BEHS01000183.1 GCA_002898895.1 bacterium HR16 | reverse complement strand
AGACGATAGTTGGCGAGGTCCAGCACATACAGCCAGCGTCCATCGGGCGACAGGGCGATGTCGGTGGTGAAGGCGTCGGGGTACTCTTCGGTGCTCAGGTCTGCGCGAGCCAGCCGCTCGCCGGTGCTGAGGCGAAAAACAATGATGCTCCCATCGTTTCCGCCGGAGGCGTACAGGCAGTCGCGCACGGTATCCACCGCCGCGCCGATGAATGTGGCAGGTAACACCTCCTTTTCCGTGTTCACAGAGGATGGTATCTGCGTTACCTGCGGGCTGTCGCTATCGGGGTTGCGGATAACCGTCAGCGAGAATGGGGCTGTCCCCCCGTTCACCGTCACCAGCACCTTGCCGTCCGCGCTCAGCGTCATGCCGTAGGGGTGCGGGGCGACCCGAATCTGTCTGCCACGTGGGGTAAGCAGGCGTCCGTTAGGCAGTACCGTTGTGCCTTCCGGGTTGATCTGGGCTGACCGCTCACCGGCAGGCGCCTGCAGCATGAACCTGTCCACCCGCGTGGGAGCGGCGATGGCAACGGCAATCGTGCCCAGTATGGACGCCAGAAAGAGTATCAGACGCATGTGCGGACCTCCTCGTGTGGTGCTACCGGTTTCTCGCTCACTATAAGCGGTTCGCCTCTTGCGGTGAATTACCTGCAGGCGATTGTTAAGGTGTGGTAAAGAGCCCGCTCAAAACCGCTTCCATCGCCATTTGAGCAACGTCCATATCGCCTCGATGCCGTCCCACCAGCGGATTTTCTTGCCCTGCAGGGTGGTGCGCGCTTCGTAGGAGATGGGCACTTCCAGAATCTTCACCCCTCGGCGGATGACTTTAGCGGTCACTTCGGGGCAAAACTCGAACCGCTGGCAGGTGAGTGGCACGCTTTTGAGCAGGTCGGCGCGGAAGGCTTTGTAGCAGGTGGCTTCATCGGTCAGCGGATGCCAGTAGAGCCAGCGTACCATCCCTGCCAGCAGGCGGTTAATCAACCAGTTGGGCAGGCGCATTCCCTTCGGGCGTTTGGTGGTGAGGAAGCGCGAACCGTACACCACCTGCGCCTTTCCTTCCGCGATGGGGGCAATCACGCGAGGGATGTCCATCGGGTCGTATTCCAGGTCGGCATCCTGAATAATGATAATGTCGCCGGTGGCGTGTGCGATCGCCGTGCGTATCGCCATCCCCTTGCCCATATTGTGCTCATGTCGAAGCACCACCACGTCGGACTGTTGCGCCAGCAAGGCGGGGGTTTCGTCGGTGGAACCGTCGTCCACCACGATAATCTCCTTCTGCAGGGGCACCGCGCGCACACGCTCAATCGCCTGCACGATGGAGTCGGCTTCGTTATAAGCCGGAATAATGATGCTAACAACCGGATTGTCTCGCACCGAAGTATTTCACCTTTTGCCTGTACTACCCATAGTGTGCCCTATGGATAATACGGCTGTCAAGCCTGTTGACGGACACAGGCGAAGCGGTTAGAATAGGGTACCACCATTTGTGGGGAGAGGAGGGGGAAAGATGCCGCCAAAGCCGCTAACTGCTAACGAGATTATCCAGCGTTGTGTGCAAACCTATAGTAGCGTGCGTTCCTTTACCGGACGTGCTCTGGTCAGCAGCACCATTGCCATGCCGGGTCAGCCGAAGGCGCAGATGAGGGCGGAGGCGCGTATCGCCTTCGTGCGCCCGGGTAAGCTGCGTGTGGATGGTGCGACCTCGATGGGCGGATTCAACAACACCTATCTGGTGGTCAGCGATGGCAAGAGGAGCTGGCTCAAAACCTCTTTCCGCCCGCAGGTTGAGGAATCCACAGATGTTTCCATGCATATCGCTACGGTAACCGGCGTTGGACTGCAGGCTCCCACCACGTTGCCCGCTCTGCTAATGAGACAAGCGTGGGGGTACCCCTTCACGGGCACGCCGCGTTTGCTGGGGCGCGAGCGTGTGCAGGGCGTGGAGTGCTACAAGATACGCATCGAATCGCCGGTTGCGCAGACGACGGTGTGGATTGACACCGGCCAGTTCCTCTTGCGGCGGATGCACCAGAAGCATGATATGAAAGCGTTGAGAGGCATAATGCCTGCGCCGCAGGGTGCCGGTCCCAACACCGTTCCCGACCAGATGGAGTTCACCCACGAGTTTGTGGAGCAGAAGGTGAACCAGCCGGTGCCGGCCACACTCTTCAGGAAGCCATAAACTATTACAGAAAAGGGGGAGAGAAATGTACCATCGTTTCGCGCTGCGTCGCGCAGGTATGGTGGCAGTGATATTACTGGCGTCGCTGGCTCTGGGGCTGAGCGTGCGTTCCGGCGTGCAAGGGCAGTCCTCGCCCCAGCCGTCGCCTTTGCCCTGGATACAGCCTTCGCTTTATCCTGACCGCGTCATCCTCACCTGGTCGGGTGACCCGGCGACTACCCAATCGGTTACGTGGCGTACGGACACCAGCGTTACCAGAGCGTTCGCGCAGATTGTTCCTGCTGGGGGGAACCCCGACTTTGCTCAGAATGCTCAGACGGTGGAAGCACTGACTACTCGTCTACAGACCGACCAGGGTATAGCGCACTACCATTCGGTCACCTTTCGGCATTTGAAGCCGAACACGCTGTACGCCTACCGCGTGGGCGATGGCACACACTGGAGTGAGTGGTTCCACTTTCGCACCGCCAGCGATCGTCCACAGCCTTTTACCTTCCTCTTCTTAGGCGATGTGCAGAACGATATTCGTAACGCTTGCCTGCGCGTGGTGCGACAGGCTTTTCTGAGCCATCCGGACATTCGCTTTGTGGTACACGCTGGCGACTTGGTGAACCACGGAGAAAGCGATGCCGAATGGGCGGAATGGTTCGCGATGATGGGCTGGATGGGGGCGTCTGTTCCCAGTATCCTTACGCCGGGCAATCATGACTACCCGCGCGACGCGGAGGGCAATCGTACCCTTACCCCACACTGGAGAGCGCAGTTCACTTTGCCCGAAAACGGTATCCCTCCCCTGAAGGAGACAAACTACTACGTGGACTTCCAGGGGGTACGCATCATCTCCTTGAACACCATGGAGCACGAGCAGTGGCAGGCGCGATGGCTGGAGCATGTACTGGAAAACAATCCCAACCGCTGGACAATCGTTACGTTCCACTTTCCCATCTTTTCATCGGCGCAGGGACGTGACAACCCGCAACTGCGCGCATTGTGGAAACCCATCTTCGACAGGTATCGCGTGGACCTCGTGCTCAGTGGACACGACCATACCTACGCACGCAGCGTGCCCCAGCCAAGTGGAACCGTATACGTCAATTCTGTGACGGGACCGAAGATGTATCGGCTCAACCAGCAACCCTGGATGCGCCGCTGGGCACAGGATACGCAGTGCTACCATATCGTGCATGTAAACGGCGACAGGTTGCGCTTTGAGTCATATACCGCCGCAGGAAAGCTGTTCGACGCCTTCGAACTCAGAAAGCGCCGGACACAGGTCAATCAAGTGATAGACCACATTCCAGGAGGAAAATAAAGGAGGGACTTTCATGCGAACTGCCAAAGCGATAGCCTCTATTGCCCTGCTGTTTGTGTTGTTCGTCTCGGCAAACGCCCAGGAGCAGGTCACCGTGCAGGCGTTGCTGAACGAAGGCAAGAAGTACGACGGCAAGCAAGTGGTGCTGGTAGGCATCGTGCGTGACCTCAAAGAGAAGGTGAGCAAGAAGGGGAACCCTTACTACACCTTCAAGATAGGCGAGGGCAAGCAGACGGTTAATATCTTCAGCTACGGCAAGGCGACGGTGAAGGAAGGCGACAAGGTGCGGGTAACGGGCAAGTTCACGGTGGAGAAGCGCGTCGCCTACGCTACCTACCGCAACGAGATAGATGTGACCAGAGGTAAGGTGGAGGTGCTCACCCCCGCCCCGACGGAAAAGGAGAAGGGGAAGGAGTCTTCTGCGGGCACGAAGTGACGCCAAACAGCTCCGATGTGGAGGGGAACGAATCGGATGCCTGGGAGATTGCCTCTCATATTTCTCTGCGTGGTTTGGCTGATACTTGCGCTCCTCGGTGGAATAGCCGCCGATGAGTCGATAGATCACAAAGCTGATGAACGCCTGGCGAAGACGCATACCTTTTTCTTCCCTCCAACTCCGCTAGGCGATCTCTTGCAAACGATTTCCCGGCAGACTGGCGTCTCGCTGCACGCGGAGCGTTCGGTGGCACAGCATCGGGCAATACTGGTGGCGCACGACAAACCTCTGCACGAAACACTGAACAAGTTGGCGGAAGCGTTCGGGTACACGTGGCGCAAGGTGGAGAGGAAGGATAAGCGGACGGAATACACGCTTTACCAACCTGCACAAACGGCTTCGCAACAGCAGGCAGAGGTCAAAAGCCTTCGGCAAACGGTTCTGCGCCTGCTGCGGGAAGCAGTGAGAGAGTGGTCGCAGAGGCAAATCACCGACCTCAGCGCTATTCGCGAAGAGGTCAATACTGCGGCACAGCAGATGTATCGCGAAGGGCGGAAGCTCCGAAGCCGGGAGGAACCCCTGCGCGTCATCCGGACAGCGATTCAGTCACATCTCACCGAATCATGGGCGACGTGGACGGTTGCCTGCACGCTGTCTCGGTTTACCCCCCAGCACTGGGCAGCGCTGGAAGGGGGAGAGGTGTTTGTGCTGGACACCAGCCGCGCCGATGCGCCGCTGCCACCAGAGGTTCTGGATGTATTCCGTCGCGAGGGCGAGGCGGCTATCGAACGACAGCAGAAGATGTTTCTCGATGAAAGGGCGGAACAGTTTCGCCGTGAGCAGATACAGCGCTATCGCGCGGCGGATAGAGCGATGATCTGTTTCGCTCTGCATCCCATATCCGGCAGGTTGTACTATTGCACGGCGGTGCTTGCCGGGAACGAGATAGTCAGCTCAGGGGGAAAGGCAGCAACGGTGTCTCTCTGGGATAGTGCCACTGCACTGCAAGACCTGCCCGCCGGCGGAGAGTCTCTACCGGAGTACGATGAGGGGCTGGTGAAGAGGCTTTCCGCGAAGTCCCCTCGACCTGTACCGCTGGAGCCTTCGGCGGCGATGGATGTCACAGGCAATGTACTTGCTCTGTACGCGCGTGAAAACGGGGTAGACCTGGTGGCAGAGTGGTATCCCTATCTGCCTCGCGAGGAATGTGATGTCGGGGAGGCTCGCACGGAAACGTTTCCTGTCATAGGTATGGGCGAAGGCGTTCGTATCCGCGCCCCGTCGCGCGACCTTGAATCAGGCGAAGCGGTGTTCGGCTCAGTCAAGATACTGGCTACCGCGCTGGACTGGCGCACGGTGCAGAGCAACCTGCGTCAGAACCGTTATCTGCTGCGCGACTCGGAAGGATGGGTGGTAGTCACCCAGCAGCTGCGCGCCCTGTGCCGACAACACGAGATACCAGAAGCCAGTATCCGCAGGTGGTTTCTCAGGCATGGACAGCAGGGCGTTCCCGACGTGGACGACCTGATCGAAATCGCTGCCTTGCCGCCCGAACAGTTAGAACGGCTGGAACGCAAGCGACAGAATCTTTCAGGGGCGAGCAAGGAGTTCACCGCTTTGACCAGCCTCGCCAGTAGCCCATCTATGCAAGCTGTTCTTCTCGCCTTCGGCAGTGTCTCACCTGCGCAGAGGCAAAGTTTGTTGAACGGCGTAGCCATTCCCATCCCTTCGCTCTCGCCGCAGGCACAGCGATACCTTCTTTACGCCATAAAGTGGACAGGTGCTTTACAGGGGGGCTACAACCTTGAGCGGTGGGCGTTTGCGGTGCGTATGCAGGAGACGGTGCAGGAAGAGCCGGACATGGCGCGCTTTTCTGATGACCTGTTGCGTTCCCTGCGCAACGAGTCTCCCGAAGAGTGGCTTCGACGTCAACCCGCTTCGGTGCGCAGGCAGTTCATGCGAACAAGGGTCACCCGGTCACTCCGCTTCCTGCTGATAACGACGGAAGGGGAGCGCGAGCTCGCCAGCCTGGTTTTCACGCGATAGCAAGCCGTCAGGTTGACTTTCAGAATTCTCTGTGGTATACTGGATGCAAACGTTTGCATTAAAGCATGAAGCGATGTCGATAACCATTAAGCAGATTGCCGAGCATGTGGGCGTATCACCTGCGACGGTCTCCCGGGTGCTGAGCGGACGTGGAGCACACCTCATTTCCGAAGCCACGCGCCAGCGGGTGTGGCAGGCTGCGGAGGAGCTGGGCTACCATCCGAACCTTGCAGCACGCTCCCTCGTGACAGGGCGTACCGGTATCGTCGCGCTGTGGATGAGCGAGCTGTTCACCAGCTTTCACGCGCGCGTGGTGCAGCTGGTGGAAGAGCACCTGCATCAGCAGGGTTACGACACCCTTATCCGGTGCGTCTCCCGCCTTTCGGGCACAGCCTGGCATGGTATGGGGCGCGTGGACGGCATTCTGGCGCACGAAGGAGCCGCCCACCTGCAGAAAGTGTGGAAACCTCTACAGCGACGTGGGATCCCCGTCGTGAGCATGGGCGCTTACGCCTTGACCGACACCGACCACGTGCGCATAGACCTCTACGAGGGGGCGACATTGGCGGTACGACATCTGCTGGAAACGGGCTGTCGGCGGATAGCCTATCTGGTAAACGCCGAGTCGCGCTATGTGGGCGAACCCCGTCGCGATGGGTATGACCGCGTGATGGGTGCGGCAGGTCTGCCGTCGGAATATATCGTTGCCACCGACCAGTCGCGAGCGGAGTCCAGTCTTGCTGTGCGTCGCTACGTGCTGGAGTACGGTCTGCCTGACGGCATCTTCTGCCACAACGACGAGATGGCAATCGGCGCGTATCATGGTCTGCGCTTGTTGGGAGTACACGTGCCCGACGATGTAGCGATCGTCGGGTGCGACGGTATAGAAGATACCGAATATCTGGACGTACCGCTCACCACCATTCGCCAGCCGCTGGAGGAGATGTGTCGGCTGGCGGTAGAGTTTTTGCAGAAGCGCATTGTCGAACCCCATATCGAACGGCAGAGCGCGCTGCTGCGCCCTGCACTGGTGGTGCGGGCGTCCACACAAAGGGGGTGAGAGTGGACAGCGTAGAGGAGCCTTGTCAGCGACCGCAGGCTAGAACCTGCATACGAACGAGCACGAGCAACAAGTACAAAAAGGAAAAAGGAGGTCCCTTGAGATGAAGCACAAAGGCTTTACGCTTATCGAGCTGCTCGTCGTTATCGCGATTATCGCGATACTGGCGGCAATTCTGTTCCCCGTGTTTTCGCAAGCGCGCACGAAGGCACGTCAGGCGTCTGACATCAGCAATATGAAGCAGCAGGGTCTGGCGCTGATGATGTACTCGCAGGACTACGACGAAAAACTGCTGGGCTTCGGGCTGCCATATGAGGGCGACCCCCGCTGTTCGCCGGGTCCGTGGGTGTACTGGCCCGCCCTGTTGCAACCGTACGTGAAGAACACCCGTATCTTCCTCTCGCCCCAGCTGGAGGCGGCGTACGACGCCAACGCGCCCTGGGTCTGCAAGGCGCTGAATATCAACCTCAGCCCTGACGGCAACACCCTGTACTTCTCTTATATGCTCAACGGGGTAGAGGTGTGGAACTTCACGCCGTGGAAGGATAACAACCCGGGTGCGCACTGGGGCATCGTATGGTGGCGCTACCCCAGTCAAGGGGTGCTGCAGGAGCCGGCGGGAACCATTTACGTGGTGAATGGACACTGCCCCGACTCGTGGCAAGATGGGCATCTCGACTATCCGTTGCGTCTGGGCGTGAACAACTGGACCTGTACCGGCACCGACTGGAGCTCGCGTGACCCCAACATCCAGGGCTTCTTCAACAGTATGCAA
>BEHS01000182.1 GCA_002898895.1 bacterium HR16 | reverse complement strand
CAGGGCGACGGCGAAGGTGGTGTCAGTTGCCTTGCAGAAAGCGTGGATTATCGACCTCTCCACCAGGCTCACACCAAACGAGGCCACCAGAGGGGCGATACTTTCCCTCTGCGCCCAGCCCATCTGTGCGTGATATACCCGCCACCACAGGTCAAAGGGAGTGGAGGCTTCGCCGACCTCGTGGGCAAGGTCGCACGCATGAGAGACGGCTCGTAACAGCAGTTGCGCCTCTTGCTCTGGCGTCAGGTTGGAGTCCTTGATAAACCAGCGTGGAGCAAGATGGTCAGCGGACACGCCTTCCGCCTGTCGTCCATCGACGGCAGCCCTTACGCGCAGCATCAGGTGTTGCAGCTCACGCACGGTAGCGATTCCGTAGCGAAAGGGCATCCGCGTACGCATCGGCGAGAGGATATAGGCAGTCTGTTGGATGGAGATAGTCATTGCCCCAGGTTAACCCCTATGCTTCTACCAGCCGCCGGACTATTTCCGTCAGAGCAGGATTGTCGGGAGATGCGTACGCCATGTTTGTGCCTGGACTCAGACAGGTTTCGGTGCTGTCCCGTGTTCATTATATACCCCCAGCCGCCTCCTTGTCCAGCCACCACACCAGTTCCCCATCCTCAGGCTGCACCAGTGCGGCGGGAAGGGGAGCGTTCTCCATCAACACACGCCGCACCGTTTCCGCCTTGTCCGCACCGGTAACCAGAAAGTACACCGTCCGCGCCGCGTTCAGCACAGGGAGGGTGAGCGTTAAGCGCACACACGGCTCCACCGGCGCCTCACCAACCGCCACCCATCGTTTTCGCTCCTCCAGTGCGGAGGTGTCCGGAAACAGCGATGCGGTATGTCCATCTGCTCCTATACCCAGCAGAACGAGGTCAAACCGGGGCATCTCTCCGAAGAAGTTGCGGAGCTCTTGCTCGTAAAGGCGCGCAGCGTCGTCTGGGCTGGCGGCATCGGTGGGCATCGGGTGTATGTTTTCGGGCGGAATGTTCAGAGGAGCTATCAGCGTTTCGTATGCCATACGAAAGTTGCTGGCGGGGTGGTCATGTGGTACATATCGCTCGTCGCCCCAGAAGAGATGCACTCGCCCCCAGTCTATCCGTTGCCGGTACTCCTTTGCCAGCAGGAGGTACAGCGCGCGCGGCGTGTTTCCACCAGCCAGAACGAGACTGAAGAGGGGCTGTTGCCGCAGCCCCTGCGATACCTTGCCGACCAGCGCATCTGCGACGCCACGAGCGAGCTCGTCGGCGGTCTCGGCTATGCGCACTATACGTCCGTGTGTTCGCCCCTCAGTGCTCGCCATCGGTGTGTTGGGGAATCGAGGATGCGTTCCGCTTCGCGGGGTCCGTCACTGCCCGCCGGGTAGAACGCCATCGGCACGCTCTGGGTTTGCCACGCTCGCAACACAGGGTCCAGCACCGCCCATGCCATCTCCACCTCGTCGAAGCGGAGGAAGTAGGAGCGATCGCCCTGCAGGATGCTCAGCAGTAGCGTCTCGTATGCCTCAAAGCCCTCTTCGTCAGCCTCTCGGTAACAAGCTCTCAGCACGATACGACGCGCTCGCATCTCGAGCCCCACCGCCTTCGCCTGAGCAACCAGCTCCATCGCCTCGGCGGGCTTCATCTCGAAGACGAAGCAGTTCGGTTCGAGGCGGTCCAGAGGAGTCTGGCGGAAGAGGTGCACAGGAGCCGACTTGAACTGGACTGCTATCTCGCTGCGTTCCGCCGATAGCCGTTTGCCCGTGCGCAAATAGAAAGGCACGCCCTGCCACCGCCAGTTGTCCACGTACAGCTTCAGGGCGGCGTAGGTTTCGGTTGTGGAGTTCGGTGACACGCCCGGCTCCTCCAGATAGCCCGGCGCTTCTACACCCTCAACCTTTCCCCGTGTGTACTGTCCACGCACTGCAAACGCGCCGACGGCGTTCTGCGGGACAGGACGCACGCACTGCAGCACCTTCACCTTCTCACTGCGCAGGGCGTCGGCATCCAGGCAGGGTGGCGGCTCCATGGCGGTGAGCGTGAACAGCTGCATCAGGTGGTTCTGCACCATATCGCGCAGGGCGCCCGACTGGTCATAGTAGCCGGAGCGGTCTTCTACGCCGGCGGTCTCCGCGGCGGTAATCTGCACGTAATCCACATAGTTTCGGTTCCACAGCGACTCCAGCAACAGGTTGGCGAAGCGAAAGACGAGGATGTTCTGTACCGTCTCCTTGCCCAGATAATGGTCGATGCGGAACACCTGTTCCTCGCGCCAGTGTCGGCTCACACGCTGTTGCAGCTGGCGTGCGCTCTGCAGGTCCTGTCCGAAGGGCTTCTCGATCACCAGACGGCGGGTACCGTGATGTTCATGGTGCAATCCCGCCGCCGCGAGGTATTCCGCCGCTTCGGCGAACAAACCGGGCGGCAGGGCGAGGTAGAACACGGCGTCTGCCTCTATCCAGTCTCGCAGCTGGCGCACCCCTTCCGCATCCAGTCCACCCTGCACGTATGCCACGAACCGACGTGCGAACTCGCCCCATGCGCTCATGTCCTTGCCCGCCTCGCGCAGTGCTTGCTCCATGCCGTTCAAAAAAGATTCCAGCGTCAGGGGGCGGCGGGCATAGATGACGATTTGCAGGTTGGGGTCCAGTAAGCCGACCCGATGCAGGCGATACAGCGCAGGCACCAGAAACCGCCGTGTCAGGTCGCCCGTCGCGCCGAAGATAACCAGCCGGGTATTGGGCATTCGGTTTTACCTCGTCAATCGCTCAATCAGCTCGCGGTGCTGGGGATAGCGCTCCAGCAACTTCTGTCGGTCGCCCAGTTCGAAGTCTTCGAATTCGAAGCCGGGCGCGACGGTGCATCCCACCAGCGTGTAGCCGTTGGGGTCGTCCACCGTTGCACCAAACCAGCACCCCGCCTTTACCACCACCTGAAATGTTTCGCCGTTGTCGGCGTTCGCTCCTAGTTTGGTTTGCGACAGGTTACCCTGTGGGTCGATAATGTGCAGGGTGAGTGGGCTTCCTGTGTAGAAATGCCATATCTCATCCGAGCGCAGGCGGTGCAAAGCGGAGAACTGCTCACCCGGCAACAGGAAGTAGATAGCGGTCGCTGCCGCACGCGGTCCCTCGTGTTCGTGCAGGCAACAGCCCAGCAACCTCTGCTCAGAGCGATAGGTCTCACGGTAGTAACCACCCTCGGGATGGGGTTGTAAATTCAGTTTCTCCACCCAGTACTTTGCTTCGGTGCTCATCGCTTCGTCCTCCCCCCGCGAAGGAAATCCGGAACAACACTCTCTGGTTTCAGAAGTACTTTGCCACAGTACATTTTACCTCTTTTGGGGGAGTTCTGTCTGCTGGCAGACCGCTCTTCGCCGGGAAGGGGCATGCGAAATCTCTGTAGAGACGAAAAAAATGGCGCGCCCGGAGGGACTTGAACCCCCGACCTTGAGGTCCGCAACCTCACGCTCTATCCACTGAGCTACGGGCGCGCGCTAACATCTGTATTATACAGTGCGCTTCGCAAAAAGTCAAGTTAACATCCACCCAGCGCACGCTTCTTCTCTTTTTTGACCGGCGCGGAGGACTTGTTCTGCCGAATCAACTCCGGTATCACGCGCTTCGCCTTGCTGCGGAAGCGGTAGGTGAACTCCTCCATCATGCTCTGCGGAGGTCGGGAAGGCTGGAACCGCAGAATCTGTTCACGAAAGGCGTTCAGCCCGCCTTCCAGAATCTGAATGCGACGGAAACCCATCTCGTGCGCAATGACCGCCATCCTGCGCTCGGTCAACTCGTCGTTAGCAACAAAAACGTTGATTTTGCCCTTTAGTCGCAGCAAACGCGAAGGCTCCTGCTCAAACAGGTTATCTACCGTGAAGGCGTAAGACTTGGGCAGCCTCTCCCGAGCGATCTCGGCTTCAGGACGGAAGTCTATCACCTGAATCCGGTCGTCTTCCTCGTCCATCAGGCGGAGGCGAACTCGTCCACGCTCATCACCTCTACCGGGTAGGAGCGTACCAGTCGCTCGTCCTGCACCAGCTGTAGCAATTCCGCCTTGCGGTCGGTAAACGAAAAGGCGGACAGTGCCAGCACGATGCCCGCCGCCACCAGCCCGACGCGAGAGGGCGTCCAGCGCGGAGTTTGTGACGATTTGCCGTTCACCTTTCGCTCCACGAAGGAGGCGACGCCGAACGCTATCAGCGCGAACAGCACCATCACAAAGGCGAACAGGTTGGGCGGAACACCCAGTGTCTGCGAGATGCGCGGACTGCCCAGATACGCCGCCTTATACACCCCTTCAAATAGAGGGTAGCCCTCTGCGAATATCAGCACGCCCACCAGCGCGCCGCCGATGAGCGCGAGCGCGTCCAGTTTGCCGATAGCAGCGGCGCAGAAGCTGGTGCCCGGGCAGTATCCGCCAACCACGAAGCCCAGGCCCATTATCACACCGCCGAGTATCGCCGACCAGAGGAAGGTGGGGTTGATGTACACCAGGTTCATATCCAGCAAGCCGAAGTGCTCCAGTGCCATCACGCCCACCATCGCCACGATGCCGGCGGTGAAGAAGACGCGCAGCACCGTGAAGTCGTAGCCGTAGAACAGCCCTACCAGCCGACGCGATGAGGAGAACCCTGCCTGCTCCAGTATCGCGCCAAACGCGATGCCGATGAACAGGGCGAGAATATAGTTCAGGTTCTGACTGATAAGGTCCGGTACCAGCGGTCCCATCGTGTTCCTCCTAAATCCACAGCTTTCTGAAGAAGTAGGCAAAGGCGTATGCCCCGGCAAAGATACCCAGCATCGTGAGGATACCGCCGGTCGCCATCACCGCCATCCCGCTCAGAGCCGCGCCGCTGGTGCATCCCCTGCCCAGCTGCGAGCCGATACCCCACAGGATGCCCCCGATAAACGCCGCTATCAGGCGAGTGCGTGAGGCGATTCGTGGTCCCTTTTCGGTAACCAGCTTGAGGCGTCCGGCTACCAGCCCCGACAGGAACGCGCCGATAAGCACGCCCACGATTTCAAACACCAGCCAGTTCTTCAGCGGTCCACCGGCAGGGTGCTCCGCGGCGTACTCCCGATAGAACTTCGCCGACTGAGCGTGCCGGGGAGCCACCGCTTCCACCCCCGCAACGGTAAAGCTCTTGATTGCCCCGCTGGCGCCCAGTCCGCGACCGGTGATATAGATGGTGACCAGCAGCAGTAATCCCAGTAGCACGCCCGCCAGATAAGGGTTCATGTATCTCGTTTCGCTCATGCCTGTTGTCCCTCCAGAGTGCCCGTGCTTGCCGGTTCCTCCACCTCCTCGTAGCCGGTAATCATGGCGCGGAGGTTAGAGAACACCGTCTCGCCGGTGGTGGTCATGTACAGATGCACCACCAGAAAAGCCATCAGCAGGAACGCGCCCAGCGTGTGCGCCAGCGCGATGAACTTCAGTGAGCCGACGCTGATAGCCTCGATGCCGTAGCGAGTAGGGTAGCGGTAGAACATGTACAGCAACCCCGATGTCACCACCAGCGGAATCAACACCACCTTCAAGCCGAAGTAGGTGATTTTTTGCAGTGGGTTGAGCTTGCTCAGCATCGTTTTCCTGGTGGGGTGGGGCGCGTTGCGGAAGATGCCGAACACGTAGTACTCCAGCTGCGCCCGCACGTTCTCCAGCGTCGGCACATACTGCCGCCATTCGCCGGTGGTGAAGTGCCAGAAGATGGCGAATGCTATTAGCGTCAACAGCAGGTAGGCGGCGATGCTGTGGTAGCGCACCGCCTCCCGAAAGCCGAAGAAGGTGTACGCGCCGTGTATCTCGAAGCCGGTGAAAGCGAGGAACAGGATAAGCACCGCTTGTGTCCAGTGCCAGAACCGCTCGAAGCCGGTATATATCCGAACGCGCTTTTTGCTCATCGTTTGCCCTCCCTGCCATGCTTCCATAAGGTGACCACACGTAAACCACCGTGCGCCAGCACGCCCAGAATCGCCAGCAGCAGAAGCCCTTTGCCGAAAGCCTCCACCTTCGGCGAGCGGTCACGCCCCGGAATGTAGAAATCCCTCAGGTTGGCGATGCGGCTGTTGTGGCGTGTATGGCACTCACTGCATTGCAACGCCTTCTCCTTCGGCGAGACCATGTGGTTGACGGGCCAGTACATGATGGTTTCGATGAAGTCCATCTTTCCGCTGAAGGGCAGTCCATGCTCCTTCATGCCAACCTCTATCGCGCGAAGCAGGTCGAAATCTTCCCACAGTGCCCCCTCGCCCTGTCTGGGGGCAAACAGCTTGGGCAGTAACAGCATCCGGGTGACCGGGTCGTAGAACTGCCGGGTGCGCATGACCTTCACAGGGAAGATTTTGGCGTCGGGGTCGGCATAGGAGCCTTCGAAGCGGTTCAGGATGACAGGCTGGGTGGGGTCTTCGATGCGGTCGCCGGGCAGGTAGTGATGAGCCGTGCCGTTGAACCACACGTACTCCGGTTTCAGGTTCTTGCCCCAGCGGAAGGTGCCTTTTTTGGACATGTAGAGGATGTTGCCCTCGGCGTCTTTCTCTTCATAAGGCTTGCCGTTTCGCAGTTTGCCTGCGGTAGACCAGTCCCAGTATATCTTGGTGGCGTTCACTTTGGCGTAAACCGGGATGTGGCACGTCTGGCACGCCACCTTCAGGGTGTGCTCGTTTAACAGGTCGTCCTCATGGGGAGTGCTGGTGTGACACTGTTCGCAGGTGACACGGTTGCGGTTCATGGACGAGAGCGAGTACAGTTGCCCGCGGATGTTGTGCTTCTCGGTAACGTGACAGTCCACACATTGCATGTTCGCCCCGTCCACCGCCATGTGAACGTCTACGTCGCGCGTGGGTTCGAACATCGCTTCTTCGAGGTCTCCGTGTTTGACGTTGTTGCCGCCGCCTCCGTAGAAATGGCACACCCCGCAATTACTGCGCCCCGGCCGCCCCACGCTCTGTGCGACTTTTGTCAGGTTGACCGTCGGCGCGGGCAGACCGCCCTTGTTCTGCGCTTTGGCGTAGGTGCCGGTTCCGTCATGGCAAACGAGGCAGTCCACGTTGCGCGGGTCGTCGAAGTGGAAAGTCTTGACCGACTCCATACCGTAGCCCACATGACATTTGGCGCAGGCGAGCTCATTGCCCTCGGCGGCGAGGCAGAAGTTGTTCACCGCGTTCTTTTTACCCAGATACACCACGCCTCGCCCTTTCACATACTCTTCGCGTTCCCACCTCCAGTGGTTCGAGCGCATCACCTCCGTATGGCGTCCGTTGTGGCACTCGATGCAGGCTGAGGTGACGTCCTGTGGTCGGGCGAAGGCGCGTTGCAGTTGCGGAAACTTGCTATGGTCTACGGACGGTGTCCGTTTCTTTGCGTACTGCTCCTTCAGTTGAGCCAGCGGGGTGGGAGGCAGCTCTTTCGGTGTCAGCGCGGAGACCACCGCTACCGCCGTCACCAACCCTATCGTGACGAGAATAGGTATCGCTCGCTTCATCCCCTTCACCATGCTAAATACTTGAGCATCTCTGGTTACTCAATCTATTGGCTTGATTGTGTTCCCATCGAGTTAGATACATGCAACCGGGGAAGGGATTCATGAAGGGGTGTCCAAAAGGTTATAAGCCACATTACTCTGCGTTCCGGGAGGAAGCGATGCTCACAGAACGGCGGCTCAGGGTGCTCTACCTGCCCAGGCCCGACCATACGCAACTGGCGTTCACGCCCTACTGGTGGAACCGCCTCTGTCGCCATGCGGAGGTGGTGGAATGGGATCACGCCTTTCCCTGCACCTCCGAGAATCTGGCGGAGCGAATCGGAGAGTTCGACGTGCTGGTGACGGCATGGGGCAGTCCG
>BEHS01000181.1 GCA_002898895.1 bacterium HR16 | reverse complement strand
GCAGAGGTTGTTGCCGCCGAGCTTGGGCTTTCGCCAGAGCAGGTACGGTATGTGCAGATTCTGACCGAGCGTGCCAGGCGGTTGCTGGCTCCTCCGCTGGGCGTATGTTAAATTTGCTATTCCTTGAGGGCAAGGCTCCTGCCGAGCTGTTACAAATTTTTTCCACACGATAAAAACATGCAGGAATCGTTGCGGTAATCGCTAACCTTATATCTAGCAACCCAAAAGATGGGGGTAACCCATCCATTTCGCTGTGCTGTCGGGATGCAGCGGATGAAGGTTGCTCATTCTCTTAAGGAGGCTCTTGATGGCATTTACCGACCGGTGCGACATCTTCGGCAGCGTGCATGAAGAGGGCATCAACCGCATTGTGCGCCACGTCATGCAACAGCGCCCCTCTCTGTTCAACTACGCTACCGCGTTCTTCCTGCAGCGCCCCGAGCTGTTATGCGAACGCATCAAAGTAGCTCCGGAAGTGCTGCGAGCGCGCGACCCTCTTTTTAGCGTAGAAGACCCCATTCCTGTGCTGGGTTCGCCTGTTCCACTGGGGTTGAACTGGTGCTTGCAGTTCACCGACCTGCAGATCGACTTCCACCCCGGTAACGTGTTTGACCTGCCTCAGGAACTGGGCAAGCTACCCGCCCAGCGACTTGCGCTCTACATGCGAGGTTGCTTCGGGCTGGACTGCCTGCCGGAAAGATTCATTCGCGAACTCCTGCCGCGCGTCGAGGCAGAAGCGGTTGCTCAGCGGGGAAAGGAGACCTTCGGAATTGCGGCATTTCCGCAAGGGGACAAACTTGCGGAGCCTATTGTCTTCCCCACCCAGAAGCTGCTCTGCTTCTGCGTGAAGCTGTTCGCGGTACTGCACTTTGAGTGGGGTACGATACCGGGCAGTCCGCAAATGTGGCTGAAGGTGCGTCTGGACGGGCTGGAGTTAGTGGACCTGGGTCCAGCCCCACTGGAAGAGATGGTGGAGTGCTACATCAAGATGGTGCTGCAATTGGGCATCCTGCCCCGGCTCAGTGTGCCCATCGAGGCGATGGTGTTGAACATCACCGAGCTGATGCGCAAGCAGGGTTTGAGCATCGGTGAAACCATCACCCTTCAGCCGACGCCCGTGCCTGCTGGCGTCCCCAATAACCCGGCAGTAGAGGATGACCAGCTCAAAGCGTTTGTCAATCTGGTGGTGGAGGTATAAGACGATGGCACACTTCACTTTAGCCGTTTCCGAGAGAACCTTCCAGCGCTCCTTCGATCTGCTGAAGCGCAACCTGACGTTCGCCCAGGCGGACCAGACCAGCTTCGGCATCTTTGTCGCTGGCTACGACGTGAGAGCGCATCTGGAAGGAGGCACCATCGACCTGCGCGCCGATAACACCATCAGCGTCAAAGAGCTGGACATCCGCTGGGACAGGCTACGCTTCATGCTGGGGATCAATATCCCTGAAATCTGCGTGGGTGGTGGATGCATCAACATGCCCTGGCCCATTCCGGATATCTGCCTGCCGAGGGTTTGCGTGTTCAGCGGCAACCCGGATGTTTCCATCTCGCCCGACCTGGCAGCGTTCGTAGCGCAGGAGGTGAGCTTCACGGGGAGCGTGGTCGCCCGCTACTTCGACGCATCCCTTCCCGTGCCCTCGCCTGACCCGTGCGCCCCGATACGCCTCGAACCCCTGCCCAGTCACAACCAGTGGCATATCCACATCGATCCCCAGACCATCGACGTGGACCTGTTCGATTTCCCGGATATCGCGGGCAACCTGATTGAAAACGCCCTCAGCAACGCCATCCGCGCGATTATCCCCGGCGGGTTCGTGCGCGACATCATCCTGGCGATTATCGGAGGCATTGCGGATTTCATCCGCTTCCTGCTGGACATCCCCGATGAGATCGACGAGTGGCTGAGCGACCTCTTCAACGTCAGCTTCGGCTTACTGGATTTCATCGGCACGCTGATACTGGATTTCTTCAGCAGTTGCAACCCGATATATCGCATCGATGACCCCTTCGAGCTCCTGCCCGCAAGGGATGGGCTGATTCCGGTACGTATCCCCCTGCGCGACCTGAGCGTCCGCGTTAACGACGTGGAGATGGTTGCGGAAGTGAACATAGGAGGCTAGCCATGACAACACAGAAAGCGGTCCTCAATCGTCCCGTCTTCACACAACGGGCGTTCGACAGCAGCGCGTTAACGGTGCTGACCACCCTTATCCACCGCTTTGCGGAAGTGGGCGCATACGACCTGTTCATCCGCCGCGGAGAGCGCGTGGTGCATCGCGCTACGGTGAATGTGGTGCGGGAGGCGAACGCAGCGCATCAGATTGACGTGGATATGGCGAGCCTCGGCACGGAACCGAAGGGTTGCGACTGCGGCAAGCACGCGGAGTACACGCTTCGGGAGGGCGGGGTGATGTGTTTCTTCGTGTCCAGAGGCACGTCGCGCTACAGCGTCGTTATCGAACAGATTGGTGCGAAAGAGAAGAAGACGCTGCTGGACAGCGCGAAGAGCATCCCTGCAGGTGACCTGTTCGCGGTCACGCTGGTACTGCCGGGCGCATACCGTGCCGTCAATACCGAAGGCAACGCGAAGATGCTGGTGGAGGTCTCCATGCCCGCCGAGCGATACAGGGTAGACCAGCCCACGCTAGTGGAAATCGGGCGCACAGGCAGGTTTGGCACACGACGCGCGAGTATCCAGCTGGGGCAGACGGTAGTGTTCCGCTGTGGAGCGGAGGCACGCATCCAGCTGGAGCTGGTCAAGCCACACGACATCATTCAGAAGCGCGAGCAGGAAAAGCCGCGATTCACCGTGCGCAAGCCCGATAAGAACAAGTGAGGAAGTTCGCGAATGCGACGGGGCGCATCTCTCCACAGGGTAGGGGAGTGCGCTCCTCGCAGTTTTTTCAGAAAAAATACCCAGACCGCCCTGAAACCCGTTGTTTTGCTCTGCATTTATGGTATACTACCAGTGTTCGGTGTTCGTTGCACGCGACGGTTCGGTTCCGGGGTCCGTAAACCTCATGGGAGGAGACCACGTTCGAGCCTGCCGGCAGCACCGTAACAGAATCCGGGAGGCAGAACGCTTCCCAGCATGAGGTTAAGAAACAATGTCGCAAACCACTTCGCTGTTCGTAGGAAACCTTTCCTACTCCACCACCGCAGAGCAACTGCGTGAGCTGTTCTCCCCGTGGGGTCCCGTCGAGGATGCCCGTGTCGTAGAAGGACGCGGCTTCGGCTTCGTGGACATCCCCAGCGAGAACATGCAGGCGGCGATTGACGCCACCAACGGTCAGGTGTTCATGGGCAGAACCATCACCGTGAACCAGGCTCGTCCACGCACCGAGCGACGCGAGGGCGGCTTCCGCAGCGACCGCGGTGGCTACGGCTCCGGGCGGCGCGATAGACGCTGGTAAGCCCGAACCACAAACAACGTGCAACGGCACGCCAATCGGCGTGCCGTTTGTGCTTATCGCAAGGTAACCACCGTAACCCCATCGCCGCCCTCGGCGGGTTCTGCGTTGCGGTAGGAAGCCACCAGAGGGTGCGTTCTCAGGTATTCTCGCACCGCCTGCCTCAATACGCCCGTGCCTTTGCCATGAATGACGCGCACCTGCTCCAGCCCCGCCGCGTATGCCTCGTCCAGATAACGCTCCAAGTTAGCGAGCGCCTCCTCCACCCGTTGCATCCTCAGCATAATCTCCGACGAGATGTGCGTGGCGCGTGAGAGGTTCACCGGAATAGACACCGCCGGAGCGCGAGCAGTCGGTTTCTCCTCCACACGGCGCAACGCCTCGCGAGGAACAGTCACCCGAATGGCTCCCGCCTGTATCACCGCGTCCTGCTCCATCAACTGCAATACCGTCCCCGTGATGTTGAGCGTGGTCACCCGAACGGTATCTCCCTCCTGTATCTCAGCGGAAGAAGGAACCTCTGCAGGCGGAGCGAGCAGCTGTTTCATCTGCTTGGCAGCATCGCGCACTTGCCGGCGCGCTTCCTGCGCGGTGCGGTTTTCACGGGGTTGCTCGCGCAACCGACGGTACGCCTCTTCCGCCTGACGGAGTATCTCCTGAAGGCGCTCCTGCATCTCCTGAGCTACCTGCTCGCGCAACCGCTGGCGTTCCTCTTCCAGCTTTTCCAGCCGCTGTTGCAGCTGTTTGCGCAGGCTTTCCGCCTCACGGTGCTCCTTCTCAGCGTCAGCACGCTCCTGCTCGATGGCACGCTGTTCCTCTTCCAGCCGGCGCATGATGCTGGAGGCTTCGGTCTCGCGCCCGGTGAGGCGAGCCTGCGCGGTCTCGATCACCGAAGGGGGCAATCCCAGCCTCTGTGCGATCACTATCGCGTGGCTGGAGCCGGGCGTGCCAATGCGCAGGTGATACGTCGGGCGCAGGGTCTGCACGTCGAACTCCACCGAGGCGTTCTGCACCCCCTGCCGGGCGTAGGCATAGCTCTTCAGCTCGCCGTAGTGCGTGGTCGCCATCACCCGCGAGCGACGCGCCAGCAGGTAGTCTAATATCGCCTGAGCCAGCGCGGCGCCTTCGGCGGGGTCGGTTCCTGCCCCCAGCTCGTCTAACAACACCAGCGTGCGCTCGTCACAGTGCGGGAGCATTCCGGCGATGTTCGTGATATGACCGGAGAAGGTAGATAGTGACTGCTCGATGCTCTGCTCGTCGCCGATGTCGGCGAACACTTTGTCAAACACCGCCATTTCGGTGCCGGTGTCGGCGGGCACGTGCAACCCGGACTGCATCATCAGCGTCAGCAAGCCCACCGTCTTGAGCGTTACCGTCTTCCCGCCGGTGTTGGGTCCCGTGATGAGCAGGATACGGAACCGCTCGCCCAGCTCTACATCGATGGGCACGACAGGCGGTTTCAGCAGAGGGTGGCGTGCTTTGCGCAGGCGGATTTTGCCCTGCATGTTGAGCGCAGGTTCCACCGCATCCCAATCGGCGCTGAGGCGGGCGCGCGCGTCGATGAAGTCCAGCTCGCCCAGTGCATCACATGTCAACAGAAGCGTATCGCTGTGCTTGCCCACCAGCGCGCTCAACTCCGCCAGAATCCGTTCCACCTCGTTCTGCTCGGCAATCTGCGCCTCACGAATCTGGTTGCCGAGGTCTACCACCTCCTGCGGTTCCATAAACAGGGTGGCTCCCGACGCACTCACGTCATGCACGATCCCACCGAACTGCGCGCGGTATTCCGCCTTCACGGGCAGGCAATAGCGGTCGCCGCGCATGGTGATAACAGGTTCCTGAAGCATATTGCGGATACGTGAGGAGTTGAGGGTTGCTTGCAAGCGTTCGGTGATGCGGGAGTGCAGCTGTCGAAGCTTCTGACGGATTCGCGCCAGCTCGGGGCTGGCGTTGTCGGCAACGGTAGCGTCTTCACGCAGGCAACGGCGGATTTCGCTCACCACCTCGGGCAGGGGTTCCAGCTGGCGTGCCAGTATGCACAGAGAAGGGCACTTGTCCTCACGCGCCAGCAGAAAGGTGCGCAAACGTCGGGCAGATTCCAGCGTGTCGGCGATGGACAACAACGCTTCGGGAGTGAGCACCCCTCCCGCGCGCACCAGCGACACCGCCGAACGAACATCCTGCGCCCCACGCAAAGACATCTCCTCCGCCAGGTCTATCAGCCGACGCGCTTCAGAGGTCTGCTGTAAACGCAGGCGGATGGCATTGAGGTCGGTGAGAGGAGCCATTTGACGCGCCCGCTCCGCGCCCATCGGGGTGGTGCAGTGTGCCGCCAGCTTCTGTCGGATAGCCTCATACTCCAGAACTTTGAGGGTGTGTGCGTTCATCCGGCTTTCAGGACACCTAGTCGGGGTCTATACCCAGCTCACGCAGACGCTGTGCTAACCGCTCGGCGCGCTGTAGCGCTTCCAGCGCTCTCTGTCTTTCCTGCTCTGCCTCGCGCTGTGCTTGCTCTGCTACCCACTGCGCCTGCTCCAAACGCCTGCGCAACTCCACATACGGCACGAAACGCTCGCCATCCGGACGATACAATACCAGCTCGCCACCCTCCAGCGTGAAACGCACGCCTAACCGAGGGCTCACCCAGCCCTCCATCTCCCGAACCGGCGAGAAATGCCCATCCGAGCGCAACCAGCCCTCCAGAATGCTCCGGTCCGGGTCGTAGATGTAATACTCCTCCACCCCGTAGCGCTCGTAGAAACCGAACTTCTCTATCAACTCCGATGGACGGTTACCGGGCGACAGCACCCCGAACACCACCTGAGGCGCAATGCCACCCTCTTCCCACTGCTTGTAGCTGCCACGATGCCCTTTCGGACGGCCAAACGCCACCATTACATCGGGGGCGGTGCGGATGTCAGGGCGTCCCTCCACCGGATACCAGAGCAGGTCGGCGGCAACGAACACATCCTCGCGGTCGGCAAACAGGGCGCAGAGGTTGTCGTAGAGGTAAACAATGGTCTCCAGTTGCTTCGTGTTATCCGCCATGGGCTTGCCGTCGCTTTCAGGATAGACAATTTTATTTTTGGGTATCGGTTGTACTGCCATATCGCATCACCAGCGTTATTATAGCAGATATACGCTCTTCGTTGTGCTGTTCAGGAGGTGATAAGGGGGAATGACGTAGTGCTGCCCCGTTTTTCACCACAGAGGGCACGGAGAGCACAGAAGGTATTCTCCGTGTTCTCCGTGTCCTCGCGGGTTTACCTTCCCGGATGAGCCGTTCACCACAGAGAACACCGAGAGCACTGAGGGTATTCTCCGTGTCCTCTGTGGTTTACCTTCACAAACGATATTCTCCT
Source organism: bacterium HR16 (assembly GCA_002898895.1). Lineage (GTDB taxonomy): Bacteria > Armatimonadota > HRBIN16 > HRBIN16 > HRBIN16 > HRBIN16. The sequence continues at coordinate 1,094 of BEHS01000181.1, read as the reverse complement.
ACGCCGCCAGGCGCAGGTTCGGTCGGCTTTCGCCCCCTTCGTAGCGGAATCGACCGACCAGTTCCTGCAGCTGTTGCGCCATGCTTGCCAGCTCCTGCGCGGCAGCAGCTACTTCTTCGGACGATGCGTGCAGCTCTTGAGCACTCGCCGCCGCTTCCTCGCTGATGCTCGCCACCGACGCTATCGCCGACGACACCTGCTCCGCACCGGACGCCATCTCCAGCACCGCACGCGCGTTCTCCTCCGCACTCTGCAACACCGTGCTCACCGTCGCCAGCACCTGCTGAACGCTCGCCGACATCTGCTCCGCTACCGCCGTCACCGACTGTATCTCGCCTGCTACCTGCTGGGATGCCTCCACTATCTGCACCAGCGCGGAGCCTACCTGCTCACTGCGATTGAAACCCTCTGTGACACTCTGCGCGGTCGCCTGCATCTCACGAACCGCAACCTCCACACCCGACCGCACGTTGGCTATCAGTCCTGCAATCTCTTTGGTGGCAGTGCTTGCCTGTTCCGCCAGCTTGCGCACCTCGTCTGCTACCACTGCGAAACCGCGACCGTGCTCGCCCGCGCGCGCCGCCTCAATTGCCGCGTTGAGCGCTAACAGGTTCGTCTGCTCCGCTATCTGCTCGATGGTCTGCACGATGTTGCCTATCTGCTGACCCAGCTGGTCTAACTGCGCCACCTTCTGCGCGGAGGTCTCCGCCTGCTGTTGTATCTGGCGCATGGTTTGCAACATCTCCTCAACCGACTGCCCGCCTTGCTGGGCAATTGCGCTGGCTTGCTGGGCGGAGGCTGCCATCTGCTGGGCGGAGCGAGCGACCTCTTCTACCGCTTTGGCGGCTTGTCTCATGCCCTCTTCCGCCTGCTGGGCGGCTTCGCGCTGTGCCTCGCTGCCCTGCTGCACGGTGCGGATGGCTCGGTCCAGGTTATCCATCGCTTGCGCCGCTTCGGTGGCTTGCTGGGCGAGTTGCTCACTACCCTTGGCGATTTCGTTAGATGCCTGCCCCGACTGCTCGGTGGACGCCGCCAGCTGCTGGCTGGTGCTGGTGAGGAAGTTTGTATTCTGCGCTAACTGAGCCACTGCATCG
>BEHS01000180.1 GCA_002898895.1 bacterium HR16 | reverse complement strand
CCAACATCTGGGCAAGACGGTAGAGGTTGCCATTGTCTACCTGCCTCCGGAGAAGCGCCCTGTGCTTGGAGAGACACCGGCAGAAGAGTGCCCCCCTGCACAGAGGGAACCAACCATTACTCTGGAACCGGAACCGCCTCCGTTCGAAAAACCGGCGCTGAATCCAAAGTACACCTTCGAAAACTTCGTGGTGGGCAACTCCAACCGACTCGCACAGGCAGGGGCGATGTCGGTGGCGCGCGCGCCCGGACAGAGCTACAATCCACTGTTCATCTACGGTGGAGCGGGCCTGGGCAAAACGCATCTGATGCACGCCATCGGACATTACGTGCTGCAGACGCACCCACGCCTGCGCGTCGCCTACCTCTCCGGCGAGACCTTCGCCCAGCAGTACATCACCGCCCTGCGCGAACACCGCATCGACGCCTTCCGCCAGAAATACCGGAATGTGGATGTGTGGCTGGTGGATGACATCCAGTTCATCGCCGGCAAGGAGCATACTAAAGAGGAGTTCTTTCATACCTTCAATACCCTGTATCAGATGGGCAGGCAGGTGGTGTTCGCCAGCGACCGCCCTCCACGCGAGCTGCATACCATGGACGATCGTCTGCGCTCCCGTTTCGAGGCAGGGTTGATAGCGGATATCGCACCGCCAGAGTTCGAAACCCGTGTAGCTATTTTGCAAAAACGTGCACAGATTGAGGGCATCCAGATCCCCGATCAGGTTATCTACCACATCGCTCAGGCGGTAGAGGGCAACGTGCGCACGCTGGAAGGGGTGCTGATTTCCATCGCGGCACGGGCATCGGTGCACGGTAAGCCCATCACTTTGCAGCTCGCTAATGAGGTGCTGGCGCGTCACTACGTGGACGAGAAGCAGGTACACGCCATACCCTCCGAGCAGGCGGTACTGCAGGCAGTTTGTCAGCGATTCGGGCTGAGCACGCAGGATATTCTGGGTGATCAGCGCAGTCGCGAGGTGCTGATGGCGCGCCAGATAGCGATGTACCTTCTGCGCGAGAAGGCGCAGCTCCCTCTGCAGCAAATCGGGCAGATGTTCGGCAAGAACCACTCAACGGTGCTACACGCCTACAACCGCGTCAAGACCAGTCTGAACAAGGACAAGGAACTTACCAGCATTATCTACGATTTAAGCGCAGTACTGGGCAGCTAAAGGTTGGTCATTGTTGAAATCTTTGCTGGAAATGTTCAAAACTTTGTTGAAAACTCCCCTCAAATTGTTGAAAACCCGCTTCGATTGTTGAAAACTTTGTTGAAAACTTTCTCACTTCCAGCCTGTCTTGCAATGCTTTCAACAATGTGTACAGGTTTTGAACATAGTTTTGAACATTTCATTGTTGAAATCTTTGCTATTTAAGTTGCAACCCATCAGATGAATAAATACGCATGAAGGACAAAATCACTTAGATAAGAGACCAAATAATGCAAAGAATCAACAAATTATGATGCCAACGGTGGAAAACCATACCGAGTTTTCAACAATTTCAACAGGTACATTATAAATATAAAGGGGGAATGTTCATTCACATTGTTCAAAACCTGTACAGGAAGGCAGAGATTCGCACCTTGCATCGCTCTGTGTGGAGGGCGAGACTCCTGCCGAGCCGTTATCTGTCCTGCTGTTTATGATGACACGCAGGGTCATGGGGAGTACGCCCTCCACTCTGGGTATCACTCCATACTCACTGCCGGTTGACTGAAGATGCTTCGCACCGGTGCGGGCATTGGGCTGTTTGCACCCTTCACCGACCGCCAGATGATCTCGCTGAAGAGCAAATCATCCACACGGTCTTCCTGGCTCAGGTCCATCGCCAGCGACTCGCGCCATCCCCAGGCGTTTGCCGGATTCTTTTCGTTCAGGTCCCAGCGTGCCGGTCGGCATTTATAGGGTGTGAAGTCGGGCTTATCGGTGAAACAGCGGTACATCGGTGTGGCAGCGGCATCGTACTGGCTCAACGGCTCCAGCCCCAGAATCAGCTCTATCGTGCGCAGCATCGAGCAAGTGGTATACAACGTGCTGTCCACGCTGCGCCGCTTCACGTACGGCGAGATAACCAGGGCAGGGCTCCGATGGGCATCCACATGGTCGGGACCGTTCTGTGCGTCGTCTTCCAGTACGAAGATTGCCATCTCCTTCCCGTACCGGCTGTTGCTCAGCGCTTCCACCAGCGTGCCCAGTGCAAGGTCGTTTTCTGCTACCATCGCGCGCGGCGTGGGCTTGCCCGGACGGGTACCGTAGGTGTGGTCGTTGGGCAAGCGCAGGATGATAAAACGCGGCAGGTCACCGTTCTTCTCGTACTCGCGAAACTCGGTCAGGAACTGTTCGACGCGCTTCATGTCGAGAACGTCCAGATTGTACGGGCTGAAGATGGGGCTGAAGTGTCCCTCCAGAGATGGCACGTTGGCGCGAGGTGTGCCGTCGGGGTTTTGGGAAACGAACTCCGCGTAAGAGCGATAGCTCACCCCCGCTCGCTTACAGGCGTCCCAGATAAAACCGGCGTCGGGGTAGGTAATGGGGTTTGTGCCCTCGTAGTCGTAGCCGTGTCCATGCCCTCCGTAGCCGTAGGGCCAGATTTTTTCCACGTAGTCGGTGGCGTAGGCAGCGGTAGACCAGTTGTGCCCGTCTGCCGACACCTCTGCGTCCACGTAGAAGTTATCCAGCAGAACGAACTCCCGCGCGAGGGCATGGTGATTCGGTGTGATCTCCTCGCCAAAGATGCACAGGTTGGAGTCGCCGTTGCCTTCGGGCATGTCGCCGAACACCTGGTCGTAGGTGCGGTTCTCCTTGATGATGTAAACCACGTACTTGATAGGGCTCGGGTCGCCTATCTTTGCCGGAATGACCTTCGGCAGTTTCGATGGTGCGCGAGTCAGCAGGCTGTCCTTGTAGGGCATCAGCTCGCGCACGCGCCGGGTGTACCGGCGCAGGGTCTGTGCGTCAGGCACGGGTACGAACTGTACGGTGCCGCGCAGGATACTGCCGATATATTCGCGTTGCGGATTGGCTTTCGGGGTGACACCCTTCGAGTTGAGCACATAGATCGTGCTATTGTCGGAGGAGACACGCACGCCGGCCGGGTACCATCCCGCCGGTATGAAGCCCAGTACCCTGCTTTCCTCGCCGGACACGTCTACCACTGCCACGCTGTAGTTATCTGCATTGGCGACATACAGCCGTTTCCCGTCGGGGGAGAGCGCAACGCTGTTTGGTGTGGAGCCGGCCGGCGCGCGGGGCGACAGAGCGACGTTGATTTGCTCTACCGCTTTGCGCCCTGCCACATCGATAACCGTCACCGTGTTGTTGTTCGCGCACGCCACAAACAGACGCTTGCCGTCGGGGCTGAAGGTCATCTCGTTGGGGTGCGTGCCGGTGGGTATCTGTGCTACACTCTGCCATGTGTTCGTGTCGAACAGTTCCACCGACGCCATCCCCCATCGGCTCACCGCGAGTAGCGTGCCGTCGGGCGATACCGCAACCCCGTAGGGCGAACCCTGCACGCTCAGCTTGCGCAGCAGTTTGCGTTCCTGGGTGTCTATCACCGCCACGCCGTTGCCCTTCATCAGCGCAGCGTACAGCACTCTGTCGTCCGGGCTGACCGCTACCTGGGCGACGAACTGTGTGGATGTTTCACCTTCCGGCTTCACCGAGACGTTTCCGTCCTCGATGAGCCTCGCCACGCCTGCACGAAACACCCGCACCACGTCATCGGAGCCACCGGAGACGTACACGCGGCGTCCATCGTTGCTCCAGCAGATACCCACCCATCCTTTGGCGATAGGCAGCTGGTGCAAGATGCGGCGGTTGGGAGCGTCAATCAGCATGACCGAGTGTTTGGGCACGCCGCAATGCAATACCGCCAGACGGGTTCCATTGGGCGATTGCGCCATGCCCAGCGCGCCCACATCGATCTCCAGCTGTTCTCCCACCGGATGAATACGCCATCCGTTGGGCAAGAGCACCTCACCAGAGGGCTTCTTGCCGGGCAGTTCGCCCCTTGTCTGCGCCCACAGGGGGGCGACTATTATGACAAGCAGTAAGCCCAGTGTCCAGAGCTTTGAATAACGATACATCGTCAGACACCTCCTTGTTTCGCTGAAACATCTTTCGCCATAGCAAAAAAGCCTTTCCTTCTCGGGAAAGGCTAAACCGCTCTACCTCATGGCAGGGATTGCGAGGCTTAATCTTCCTCTACAGTAAACCGGAACATGAGGTTGTTATATTGTTGCCCGTTCCACACGGTAGAATGCGTCTGCCCCAGATAATCCAGACGCACTGCTTTGGCGTGACCGTCGCACCACACTACGTTGGTCAGCTTCATGTGCCTTCCCAGAATCGCGCCGTTGTTGTTGCGGTTGATGAGTGCGGGGAAGGGGAAGGTCTCATGTGGCGTGGTCGGCTGGGGGTCGTTGAGGTCACGGCGGTAGAAGTCTGCGCTCTGTCCGTAACCCTGAACCTCTGCCACCAGCACGGTATCCGCCGGCTGGGCGATAGCAGCCATCGGCTGGTTATTGGGCGGTGTAAAGTTGTCTGCCGAGGAATAATACATGTTGTTAATGGCGTAGCTGCCGAATCGCCTGCCCACATTCGTTGTGCCGCGCGGATCGCCGCAGTCCGCCTCGCGGAACACCTGCGAGCCATCCGGCGAGTAGGGATGGAACACGTAACGCCTGTTCTCCATCAGCGTGTGGGGCTGACCAGTCCACAGCGTGCCGCTAATCGGCGAGAACGGGTCGCTGGGACAGTTGAAAATCTGCAGGTTCTTGATGTAGGGCTGAAGCACGTCCATCCAGCGCGGGGTGGAGCAGTTCACGAAGTGGGGACCCTCCAGTACGCGCGGGGGATCGGCGTAAGCGTTGCGCGGTAACACTTCGTCGTAATCCTGCGCGTACATCATCATCGCCGTACCGATCTGTTTGACGTTGCTGAGACAGCTCGCCTGCCGTGCTTTTTCCCGTGCCTGCGCGAAGACCGGGAACAGAATCGCCGCCAGTATGGCGATAATAGCAATCACGACGAGCAGCTCAATCAGTGTGAAGGCTTTTCGTGAGCGCATAGTAGCACCTCCTCTGGGTTTGTTTGCTATCGCTAGGATGTTACCAGAGAAGTATTAAGGAGTTTTTATGGAGGATTTTTTGCTGGCGCTCGAAGTATTGGGGTAGAGCAAGACTGTTGCCCTGTTTTGCAGGAAACGGAAAGACCGCTTCGAAATAATAGTGGTAATGTTGCGGGGGTAGTGGCAATGAAGCCGAGTAGCGAAGCTGTTCTCGTCGCTATACAGATGCATGTGACGCTGGAGGACTACCAGAGCGAGAAACGCCTGGCGAATCGCATAGATGAGTTGCTTGCCTTTGTGAGGCAGCGCGTGCGGTCAGATGTCCCCATACTGGTTGTCTTTCCCGAGGACATCGGCTTGGGAATGCTTTTTCTCGATGACTACGAGGCGGTTAAGGGCTGTAAGAGCATCTATGAAGCGGCTGCAGTACTTTCACAGCGCTACGCTTCACCCATCCGCCGGGCAATGGATTCCTACAAGGTCTCTTCGACGCGGGCGATTCTGCTGGCGCTGGGCAAAAAGCTGGAGAGCCGATATCGTCGCTTGTTCTCACAAGCGGCGCGCAAGCACGGTGTGACCCTGGTAGCAGGCAGTGCGCCACTGCCCGACAGCAAGCGCCCTGGTGAAGTGTACAACACCTGTTACGTGTTTGACCCCAAAGGTCGTTTGATTCTCACACAACGCAAGGTGCATCTCATCCCGCTGGAACAGCAAGAGGGCATGGACCTCAACGCGGGCAAGGTAGAAGAACTGCGGGTGGTAGACACGCCTGCAGGTAGACTGGGTGTTGCCATCTGCCTTGACGGCTTTCACGCGGACGTGATCGAGGCTCTGGTAAGGCAGAAGGCGCTGCTGATAGCACAGCCATCGTTTAACCCGCTGCCATGGACGCTTGAGCAAGCAGAAAGCTGGAAGACGGGTTTATGGCAGGCGTGCCAGCAGCATCCTGAAATCGTCGGAATCAATCCGATGATGGTGGGCAATCTGTTCGATGATGTGGTGATAGAGGGACGTTCCAGCATTGTGGTGCATGCCTCTCGCACCCGTGATGGCTCAGGATACCTGGCACAGGCGAACAGCGCGACCCACGAGGAGATATTGATGGCGGAAGTCCGCACACTATAGATGACACACCGATAGCAGGGAGGGAAAGGAAGTGCCGAAGGTGCTGGTGATGGGCATCGACGGCGGGCAGAGCACCACGCGCGCGCTGATAGCAGACATCGAGGGCAATCTGCTTGGCCTTGGGGTGGGTGGGGCAGCGAACCACATCCACGAACCCGGTGGACCGGAACGCCTTCGCCAATCTCTGCGGACAGCGCTGAGCGGTGCGTTGCAAAGCGCCTCTTTGTGCTCGGATGCGCGCTTTGCAGTGGCGTTATGTGGCATGACGGGAGGCGGTCCGCTGGTGGAAGAGATTTGCCGGCAGGAGCTGCCGGCTGAGCAGGTGGTGGTCACACATGACACGCGCACCGCGCTGTACTGTATCACGCAAGGTGCGCCGGGCGCAGTGGTGATAGCCGGCACCGGCTCGGTGGCGTTCGGGATGAACGAGTCAGGCGAGACCGCCGCCGTCGGTGGATGGGGATACCTGATGGGCGATGAGGGTAGTGCATACTGGATTGCGTTGCAGGCGATAAACGCATGTACCCGTGCGGAGGATGGCCGCGCTCCGGCTACATGGCTGAAGCGCGCCATTCTGGAGCATTTCGGCGTGGATGGTCTGGGCGCGTTACACCGCCTGATTTACTCCGGGCAGCTCTCGCGTGCCGACCTCGCTTCCGTCGCCCGAACGGTCTCGGATGCCGCCAGGCTTGGGGAGCGCGTGGCGATACGCATCCTCAGCAGTGCGGGCAGAGAGCTGGGGCTGATGGCGGTGGTGGCGTTGCGCAAGCTCGATATGCAGTACAGCAGAGTTGCCGTCGGGATAGTAGGAGGGGTCGCGGCGGCGGCGGAGCCGTTGCATGAAGCCTTCCGCGAACGAGTCTACCGCAGCACTCTGGCGCAGGTTGTACGTCCGCGCTTCCCGATGGTGGTCGCAGCGGTGTGCATGGCGCTTGAGCAAGCGGGAGTGTCGGTCGATGAATCGCTGTGGCAGCGGATACAGGAGCAGATGCCACGATTCGGGCTGCAGGCGGTGAGCTAGCCTGAGGAGCACTTTCACCTCACCGCAGCTATGTCGTACCGCAGCCTCATCATGCTTTCCACATCTCCTCCTCGTCTCGCGTCGCACAATTTTTCTTTTATTCAAAATCCGGTTGACAAATTTTTTCTACTCCACTAAAATATTAAGTGGAGGCGAATATCATGGCTTCGGTACTGGAAAAAGTTTCCGCGCTGTACACGTCGCTGAACGAAGCGGAGCGCAAAGTAGCAGACTTCGTGCTGAACCACCCCGAAGAGGCGCGGGGCTGTAGCGTTATCCACCTGAGCGACCGCAGCGGTGTGAGCGAAACTACGGTGGTACGGTTCTGCCGTTCCATCGGCTTCAAAGGCTACGCAGACTTCAAGCTGGCTCTGGTAGCGGATCTGGCACCCCATCGCGAGCCTGTGCCCGACGTGCACGGCGACGTGTCGCCTGAGGATGACCTTCCCCGCCTGGTACAAAAGGTGCTGAATATGGACGTTCAGGCGGTCGCCAGCACGATGGAGCTGCTGGATATGACGCAGTTCGAACGGGCAGTAGATGCCATCGCCAGCGCACGTCGGGTTGCCATATTCGGGGTCGGTAGTTCACTGCCGGTGTGTATGGACCTGCAATACCGTCTACAGCGATGCGGTATCAACACCCTATTCTCCGTAGATG
>BEHS01000179.1 GCA_002898895.1 bacterium HR16 | reverse complement strand
TCGAGTGCTCCGACCCAGTTATCCCCTGTGACCAGACCAATCTGGCATGGCGTGCTGCCGAGCGGTTCTACGCCCGTCTGGGAGAATCTCCGCGCGTTACCATCACTCTGCGCAAGCAGATTCCAGCACAGGCGGGGCTGGGCGGGGGTAGCAGTAACGCGGCAACGACTCTGCGCGCGCTGAACATCCTGCATGGACAGCCCTTCTCCCTGAAGGAGTTACAATCGCTGGCGATTTCGCTGGGGTCGGATGTGCCCTTCTTTCTGCACGGCGGCACCGCACTGGTAGAAGGGCTCGGCGAGGTAGTTACTCCTTTACCTGTGCCCGCCAGTTATCCACTGCTCATTGCGGTTCCCCCAGAGGGCATTTCCACCTCGTGGGCATATCAACGCATAGATGAGGAACGTGCCCTGACCACAGGCGAGGAGCTGCCCCCGCCACGCACACCGGCGATGGTCAGTGCACTGCGGACGGGTCTGGACTGGTTACCTCTGCTACACAACGACTTCGAGGCGGTGGTGCTGCCGGAGTTCCCGGAAATACAGCGGGTAAAGCTGCTCATGATGTCCTCGGGCGCGCAGGCAGCCTTGCTATGCGGAAGTGGTTCCGGCATGATGGGCGTGTACCCTGACGAAGTAACAGCACATCGCGCTCTGCTACGGCTTCGGCGGACCGGCATTCGTGCATGGCATTGCGTCTTCTGCTGGCGATAACAAAAAGCGGGGGTGCGCTGGGCGACGCACCCCCGTGCGGGCGGGAGGGGTCAGGCTGCTTTGGGCTGGGGTTTGCGGGCTAAGACCTCGAACTTCGGTTTGTAATCAGGACACTTGTACGACTTGGAGTACTCTTTCGGGTTCTCCGCCTCGCTGATGAAAATCTGTGCGTTCGTGACGGCACATCGCTCGTAGGTGCGGTCGTAGTTCCCGCAGTCGTAGCACCGACGCAACACCGTCCAGCACACACTGCACCGCAGGCTTCCAATCAGCTCCACACGCCCGCACAACGGGCAGTGAATGTACACCTCGCGGAAGCCGTATTCCTTGTTCTGCAAAGCGGTGCGTACGCGCTGGTTAAACTGCTCCAGCTCGTGCTGCAGCTCGCCCGTAGTTGCCAGCAGCTGGTTCATCTGCTGGGTGTTGATGAACTCGATCACGCGCTCATCCAGCAGGTCTGACACAGCCGAACATGCCTTCTGCAGGTTCTTCAGGTGCTGGTCAGCGGTCTGTGGTTTGTAGGGTCGTTGTCGCTCGCGGTGCGCCCCCAGGTGTTTCAGCATCTCCTCGGTCACGTGCAGCGGCACACGCAGGAACGCCTCTTTCTTGTTGGGATACTCCTGAATAGCGTTAACGATTTTCTCCAGGTCGCCGATGGAGAGCTTCTCGTTGCGCACCTTCTCCACCAGGCGCAGCTGCGTGCTGACCTCCTTGTTCAGAGGCAGTAGAGCACGGGCGTGCCCTTCTGTGAATGCACCGCCGTTGCCGTTCACCGAAGAGGGCTTCATCAGCTCCTGCTGAATCACCTGCGGAAGCTCCAGCAGTTCTAGATGACGACGCAGGGTGCTTTCGCTCACCCCCAGCGTGCGCGCCACCTGCTCCCAGCTCATCATCGTCAACAGCTTCTGGATTGCCTGTGCACGCTCGATGGGGTTGAGGTCTTCGCGCTGGAAGTTCTCCAGAAGCGCATCGGCAGCCGCTTCCTCGTCGCTCAGTTCGCGAACGATAGCGGGGATTTCGGTCAGCCCGGCCATCTGTGCCGCCCGATAGCGACGCTCACCCATCACGATTTCATAGCGTCCGTCAGCCGTCGGGCGCACCACAATCGGCTCCAGCACCCCGCGCTCCTTAATGGACTGCGCCAGCTCCTGCAGGCTTTCCTCATAGAAAGTCTGGCGAGGTTGATTCTTCCCAGCAATAATCTGCTCCAGCGGTATCATCTGCATGTCAGGCATCTCAGGAACTCCCTCCCTGTATCTCTTCACAGATTCCTTTCCGTACCCGCTGCAGGTGAAAACCCGTACCAATGCGGTTTTCCCGCTGTTCCCCTCTGTTCCACGCCTGCTTAAGCCGATAATAAGTTCAGAGAAGACGAGGCGACGTGCATGGAGCAACACTGTCCGCTCGATACCCTGCTTATTTGCGGGGTACCTGTCTTGCAATGGCGCGGCGCGATGAGCAGTTTCGCGTTGCGTCGCTGCCAGCAGATACTGCAGGCACTGGCGCACAACGGATACCGCGAAATCGTGCTGGACCTGCAACAGGCGGTCGCCGGCGCTCCGCGCGAGTGGCAACACTTGCTGAACGCACTGGAGAAGATGCTCCCCGCGCATACCCGTGCGGAGGTGGTGCTACCGGCAAGCAACGCGCCTATGCACCACCTGAAGCGCATGCGGGTAGCACCGTCGGTAGCCCTCGCGCTGAGCCATATTACCCGAATGCCAGCAGCCAGTTTGCAGGCAGCCCTGACTACCCATGTGCGCTGGCAAGAAATCAGGGATGAGGAGTGAGAAGCATGGAGCAAAAGCAACCCACCGACCTGAAAGTGGTAAGGATTATCGACCCCTCGCTCTGCGTGGAGTGTCGTTTTGCATATATTGCTACCGTAGAACTGGTGGACGGCAGTCTCAAAGAGATGCTCTACTGCCGTCGTTTAGACTGCGATAACTGGGATTACACCGATTGGGATGAGCAAGAATGGCAAGAGCTGTGGGGAGAAGAAGCTGCGTAGCCACGCGCTACGACAACAGGGAACAACAGCTGCACACCTCAGCGATAGTGCAGCTGTTCCGTGAACTGCAGAGGGATTCAGCCGAGCAAATACTGTCTGCGATGGCGGAGCTGGACCACTACGAAGAGAGGCTATTTCGTGCAATCCCTCGTTACTCTTCTATCTCCTCCACGACCTGAAGCACTCTGCCTACCGGATCGGGGTCCGCAGTGACCGAACGTCCGATGACCAGATAATCCGCTCCTGACCTCACCGCTTGAGATGGCGTCGCGACGCGCCTCTGGTCATCCGCACTGTCCCCTGCAAGGCGGATACCGGGCGTGACAATCAAAAAGCCTTCGCCCAGCTGTCTGCGTACCGCCCTTGCCTCCTGTACCGACGCCACCACACCGTCCATGCCCGACTCTTTTGCCAGCGACGCCAGATGCATTACCTGATTCGCCGCCCCACGCCGTGTGCCGATCTGCTCACGCAGTTCCCGCGAGGAGAGACTGGTCAGCACGGTTACCGCAATCAGCAAGGGTGGCTCGGAAACGGAATGCGCTGCCTCCACCGCCGCCTCCATCATAGCGCGTCCGCCGGAAGCGTGCACGTTCACCATCCACACGCCCATGCTTGTAATGGCGCGCACCGCCCGCGCCACCGTGTTCGGGATGTCGTGCAGTTTGGCGTCGTAGAAAATTCGCTCTGCCCCCGCTTCGCGCAGGCGGTCAAAAATGCCGAAACCCGCTGCGTGCACCAGCTCCAGTCCCACCTTGAATCCGCCCACGTACGGCGATAGCAGCCGCACCCACCGAACCGCCTGCTCGACATCGGAGGTATCCAGCGCGATTAGAATTCGTTGCCGGGCTTGCATCGCCTCACCGTGCCCACGATATGCTTTACATCCTTCTCGCCCTGCTCGCGCAGGTACTGCTCTATCCCTTCCAGTACCTCCATGCTCGCGCGCGGGTTCACGTAGTTCGCCGTGCCCACCGCTACCGCCGACGCCCCCGCCAGCAGGAACTCCACCGCATCGGTCGCGTTCATGATACCGCCCATGCCGATAATAGGTACCTTCACTGCCTGCGCCACCCGCCACACCATGTACAGCGCGAGAGGCTTGATTGCCGGTCCGGATAGACCGCCGGTGATGTTCGCCAGCTTGAATCGGCGCGTCCTGGCGTCAATCGCCGTGCCCACGAAGGTATTGACCAGGCTCAGGATGTCCGCTCCTCCGTCTACTGCTGCTTGCGCGGTCACGGTAATGTCCGTCACGTTGGGCGAGAGCTTCACAATCAACGGCAGGCGCGTGCGCTTACGCACTCTGGATACTACCTCGCGCGTGGCTTCGGGGTCTACCCCAAAATGGATACCGCCCCTCTCCTGATTCGGGCAGGAGATGTTCATCTCCAGCGCGTGCACACCCTCTACCCCGTCCAGTCGCTCTGCGAGCTGTTCGAACTCCTCGTAGGAGTCGCCCGCGATGTTGACGATGACCGCGCATTGATACCGGCGCAGGAAGGGAAGTTTCTCGCGAATGAACGCCTCCACGCCCACGTTCTGCAAGCCGATGGAGTTGAGGCATCCCGCCGCCGTCTCCACCATACGGGGCATCGGGTTGCCGGCGCGAGGGTGCAGGGTTGTGCCCTTCACCATGATGCCCCCAAGGCGGTTCAGGTCCACCAGGTCGGCGTACTCACTGCCGTAGCCGAATGTGCCCGAAGCCACCAGCACGGGGTTCTGCAGGCGCAGTGGCCCCAGCTGCACCGATAGATTAACTTCGCTCATCCCCACACCACCTCCGCCGCGTCGAAAATGGGACCGTCCACGCACGCCCGCTTGTAATCTGTGCCGTCGGCGGTGCGCACTTTCACCGCGCAGCCCAAACACACCCCCATCCCGCACGGCATCAGCGTCTCCATCGATACCTGACAGGGCAGGTCGTGCTTCTGAGCGAACTTCGCTACCGCCTCCAGCATCGCGGTGGGTCCGCAGGTGTATATCTGACAGCGGTTACCGGACAACTCGCCTCGCTCGTGCAACGCCTTCAGCACATCGGTGACTTTGCCCTTCGCCCCCGCGCTACCGTCTTCGGTTACCGTCCACAGGCGAACGCCTAACTCCGCAAAGTGTTCCTGGCATATCAGCAGGTCCTGGCGGCGCGCTCCGTTGACCACCACCACCTGCTGATGTGGTACACCACTCTGAACCAGCTCCTCCGCCAGCAGGTACAGCGGCGGTGCGCCCACTCCACCTGCTACCAGCACGTGCAGTACCTCGTTTGCAGGCTGGGCTACGAGAAACCGATTCCCCAGCGGTCCCACCACGAACACGCTCTCCCCCGGCTTCTTGCTGGCAAGCATCTGGGTAAACGCGCCCCGCACCAGATAAACCACCGAGAAATTGCCGCGCTCGGGGAACCTGCGGAACACACTGAACGGTCGGCTGAATAACGGCTCGTAACCGCTTTGCACGCGCATCTGTACAAACTGCCCCGGCTGTGCGTGCAGGGCAACCGTCGGGCAATGGATTTCTATCTCAAACTGGTTGGTCGCTACCGGTCGGTTCGCAACCACCTCGCAATGCTCAGCGCAGCGCATGAAACACCTCGTTCGCGATTTCCCTTTGCCGATTCAGTCTACCCCAATCCGAATCCTGCAGGGACGGGACACGGATAAACACGGATGGGACGGACTGGCACAGATATTATCCGTGTGCTGCGTTATTCGGACGCAAGCAGGGTTCTCCTCCTGCTCTGGCAAAATATCCCACTGGCAAAGTACCATCGTGCCTCACAACAACCCGGAGAGGTGCTGCGATGAGTGCCCTCAACCCTGAAGAAGCACGGCGAATTTACACCCTCGCCCGCAAGGTGGTGCACCAGCATGGTACATGGGTTCCCCGCTCGGACATCAGCATGTACTGCGGCGCGTATCTGTATATCGAGCTCAAAGAGGATACCGGCAAGCTAACCATCCTCGCCTTCGATGAGAGCGGGCAACCCGTAGAGGAACCTGCTTTCATCGGTTATGCAGACGGCAGAGTCGACGCCTTCCATCCGGGCGAGTGGCAAACCCAGCTGCAACTGCTGGCGGAGGGAAAGGTGATGTAAAGGCAGGATTCGGGCTACAACACGCGAATTGCGGTAAAAGAAACACATCCTCATGCGAGGAAGGGGAGGGATAGAATCGATGTTACATCTGGCTTCGATGCTTGTGTCAACCTTGCTGTTCGCGCTCCTGTCGCTGTCTGCGTCGTGGGCGCAGTCATTGCAAGCGGGAGCCGCTCGGGTTAAGATAACCCCGGACAAATTACCCTATCTGGCAGGATACAGCGCAAACCGTCGCGCGGAAGAGGTGCACGACGACGTGTACGCCAGCGCGGTGGTTATTCAGGCTGGCGATACCAAAATGGCTATCGTCTCCTGCGATTTGATCGGGTTGCTGAACCCTGCGGTCAAGGATATTCGCAGTAAAGTCACCTCCGTGCCTGCAGAGAACATCATCATCGCTGCGACCCACACGCACAGCGGCCCCGATAGCATCGGGCTGTGGGGACAGCCGGAGCAAGGCGTGTCGGGCGTGGATAAAGAGTGGTACGCCCAGATGAAACAAAAGGTGGCGGACGCCATCGAGGAGGCGGCGAAGAACCTGCAGCCGGCGGTGCTGCGTGTTGCCGGTGCGGAAGGCGTGACGAGCGTCTCGCGCAACGTGCGCGTCGCGGAGATACTGGATACGTCCATCGCGGTGCTGCAGCTGCGCAACGCTAACGACAACAAAACCATCGCGACCATCGTGAACTACGCGGTGCACCCCGAGCTGATGAACATCCGCTCGCTCACATCCGACATCGTGCACTACATGCGCCAGACAATTGAGAGCACAGAAGGCGGCATCGCCCTCTTCCTGAACGGCGCACAGGGGGGTATGGTCACTGTGGACTCGCCCGGCAACGACTGGAAAGAGTGCGAGCGCGTGGGCAATGCGCTGGGGCAAGCCGCGCTCAACGCGCTGAGAAACGCCACTACTCTGAGAGAAGCCCCTCTTGCCGTTCAGCGAGCCGAGGTCACCATCCCGCTGGAGAACGAGAGGTTCAAGCAGGCTGCGCAGGCAGGCATCTTCTCTGAGCCGGTGCTGCAGACCGACGAGGTCACTACCGAAGTGATGCACGTCACGCTGGGACCGGTGGAGATGGTCACCATCCCCGGCGAGGCTCTGCCCAATATCGGCTTCCAGCTCAAGCGACACATGAAGGGCAACCCCAAACTGGTCATCGGTCTGGCGAATGACGAGCTGGGCTACATCCTCACCGAGGCAGACTACGGACTGCAGCTGTACAGCTACGAAACCAGCATGAGCATCGGCGAGAAGGCGGGGCGCGTGGTCACCGATAAGCTCCTCGCTATGGCACAGCAGTCACCGCCTGTCACCGCAACATCTAAGGTGGCTGCTTTCTTTGATGCCCTGCCGTCGCGCTTCCGTCCCGAGCGGGCGCAGGGGGCGAAGGTAACGTACCGCTTCAACATTACCGGCGAAGGCGGCGGCGTGTGGGAAATCGTGATTGCCGGCGGCAAGTGCACCATCCGCAAAGGCGCATCCGGTGTGCAGGCGGACGTCACCGTGAACACCAACGCCCAGACCTTCCTCGCTATTGTGGAGGGCAGGATGGCAGCTGACCAGGCTTACATGAACGGACAGCTACTGGTAGATGGCGACCTGTTCCTTGCCCAACGCATCGCCGACTTCTTCGCGTTCTAAACAAACGAAAAAGGGGCGGGACGACGGCGCCCGACGTTCTCCACCGGCTCTTCCGCTGTCCCGCCCACCGCATCGGCTGCGTGGCGCGTAGCCATCTTTATCATAGGACATTCTGTCCAGCCCGATAGCTGTGTAAAATACGGTATTTTGAGAGGTTCAAGATTGCCCAGAGCGGTTGTCGTTCACAACGTGGTTAAAATGCACGCTGAGCCCAACGGCGATAGCGAGCAGGTGTCGCAAACGGTTCTCGGACACACCCTGCTTCTTCCTGCACCGCCCGCCCCCGAAGAGAACTGGCTAAAGGTGCAAACCGATGACAACTACACGGGGTGGGTACGGGCGAAGCAGGTTCGTCTGCTGGGCGAGGACGAGGAATACCCCACGCAGGGACATGCTTACCGTGTAAACGCGCTGTGGGCGTTTGTGCGCGAGCAACCGG
>BEHS01000178.1 GCA_002898895.1 bacterium HR16 | reverse complement strand
GGTTCAGCTGCCACGCTGCCAACACGAACACCGCCGCCGATACCGCCGTAAACACCACCACTTGCCCCACAGTGAGCATGCCACGCGGCAACGCGCGGTTTGCGGTGCGCGGATTGAGGGCATCGTAATGCAGGTCGGCAATGCGGTTGAACGCCATCGCTGCGCTGCGCGCTCCCACCATCGCCACCAGAATCCAGCCCAGCGTGCGCCACTCCGGTATTCCCCTCGCCGCCAGCAACGCCGACAACAGCGCAAACGGCAGGGCGAACACCGTATGCTCAAACTTAATCATCTCCAGAATAATGGCGATTTGCCTCAAAAACCTGCTGAGCATCACCCATATCCTCTGTTGGCGTCACCATCCATTATACCCTGCTCTTATCCTCTTTTCCTTTACGTTTAGGTATACTAAATACATGTATCTCTCGGAGGTGAACGCATATGAGAACAACCCTTTGTGCCGTTTTACTTGCCCTGCTTGTCCTGCCTGCGGGCGCGCAAACCCTGCGTGGCGATTACGCGGAGGCGCGCACCTGTAGCGTGTACGCAGGAGGTTGCCACTA
Organism: bacterium HR16; assembly: GCA_002898895.1. GTDB lineage: Bacteria > Armatimonadota > HRBIN16 > HRBIN16 > HRBIN16 > HRBIN16. The sequence goes on along the minus strand of BEHS01000178.1, from coordinate 7,382 downwards.
TTCGGGCGAATACGTGACCGCAGGGCGTGAGGCGTTACTCTTCTGGCACATCCGCGAAGGCAGCTGGAACGGCGTGAACCTGAGCGGGGTATCCGTGCTTGCAGCGGTGGTCGCGGACAACAACCTCGCCGAGCCCTCCGCCCGACGCCAGAGCGTGATTTACGTGGACGCTCGCGCCAGCAAGGCACAACGCGAAGCGGTCGCGCAACTGCTGTCACTCCATTACGCCGGCGTGCTGGGCGATGTGCAGGCGGTGAAATCGATAGCGATTCGCTACACTCAAGAAGAGAGGCAGATAACGGTGGACGCGCCCGGCGTGGCGACGTTACATCTGTCGCGCTACCCGTGCAAGCGGTGCGTGCAGCCGCATCAGGTATGGTATCAGCCCCTCACGCCAGTGGCGGGCGCAGAGGTTGCCTCGGCGAAACTTGCCGCCTACCGCGACCGCCGGCTGGGTACCGTGTGGCAACGCAGTGAGGAGAACAGCGCATTCGTCGGGGAGTTTGAGTTACGATAGCCGATGTCATCCACCGACCAGCCCAAACGCATTCTCTGTCCGCGCTGTCGGCTCTACGACCGCGAAGGGCGTCGCTGTACTATCGGCAAAGTGAACCCCCGCACCAAGCTGGACACCTACGAGACCGCGCAGGTGCTGGGGGTTCGCGCCCTGTGCGCGTTTAACCTCTATCGCGACCATCTGCTGGCTCATAAATGAAAGTGCGCCGATAGGCAGTTTCTCACTGCAGCACGGCGCACGTTACTTTCTGGTAGCCGGTTTTTTTAGATTTCTGGAAGGAGGGAACCTATGGTGAGCACACCACAGGTTCCGTGTCTTACCCTACGCCTTCTTCCGTCGCAGCAGTGCCAGCGCAGGCACCCCGCTCAGGAACAGCATCCACGTGGAAGCATCGGGGATTGCCTGAACGTAAACTACAAGGTCGTTATAGTCTTTGTCCGAACCACCCAGAGGCTTATCCTCTGTCCCGATGTAATACGCAGGATACGCTCCCGACTTCGCCTGGAAGAAGGCAAAATGCTGCTTATTCAACTCGGTACCGCTGTTCAGGCTGGACTCCGAGAAGAACGCCCGCAACACGTTGCCCGGATTCGCCGAGTCCTCTGTCGCCAAATAGAACCCAAAGTCTGCCCAAGGCGACACAAACGTCAACGAGGCACCCGGTCCATCAGTGCCCTTGAACAAGAGCATGCTCTTGCCGGACGAACCTATCGTACCCGGAGGCGTTGTCAAGAGTTCGTTGAGATTGGCAGGAAGGTCGCCCTGCTTGTAGATACCAAAGTAGTTCCAAGCGCTCAATCCTGCAATCTCAATCTTCAGAGCTGCCCAGTTCGGGGTCGTGGACTGGAAGTACACGTCTGTGATCGCGGTTCCGTCAGCGTTGCCTAGATACGGATACGCTGCCCCAGGCGACGCGTTTTTCACCGCAGCAGGCGCACTGCCGATAGGAGCAAATGCTCCTGTTTTCGTCAACCAGTAGCCGATGTTGGCTGGTTCAGGGTTGTAGTCATCAGAGTTCCCGTCCCAGTAGGGCGTTCCATTCTCGTTCAGGTCGCCGACGCCCCAACTCTGCCAAGTAGCGACATTCGGCTGAAGTGTCAGCGCCTGAGCGGTACCCACTGCCAGCCCCAAACCGGCTACCAGTGCGAACAGTACGAACCTTTTCATTCTCTTCCCTCCTTTTCGCAGGTGTTCGAGGGCTGCGAGTACCCTTTCCACCCTATATATAGTGCAAGAAGTGTGCCACAGAGGGGTTTTCGGAACCTCAATAAGCGAATTTTCACAAAAATTGTCGTAGTCGGCTTCATATATTGCCTGTAATGGGTGATGTAATACATTATACGTATTGAGAAAGATCCATGAATGACGACAGCAAGTATACAGGTGGACAAGATTATCTTCTGTGCGATAGAGGTGGGAGCTGGCACAGATCGGCCTGGTCTGGCAGAGGAGGCTTCGCCGTCAGGCGACATATGAAAACGAAAAATGCGCCGATAGGCAGTTTGGTTACTGCAGCACGGCGCATTCTCACGCGTTGTAGACTTCTGGTAGCCGGTCTGTTCTTCAAAGAAGAGGACCTGTGGTGAGCACGTCACAGGTCCCCCGGATACCTTTATCCCTTCCTGCGTCGCAGCAATGCCAGCGCAGGCACCCCGCTCAGGAACAACATCCAGGTTGAAGCATCGGGGATGTTCGCGACGTAGACCACCATGTCCTGATAGTCACGGTCGCTCCACGGATTGCCACTAGCGTCCAAAAACGGCGTGTCCTCTGCCCCGATGTAGTACGCCTTCAACCCCGGCACAAGTGGCGGTGCAGTGAAGAAGGCGAAGTGCTGGTCACTTTTCTGCCCAGGTGCATTCAGGCTCGACTCCGTATACCAAGTTCCTCGTGGCCCTTCTAGATAGAAACCGAAGTCAGTGGAGCCGAGTTCCGTAACTGGGTTGAAGATGATACTGGCACCAGGACCAGCGCTGCCCGTAAACAGCAACTTTTTGACGCTGGGGTCACCCTTCTTGTAAGCGCCAAACTTGTTCTGGTTAGCCAGCCCGGCAATCTCGATCTTAATTGCCGCCCAGTCAGAGCCTCCCGAGGTAAATGTCACTTCAAGGTCTGCAGCACCACCGGCGCTTCCCCAATACGACTGCCCTGCTACGAACGACTGATAACCGATGTTGCCCGGGGGAGTGCCGTCAACGCTTGGGTTGTCCCAGTACTCAGGACCGCTGCTGTCAGCTGTCCAACTGGCTTGCCAGCTGTATGCTGCTTGCCCTTGCAACGTCAACGCCTGCGCGGTGCCCACCGCCAGAACCAGACCGGCAATTACCACGAACAGAATCAGATGCTTCATTCTTCCTCTCCCTCCTTCCACAGATTGCCCTACTACGTAAGTAGGGCTTCCACCCTATATATAGTGCAAGAATCGTACCACAAACGGGGTTTCCGGCATCTTTTTCACAAAAATTTTCGAAAATTTTTCGTCTGCGGCTCCGTAACCGCGTTTCCGATAATAGAGACAGGTGTGCTATAATCATCCTTGCGCTGGGATGCTTCAGCATGACACAGAATACGCGCCTGTAAGAGCCTAAAAACATGAGGTCACAGCCTGATAACCAGCAACATAACCAGCAACACACCGTGGTGGTTATTCCCACCTACAACGAGCGGGAAAACCTGCCTGTCGTCTGCCAGCAGGTATTGCAGGCAACGGGCGGGCGGGTACATATCCTCGTCGTGGACGACAACTCGCCTGACGGTACCGGCGACCTCGCCGACGAACTGGCGGTACAGCATCCGCAAATCCATGTGTTGCATCGCGAGCGCAAGGAGGGGCTCGGGCGTGCCTACGTCGCAGGGTTCAAACAGGCGCTGGATATGGGTTACCGGTTGATTGCCCAAATGGACGCCGACCTCTCACACGACCCTCGTGATTTGCCTGCACTTATTCAACACACTGCGTATGCAGACGTTGTTATCGGTTCTCGCTATGTACCCGGTGGAGATGTAAGCAACTGGTCCCGTCAACGATTCTGGCTCAGTTTCTGCGCTAATCAATACGTAAAGTGGATCACGCGCATTCCGGTGCGCGACGCAACCGGCGGCTATCGCTGTTGGAGACGCGAAGTGCTGGAAGCCATCGGTCTGGACACCATCCGCTCCAACGGCTACGCTTTCCAGATAGAGATGGCTTATCGAGCCTATCGGCATGGTTTTCATATCCAGGAAATCCCTATCGTCTTTACCGAGCGTCGCGCAGGTAGGTCCAAGCTATCCAAAAGGGTGATTTGGGAGGCGATATGGCTTCCATGGAAGCTGCGCTTTTCCAGGATACACAACCCCTCCATCATTGGACGTGACCCCGTTCCCCCTGTTTGACACATCTCGTTCCCTGCGTTATAATGTGTAGCGAAGGGTTGCTCAGCATTATATAACGCTTTGCTCCGGATAAGGAGGGCTATGTTGTGGGCACATCGGATACGGACGAACCGAGGTACATTCGCATTCAGCGCATTCTGGAAACGCAGATAGTAGAGGGTAAGCTGCCTGCTGGTAGCCAGCTGCCCGGCGAGCGTGCTCTCGCCCGGCAGTTCGGCGTGAGCCAGATGACCGTCAACCGCGCCATTCAGGAGCTGGTGCGCAAAGGGCGCCTGTATCGGCGTTCGGGCGCCGGTACCTTTGTCACCGATGCGGTGCAGCCGGTGCGCGTGCACGGTGTGGTGCTTGTGGTACCGTATGCCGAACATCCACAGGCTGACACCTACCTGCGTGAGCCGTTCCGCGCCGTGCGAAACGTGGCGCAGGCACGTGGGCTGACCCTGCAGGTGGTTCAGGCAGATGTGTCAGAATATACTGAGGTCGCTCAGCACCACTCACATGGAGCACTGCTGTTCGTCGCTCCTTCACTTGATGCGCACGATGTGCTCACGAACCTCTGGCGGGACGGCACGCGCTTTGTAGTAATGGGTGCATCTTGGCAATCCGACCTGTTCCCCTGTGTGGACAGCGATAACTTCGGCGGTGCACGACGCGCTGTGGAGTATCTGCTCTCGCTGGGACACCGGCGCATTGCCTACCTGAACGGCTGGGAAGGCAGTACCAACTGCGCAGACCGTCTGCGCGGCTACCAGCACGCCATGCAGAGATGGGAAGCACCGATGCGCCCGGAGTGGATTGTGCAAGCTGGCTCCGACTCGCACCTGTCGGTGGAAGCCCGACAACAGCTGACCGACCTGCTGATTCGATCCGAACACGTTACCGCTATCTTTATCGCCGGCTACTACCTTGCCCTGGAAACGCTTACTCTGCTGCGTTCGCTGGGATTGCGCGTACCCGAGGACGTCAGCATCATCGCCTTCGACGACCCCTCCAGCGCGGCACACCTGAACCCTCCCCTTTCTACCGTACGCCAGCCTCTCTACGAGATGGGGCAACGCGCGATGGAACTGCTCTTTGAGGTGCTGACCAGCACCGAACCGAACGCCCTCTGTCAAACCATCTACCTGCCTACCGAGCTGGTGATACGCGAGTCGTGTATGCGGGTGGGGTAGCCCGTTTACTTACCGGTTTTTGCCTCGCGCAACGCCATCACCGGTAGAGTTGCGGTGCAGGAAACGTTGTTTCACACCGACCACAGAAATAGTGAAACTGTTGCGGGGTGTAGATACGATGAAAGCGCTGATATATTGCCATCGAAACTGGGGCGACAGTACACACGAGTGGGAGGAGCGGCGGAAACTGTGCCGGAAGACGAGCGCAGATCTCGGTTTGATCCATGCAGTAGAGGCAGAAGATTTTGCTACTCTCCAACGCCTCTGCTTGCGCGAAGGCTACCAGCATGTTATCGTGCCCGGCACTATGTATACTCCCCCAGAGGTCATCCTCTGGCTGAAAAGCCATCGCATCCGCATTCACGATGCCATGCGCTTACAGGTGCAACCGGGCTAGTAAATCGCCTTCTGCGTCTCCTTGTCAAACAGATGCGTCTTGTCCATATCCAGCACGATCTCCAGCTCCTCGCCCTCCTTCGCCTTCGTATCGGCATCGATGGTGGCAACTATCTGGTGCGTGCCCAGCGTGAGATACATCGTGACCACCGCCCCCATCGGCTCTATCACGTCCACCATCGCCTTTAGCGTGTTTCCATCGTGTGCGGTGGTCATCGGTGCCAGCGACTTGTCGAAGATGTCCTCCGGGCGCACACCGAATACCACCTGCTTGTTAACCCACGGCTGTACCTTATCGGCTGCGAATTTGGGCAGGAGCAGTTTGAAATCGCCGCCGTCCACGTAGTAGTCTTCACCACTGCGCTTGAGGGTCACGTCGAGGAAATTCATCGGCGGCGTGCCGATGAAGCCCGCCACAAACATGTTTGCCGGATAGTGATAGATATTCAGCGGCGTATCCACCTGCTGTAATACACCATCCTTGATCACTGCGATGCGGTCGCCCATCGTCATTGCTTCTACCTGGTCGTGTGTGACGTAGATTGTGGTGACCGCCAGTCGCCGCTGCAGTTTGATGAGCTCGGCGCGGGTTTGTACACGCAGTTTGGCGTCGAGGTTGGAGAGCGGCTCGTCCATCAGGAACACCTGCGGTTCGCGCACGATGGCACGCCCCAGTGCCACACGCTGCCGTTGACCACCGGAAAGCTGTTTGGGCTTACGGTCCAGCAGTCCTTCCAGCCCGAGCAGTTTCGCTGCCTCATGCACCCGCCGTTGAATCTCCGCTTTGGGGAACTTGCGCATCCGCAAGGCAAACGCCATATTATCATACACCGTCATGTGCGGATACAGCGCGTAGTTCTGGAACACCATCGCGATGTCACGGTCCTTGGGCTGCACATCGTTCACCAGTCGGTCGCCGATGTAAATCTCTCCGGAAGTGACCTCCTCCAGTCCGGCGATCATGCGCAGCGCGGTGGTCTTGCCACAGCCCGAAGGTCCTACCAGCACGAGAAACTCTTTATCCTTGATTTCCAGATTCAGGTCGTTGACCGCAACGACATTCTTGAAGACTTTGGTCAGGTGTTTCAACGTGACCGATGCCACGGCTCACCGCCCTCCAGTTTCGTGTTTAGTCTACTATTTATCATACGGGAAACCGATTCCTGCTGTCAAGCGTCCACCTGTTCCCGTAACAGAACTTCTCCTGTTTTTTGCAGGATGCGTAAACAGCACTTGCAATGTCTGGGGCATCGTGTTAAAATAGAGATAGTTAACGTTAACGTTCACGAGATGATGAAGGATGCGTGCAACGATCAAACACATCGCGGAGGAAGTCGGCGTCTCCGCAATGACGGTCTCCCGAGCCTTGCGTAACGACAAAGGCGTCAGCGAAGCCATGCGCCAGCGTATTTTGCAGGCAGCGGAACGGCTGAACTACCGCCCAAACTTGCTGGCGCGGGGACTGGTATCGCAGCGCACTTATCTTATCGGCGTGCTCATTCCCAACCTGCGGCACTCCTTCTGGCTCCACATGGTGATCGGCATTGAAGAGGTAGCTAAACGCGAGGGTTATACGGTGTTGATATGTCACTCTGACGATGACCTTCAGGTAGAGCAAAAGGAAATCCGCTCGCTGATTGGTCGGCAGGTGGAGGCATTGTTGATTGCTTCCTGCAATCCCGACCGCAACGCCTCCTTTTTGAGCACGCTACAACAGGAGCGCATTCCTGTCGTATTGTTTGACCGCTACTCGCAGGCGTTGCATCTTCCTTACGTAGGATGCGATGACATCACGGGTGCCCGGATTGCTACCGAGCACCTGGTGCGATGTGGATATCAGAGAATCGCCCATCTGGCTGGTGACCAATCGCTCAGTGTGGGACGTGACCGGTTACTGGGCTATCAGGAGGTGATGCAAGAAG
>BEHS01000177.1 GCA_002898895.1 bacterium HR16 | reverse complement strand
GAAACGGCACGGAGTGAGGGGGAGCAAGACATGGGCAGTTCTACCCTGCGAAAACACAGTCCGGGCACACGCCGACTGGCAAGAGAACTGGCGCTGCGCTTGTTATACCAGGTGGACATCGCGCAGATGCCGCTGGATGAGTGTTTCGCCTCCGCTGTGGAGCACATGCCTATCGAGGAGGAAGGATACCAGTTCGCCTACGAGCTGGCTTCGGGCACGCTGAAGAACTTGCAGAAAATAGATTCCATCATCGCCCGCTTTGCCATCGGCTGGCCTCCTGAGCGGCAACCTGCCCCCGACCGTAACGTGCTGCGTCTGGCGACATACGAACTGCTCTACCATCCCGAAACACCACCCAGTGTTGTTATCAGCGAGGCGGTGGAGCTGGCGAAGAAATACAACTCCGACGAATCGGGCAAGTTCGTCAACGGTGTGCTGGCAAGCGTACTGAAACATCTGGAGGAGTATCGGTGAGCGCAACTCTGTTAGACGGCGCAGCGATCGCTGCACAAATTCGTGAAGAACTCAGACCGCGTGTGCAACGTCTGCGTGAGGCGGGTATTGCGCCAAAGCTGAGCGTGCTGATTATCGGCGACGACCCCGCTTCTCACACCTACGTACGCATGAAGGCAAAAGCGTGCCGTAGCGTGGGTATCGAGTCGGAAACCTTCGCTCTGCCACATGACACCACTCAGCAAGAGGCGGAAGATCTGATTGCCCGCCTGAACGCCGATGAGAACGTGCACGGCATTCTGGTTCAGCATCCCGTACCCAAACACCTCGACGAGATACGTCTGCTCAATCACCTGTCGCCTGACAAGGACGTGGATGGCATCTCGCCTGCTTCACTGGGTGCGCTGGTGGCGGGCGTGGCGAAGTTCGTTTCATGCACCCCGCTGGGTATTGTGGAACTGCTGGACCGCTATCACATCCCCATCGAGGGGCAACGCGCTGTGGTGGTAGGACGCAGTATTATTCTGGGCAAGCCGCTGGCGTTGCTGCTGCTGCAGCGTAACGCCACGGTCACCGTATGTCACACCCGCACGCGCGACCTGCCCTCGGTCACCCGCGAAGCGGATATTCTGGTTGCTGCATGTGGCAGGGCGGAGCTGATTACCGGCGAGATGATACGTCCGGGTGCGGTGGTAGTAGATGCAGGTTACAACCGTGTGGAAGGGCGCAGCGGCGACGTAGGTGATGTGCACTTCGAGTCTGCGTCGCAGGTAGCATCATACATTACGCCCGTGCCGGGCGGAGTAGGGCCCATGACCATCGCGATGTTGCTTTCCAACACGGTACGCGCGGCGGAGATGAGGTTGAAGACGCAGTGAACGCTTCCCTGTCGTTCGACCTGAATCAGTACCTGTGCGAGCGCGTTCGCCTGATAGATAACGCGCTGGAGCGCTACCTGCCCGGTGAGGATGTTCGCCCGCAGAGCCTGCACCGCGCGATGCGCTACAGCACGATGTCAGGAGGCAAACGACTGCGTCCGGTGCTGGTGATTGCCGGTGCGGAGGCAGTCGGCGGCGAAGCGGAGATGGTACTGCCCACCGCCTGTGCGGTAGAGCTGATCCACACCTTCTCCCTCATTCACGACGACCTGCCCGCTATCGATAACGACACGCTGCGGCGAGGGCGACCGACCTGCCACGTGCAGTTCGGCGAAGCGGTGGCGATACTGGCTGGGGATGCCCTTTTTGCCAGTGCATTCGAGCTGATAGCACGCAACGCTGATGCCGTCCCTGCCGAGCGCGTAGTGCAGGTGCTGAAACTGGTTGCGGAAGCATCCGGCACGCGCGGCATGGTAGGTGGGCAGATGGTGGATATCGAATCGGAAGGCAAGGAGGCAGACGCCGACATTGTGGAGTACATCCATCGCCACAAAACCGCCGCGCTCATTCGGGCTTCGGTGGTATCCGGGGCGATTCTGGCAGGGGCAGAACAATGGCAGGTGGACGCCCTGAGCCGATACGGAGAACTGACCGGGCTGGCGTTTCAAATTGCCGACGACCTGCTGAACGTCACCGGCGACCCACGTAAAACGGGCAAAGCGGTGGGCACAGATGCTGCGCGAGGCAAAGTCACCTACCCTGCGCTGTTTGGCGTAGAAGCTTCACGCCAGCGGGCGCATCAGCTGGTGCAGGAAGCCATAGCGACGCTGCACCCCTTTGGCGAGAACGCGGAGCCGCTGCGGGCTATCGCTTATCTCATGGTAGAACGGGAGGGATAACCCAAAGTGCCAAAGCCGGTAGGCACGCTGCTTGTGATTACGGGAAGCATGTTCGCGGGCAAATCGGAAGAGCTGATACGCCAGGTGCGCCGTGCTCTGTATGCCCGCAAGAAGGTGCAGGTGTTCAAATCCGCTCTGGATAACCGGTGGGACAGTGCGGCTATTGCCACACATAACGGCGTGCGCTTCGAGGCAATACCCGTCTCCTCCAGTGCGGATTTAGAGCGTCTGGTGGAACCCGATACCGAAGTTATCGCCATCGAGGAGGTACAGTTCTTTGACGAGGGTGTTGTCGCCCTGTGCGACCGCTGGGCGAACGAAGGCAGAACGGTGATTGTAGCGGGGCTGGACCAGGACTTTCGCGGTCAACCATTCGGGTTCATGCCCGTTCTGCTGGCTCTGGCGGATGAGGTGATTAAGCTGCGGGCGATTTGTGCGCGGTGTGGGCAGCTGGCGAGCAAAACACAGAGGCTGGTGGACGGGCGCCCCGCCTCGTGGGATGAACCCACCATCCTCATCGGCGCGGCAGAGAAGTATGAGGCGCGCTGTCGCCGTTGTCACAAGGTGCTGAACGCCCCACGCAACGGACATCGACGCGCCAGGCGTAACACCCAAACGCAGGCAACGGAGCCGGCAGAGCAACAGGAAAGGCTGTTTTAGGCTATGAAGAGGGAACAGGCATGATTAGCGATACAGAGCGCGAAGCCATTATTCAGTGTGCCCGCAAGTTCGGGGCTTCTCGCGTATACCTCTTCGGCTCCTGCACTCAGAAGGAACGTGGATACCACGACATTGACATCGCTGTTGAGGGTATCCCTCCACATCGGTTTTTCAAGTTCTACGCTGAGGTGATGCGTCAGTTAAACCAGCCGGTGGATGTGATAGACCTTTCGGAACAGAACCCTCTGGCGCAATTAGTAAAGGAGAGAGGCATTGTCATTTATGGATGAGAAGAGTTTCTGCGGGAGCTTTCAGCTTACCTGGGGGTTTCTAACGACGCCATAACCCCCTCTGCAGATAAGGAGGCATCACATTGAACCACCAGCTGCAATCCCTGTCCGAGGCGATACGCGCGGTTCTGGACATCAAAGACGCGGTGCGGGAGGAAGCTCTGCGCCAGTCGCGCGAACTGATACGCCTTTCCGCCACCACTGTGCGCAGTATCCATCGCCATGAGTTCGAAAACGCCCAGCAGGGCTTACAGGAAGCCGCTCAGCGTGCCACAGAGCTGAGTGCCCTGCGCGAAAAGCACCCTGACATCTACTACGCAGGCTACGTACAGGACGCGCTGAAGGAATACGCCGAAGCCTGCTTACTGCACGCGCTGGTGCAGGGGCAAGCGCTACCGGCGTTTACCGAACTGCAAATGGAAGTTCCTGCCTACCTGAACGCGCTGTGCGAAGCCGCCAGCGAGTGCCGACGGCATATCTTGGACCTCCTGCGCCACGGCGATACCGCAAAGGCAGAGGGGTTGCTGGCGGACATGGACGACATCTACTACATGCTGGTCACCTTCGACTATCCCGATGCCATCACAGGCGGTTTGCGTCGTAGTGTAGACGCCCTCCGCGCGGTGCTGGAACGCACGCGGGGCGACGTGACGATCACCGCTATACAGAGGGAGCTGGAGGAGGCATTAAGAACGTCCTAAAACGCACACGCTACAGGCCATGAAACTCTTCCTCGCTAATACTGTTTCTGCCGAGGTTGCCGCCAACTACCTGATGGAGGGTGACACGCCATCCCTTATGGCGAACTTGCGTGCCTTCGGAATCACGGGTGATGCTTTCAGTAAAAGTGAGCGTCTTGTCGGCGACAAAGCATCCCATCGGTTGATTAAACTGCTTGGATGCAGTATCCCAATCTGTTCCATGACACCACGCCAATATGTAGTCACCCGGTTCGATATCGGTTAGCAAGACACTCTTTCCCTGCCTGACATACACAGAACGAGCGGTAATCTTTGACTCTGCTTCCTGCTTGACCAGCTTGACCACTGCATCCCAGCTTGTGCCGTTCTCGACCAGCAGACTGCTATGTCCCTGCGTAAGTCGGGGGGGCTCCAAGTAAACGCCATTTGGCAGGCGTTGCTCCTGCTCGCTAGGCGGCGGAATAAGTTTTGACAGCGGCAAGATGCCTCCGGCACGAGGTGACTTCGCTACAGGCATACTCTTGCTACTGCCTTCCGGCAAGGATTGTTTCCGCCTATCGGGTCTTGGACCGGGCTTTGGTGGGGGCTCGTTCTTGTTGAGGGTTTGAGGTTTTGAGGAGGACACTTCTTGGGTAGCATTTTCGGTCAACACCGATAGCCCCGCCAAAGCAAGCAGAAGCAACAGAGCAATGCCTATCCACTTACTCTTTCCCCTGACCTGGCGCGCCAAAAGAGACAAACGATTCCTCCTCGCTACATGAAAGCGATCATCCCACATTATACCAAAAGGCGTCCAGGTAAATGTCTGTTTGCATCGCGGGCAAGTTACTTGCAGAGAACGAGTAGCTCCCGGGAAACGCAGCCTCGAACCGCATCCGAAAGGGCACTGCACTATGACATATCTGTCCTCTTCCATGGCATACCCTCCTCGGGGAGTATAAGCCCTACAAACGGAAGTTACAACAACCCCAACGCTCTCAGCCCCTTTACCGACTCCTCCACCGCTTCGGCAAACACTGAGACGGCGGTGTCTATCTGCTCCGCCGAGACAATCAGCGGTGGCTCGAAGCGGATGACACGCGGGTTGTTCAGCGTATACGCCGCAATCACGCCGCGACGGGTCATCCCACCAATCACCAGCTTCGCCACGTCCTCGATGGCGAACTCCACGCCCACCATCAGCCCCTTGCCGCGCACCTGGGTAACCACATCGGGATACTGTTTCTGCACCGCGCTCAGCCCCGTGATAAGCTGTTCGCCGCGCTCCGCCGCACGGGCAGGCAGATTTTCCTCCTGCAAAACCTGTAGCGTGGCGATACCCGCGGCGCACGCCAGCGGATTGCCGCCGAAGGTGCTGGTGTGGATCAGCGGGTTGTCACCAAACGCCTTTTCCCAGATTTCAGGCGTGGAGGAAAACGCCCCCGAGGGCACTACCCCGCCGCCCAGCGCTTTCGCCAGCGTGATAATATCGGGCTGCACGCCCCAGTGTTCCACCGCAAACATCCTGCCCGTGCGTCCCAAACCGGTCTGCACTTCATCGATAATCAGCAAAGTCTTGCGTTCGGTGCACAGCGCACGCAGTTTGGGCAGATAATCATCTCCGGGCAGGAAGATACCCCCCTCGCCCTGGATGGGTTCCAGAATGATGCCTGCAGTGTCCTCGTCCATCTCTCGCGCTACTGCGTCCACATCGCCGAAGGGCACATGCACAAAGCCTGGCACCAGCGGATAGAACGGCTGGCGGTACTGTTCGCGCCCCGTCGCGCTGAGCGAACCCATGCTTTTGCCGTGATACCCGCCCACAGTGGCGATGAATTTGTGCTTGCCGGTGAATTTGCGTGCGATTTTGAGCGCACCTTCTACCGCTTCGGTGCCGCTGTTACACAAGAAGCTATACTGCAGGTTGCCGGGCAGCACTTTCGCCAGCGCCTCGCAGAAATCCGCTACCAGCGCACTGAAGAACACCTTGCTGGACAGCGGCATGCGGTCTAACTGCGCCTTCACCGCCTCCACCACCTTCGGGTGGCGATGCCCCAGCGCAAACGTGCCGTACCCTCCCAGGAAATCCAGGTAGGCACGCCCGTGATGGTCATAGACGAACATCCCCTCGGCACGCATCTCCACCCCGAAGTCGGCAAACTTCATCAGCTGCGCCAGGCCGGGGTTGACGTACTGCAAATACTTCTCGTACGTCTGTTCCAGAATGTCGCTCATGCACGCCCTCCTAGTACACCGACTCGTCCACGACTCGCCGTCCGTCGTAGGCGGGGCGGATACGCTTGTGCTTCAAGATGTATTCCGACACGATGTCCAGCCTTTTCCTGCCCGTATCCTCGTAGGCGATACCCATCGGCTGCAGGTAACGCTGGGCAAAGTAGCTGTTGGTGGACAGCAGGTACTGCCGGTCATCCTGCAGGGGTTGACCGTTCACGGTCACTTCCATCAGCTCCCCTCGCCGATAGCGGTAACGGATACCGGAAACCGCCGGACGGGTGCGTCTCAGCAGTTCGCGCAGCTGCGCCCCTGTCACGCGGAACTTTACCATCGTATTACCGAATGGCAGCGCCTTGGCGAGGTCGTAGCGGGTAATCGGTCCGCGCAGGATAGGCGCGCGCACGCCCCCCATGTTCTCCAGGTCGGCTTCCGTACCCAGCACCTCACGGACGGCATCTGCTACCAGATTGTATTCCGCATCGTCGTCGCCGCGATGGGTGAAGTCGTCTTCCGCCTCACCAACGACAACGCCGTAATATCCCTTCATCGGTTTCCAGTAGCGATTGACCACCGCCTTCACCGCAGGGTCATCGGGAATATCCGGGGAGATAAGAAGCAGCTCGCCGCGATAGCTCATGAACGTCCACTTGCCTGTGTTGGGGTCTCTCCGCAGCAGTATCTCCAGCTTGCCCAGTTCCCCACCCCACTGGAACGCCTGTGCGATGACCGTGCCGTTCTTCTGGAATGCGCTGGTGAGATTCCCTGCAGGCACAAAGTCGGGTTTAGCCAGCCTTGTGTGCGAGTGCCCACCGATGATGATGTCGATACCGGGCACCTCACGCGCCAGCCGCTGGTCCACCTCGTAGCCCAGATGGGAAAGCAGTACCACCACATCCGCTTGCCTGCGCAATTCAGGCACCAGTCGCCGGGCGGTATCGAGCGCATCCTGTATCTCTATCCCCTCGCGGGTGGCAGGATAACCGCGTGCACTTTCGGTGACCAGTCCGAATACGGCCACACGCGCCCCCTCCACCTGCAGTATCTCGTATGGCTTCAGGAGCGGTTGCCTGGTACTGGCATCCACTACGTTCGCGCACACAACGGGGTACTTTGCCATCTGAACCAGCTTCTGCCACTGGGCGCGCGTGTTGTTGAATTCGTGGTTGCCGTGCGTGGCGATAGTATAGCCCAGCGCGTTCATCGCCGCCACGTCCGCCTCGCCGCGAAACTCTACCGAGAAGGCAGTGCCATCGCAAAAATCGCCCACGTCCGCCACCCATGTCGTGCCCAAAGCATTGCGTAGCTGGCGCACCAGCGTTGCGCGCCGGGCGATGCCCCCGATATTGCGACGCAAAGCAAGCTGCGCCTCTTGCGTATTCGGGTCGGGCGGGTCGGGATAGTTGAACGGCAACAGGTTACCATGTGTATCGTTCGTGTGTAAGATGGTCAGCTTCCAGTAGCGCGGCGGCGTATCGGAAGCGATAAGGGACGAAGCACCAAGCGTCAGCAAGAGAGCAATTGCCAGCAAGCGTTTTAGAAAATTCATCCTTCTCCTCCTCTATCCACTCGGGAACTCCATCAGCTCTTTCGGGGCGTGCGTCAACACTTCCACGCCCTCCTCCGTCACCAGCACATCGTCCTCGATGCGCACGCCACCGAAGCCCTCGATATAGATACCCGGCTCCACAGTAAACACCATGCCCGGCTCCAGCACTATCTCCGACTTCTGCGCGAACCCCATGCCGTCATGCACGCTCAAGCCGATGCTATGCCCCAGTGAATGAGTGAAGTAATCTCCATAGCCTGCATCGGCGATGACCTGTCGTGCAATCGCGTCCACATCACAGCCTTTGACCCCGGGCTTAATGGCTTCGATGGCGCGCCGTTGCGCCTCCAGTACCGTCTGGTAGATGCGCCGTTGTTCTTCC
>BEHS01000176.1 GCA_002898895.1 bacterium HR16 | reverse complement strand
GCCGAACCGCTGGCTCCCAACTGGGCGCGTGTGAACCCGGTGGCTGGATTAGCCCGCCTCTTCTCCCGTCGCGCGTTTGTGGAGAGCGTCAAAACCCTGCTGAAGGTACTGCTTATCGGCTGGCTCACCTTCTCGGCGGTGAGGGCGGACGCGGCGATGCTTTTGCGCACCAGCGAGATAGACCCGCTGATGGTGCTGATGCTGGTGGGGCAACTGCTCTACAAGATGGCGTGGCGCGTGGGGCTGGCGATGCTGGTGCTGGCGTTGCTGGACTACGGCTTCCAGCGATGGGAATACGAGAAGAGCCTGCGCATGACCAAAGAGGAGGTCAAGCAGGAGATGAAGCAGACAGAAGGCGACCCGCAGGTGAAGTCCCGCATCCGCGCCCGCCAGCAAGCCATCGCCCGTCGGCGCATGATGCAGGCAGTGCCCAAAGCGGATGTGGTGGTGACCAACCCCACGCACTATGCGGTCGCCCTGCAATATGACGCGCAGAAGATGGCGGCTCCGACGGTAGTGGCAAAGGGCATGAACCTGATAGCCCTGCGCATCCGCGAAATCGCGCAGCAACACGGCGTGCCGATTGTGGAGAACCCTCCTCTGGCACAGAGCCTGTATCGCACGGTGGACATCGGTCAGCAGATTCCGCCCGAGCTGTACCAGGCGGTGGCGGAAGTGCTGGCATACGTGTATCGGCTACGGAGACGTTAATAGAATGTAGTCACGGCTAAAGCCGTTCCCCCGCAAACGAAACCCCGCCTTCGCAGGGTTACACAGCCAGCGCAGGCTGGCTTCGTCTGAAAAGGAACGGCTTCAGCCGTAAAGGCTCCTTAATCTGGCGAAGTCGGCTCGGCAGGAGCCTCGCCATCCAGGGGATTGCGCCTTCGCTAACCTGGATGGCGAACCTTGCGGCGAGTCGGTTTAGCCCCCACCCCAGCCCTCCCCGCGAGCGGGGAGGGAGCAGTTCCTCCCCCGTCCACGGGGAGGTCAGGAGGGGGTATTTCGTAAAGCTCGGACGGAGCCTCGCCCTCCAACAGACGCAGGAGCTTCCGCCCTCCTGTGCGAATCCTAACCCACAGACATCCGCTCGAAAGGAGACCATCCCATGCGCCGCATGAAAGTGGGCGTGATTGGCTGTGGCAACATCAGCCCCATCTACCTGCAGGCAGGCAGGGTTTTTGAGACCTTAGAGATTGTGGCGTGCGCCGACCTCGACATGGAGAAGGCACGCGCCCGTGCTGCCGAGTTCAACATCCCCAAAGTGCTGACGCCCGACGATCTGCTCGCCGACCCCGAAGTGGAAATCGTGCTCAACCTCACCGTGCCCAAAGCGCACGCGGAGATAAACCTCAGAGCCATCGAGGCGGGCAAGCATGTGTACACCGAGAAACCGCTGGCGACCAACCGTGAGGACGGACGCAAAACAGTCGAAGCCGCCCGTGCAAGGGGGGTGCGCGTGGGTTCTGCGCCCGATACTTTTCTGGGCGGTGGCATCCAGACCTGCCGCAAGCTGATCGACGACGGCTGGATCGGCGAGCCGGTGGGCGCAACCGCCTTCATGACCTGTCACGGACATGAGAGCTGGCATCCCTCGCCGGAGTTTTACTACGAGGTGGGCGGCGGACCGATGTTCGACATGGGTCCCTACTACCTCACCGCGCTGGTGAACTTGATTGGCCCCATCAAGCGCGTCACCGGCTCGGCGCGAATCACCTTCCCCGAACGGCTCATCACCAGCCAGCCCAAATACGGCAAGGTGGTGAAGGTGGAGACGCCAACGCATATCACCGGCACGATAGACTTCGCGAACGGCGCGATTGGCACGGTGGTCATGAGCTTCGACGTGTGGGCGGCGCAGCTACCCCGCATCGAGATATACGGCACGGAGGGAACGCTGAGCGTACCTGACCCCAACACCTTCGGCGGGCCGGTGCGCCTGTACCGACCGGGCAACCGCGACTGGCTGGAGATACCGCTGACGCACGGTTACACAGAGAACAGCCGTGGGCTTGGTGTAGCGGACATGGCGGCAGCCATCCAGACGGGCAGACCGCACCGCGCCAACGGCGACCTTGCCTACCATGTGCTGGACGTGATGCAGGCGTTCGTGGAGGCATCCGAAGCAGGCAAGCACATCCTGATTGAAAGCACCTGCGAACGCCCGAACCCCCTGCCGATGGGCTTACGGCATGGACAGATAGACGCTTAACAGGAGGAGACAAACATGAAACGCGCGTTGATTGTGTGGGGCGGCTGGGAGGGGCACGAACCCAAACAGTGCGCCGAGATTTTCGCACCGTGGCTGCAATCGCAGGGCTACGAAGTGATTGTGTCCAACACGCTGGACACCTATACAGATAAAGACTTGATGCAGTCGCTCAACCTCATCGTGCCGATATGGACGATGGGCACGATTACCCCCGAACAGGAGGCGGGCTTGCTGGACGCTGTGCGCAGTGGTGTGGGCATCGCAGGCTGGCACGGCGGTATGGGCGACTCGTTCCGCAACAACACCGAATACCAGTTCATGGTGGGAGGGCAGTGGGTTGCGCACCCGGGCAACATCATCGACTACGAGGTGAACATCATCAAGCCCGAAGACCCTATCGTGGCAGGTTTGAGCGACTTCAAGATGCACTCTGAGCAGTACTATATGCACGTAGACCCCTCCAACGAGGTGCTCGCCACCACCACCTTCAGCGGGGAGTACTGCGAATGGATTGCGGGCACGGTGATGCCGGTGGTGTGGAAACGACGCTACGGCAAGGGGCGCGTGTTCTACAGCTCGTTGGGGCACGTGGCGAAGGACTTCGAAGTGCCCGAAGCGCTGGAGATTATGAAACGCGGGATGCTGTGGGCTTCTACGTAGAGAGATACAGCCATGCCGGAGAACACGCACAAGCCGCCCAAACCACCATCGCTGGAGGAGGTAAAACGCCGGCGCAAGCCTGTGCGTAACGTCAACGTGGAACATGTGCGCCAGCTTACTCGAATGGAGCAGCTGGCGCTCGCCGTCACCGAGCGCGTGGGCACGATGGGCTTTTTCTTCCTGATAGCCACATGGACCGCCCTGTGGCTGGGATGGAATACCCTCGCGCCCAAGCATCTGCGCTTTGACCC
The DNA here is from genome assembly GCA_002898895.1 of bacterium HR16. Classification (GTDB taxonomy): domain Bacteria; phylum Armatimonadota; class HRBIN16; order HRBIN16; family HRBIN16; genus HRBIN16. The sequence goes on along the minus strand of BEHS01000176.1, from coordinate 4,992 downwards.
GCCCACCGCCTTTGTGCTATGGCTGTTCATTTCCAACCTCATTCAGATTCTGCTCATGCCCTTGCTGATGGTCGGGCAGAACGTGCTGAGCCGTCACGCGGAGCTGCGCGCGGAGAGCGACTACGAGGTGAACCTGAAAACCGAGCACGAGGTAGAGGTGATATTGCACCATCTGGAGTACCAGAATCACCTGCTGGAAAAGATTGCGCGTAAGCTGGGGGCGGAGGAAGATACGAACGCGCCGGGCACTTAAGGTAAATGTGTGCTCAGTCGTCCTGTGTCTTTTGCTCGGAGGCTGTTGACGTCAGCCGTCCCGGCTAGCTGGGTGCTTGCACGGTTCCCTTGCGCTCCAGCTTGCTCCAGCCGGCGCGCACACCCTGCAGGGCGGTGAGCACGGATTTAATCATCACTGCGTACATCAGCTGGCGATAGACAAAACGTTGCCAGAACAGCCACCATAGCAATCTCATTCGCTCACGGTCCAGGCGGAACGCCACGATGCCCGCCAGCAGTTCAATACCAAAGAACAGGGCGTAGAGAAAGCCGATTTGCGACAGCGCGGCAACCGCCTGTGGCAGGGGCTGCCAGTCCTGGCGCAGTAACCCGCGCGTAATCCATGCCTCGCCCACGTTGAGTAGCGTCCACGCCACCTGCAAATCCACCAGAGGCGACAGAACCTGAAAGAGCACCTGAAACAGCCACAGGGAGGGCAGCATCACCCAGCCAAACCATCCGTAGCGACCGAGTGCAGAGCGGTGCTTCCACAGGCACTGCAACGTGCCGTATGCCCAGCGGAACCGTTGCCGGAACAAGCCCCTTAAGTTGTCCGGTGCTTCCGTTAGCCCAACCGCATCGTTAGCGGTCACGATCCGCCATCCCGCCCGACGTAGACGCCAGGTAAGGTCCATATCCTCCGCCATCGTATCGCGTTCATAGCCGCCCACCTGCAGCACCGCTTCACGCCTCCATGCGCCTACCGCCCCGGGTACTACGGTGACCGCGTTCAGCAACGCATAAGCGCGTCGGTCCAGATTCTGGCTCGTGATGTACTCTATCGCCTGCCACCGCGTCAGCACATTGATACGGTTGCCCACCTTCACATTACCGGCGACCGCTCCAACCTTCGGGTCTGCAAACCGCCGAATCAGATTAGGGATGGTAGCGGGCAGGAACAGAGTATCTGCGTCGTGGGCAATCAGTATCTCTCCGGTAGCGTGCTGGATAGCGTTGTTCAGGGCAGCCGCCTTGCCCTGATTCTGCTGACGTATCAGCCTCACCTGTGGATACAACGCACACAACCTCTGCACTTCCTCTGCGGTACCGTCTGTGGAACCGTCGTCCACCACGATAATCTCTTCAGGAACATATTGGCTTTCCAAAACTGCCCGAATTGTGCGCGCGATTACCTTCTGTTCGTTGTACGCCGCGATGATGACGCTGACGGTTGGATGGTAGTCCTTTACCATCCCCTGCCTGCGCTCTCGCACCGCCGCGAACAACGCTAAGGGTATCACCGTTGCCACACGCAGTATCGCCAGAACAATAGCACTCAGGAAAGCGAGGCGCAGAAGCAGGTCCGTCCAGTAGTTCAGTTCGAACACCACCCTGTCTACGCCGACCAACACCATATCCTTGGCAGACAACGGGGGCATCACTGCATCACGGGTGCGTCCCAGCATCTCCGACACCGTGACGAAGCGGTATCCCTGCCGTTGCAGTTCGGGAATGATGATACTCAGCGCCTTTACTGTTTGCGAACGGTCGCCCCCGCCGTCATGCAACAAAATAGTACTGCCCACCCCCGTCCGCACCTGCTGGAGAACCTGCTGGGCAATGTCTTCCGCGGTGCGCCTGTGAACCACATGCCCTGAGTCGCGAGGCTGAAGGTTCCAGTCCTGCGGGTCAATGAGCTCACCGACCGTGAGGTAGCCCATCTGAGAGGCGATGATAATAGGGCGCACCTCCTCTGCGCTGGCAGGTTCGGCGTCCGCATTGTATGGAGGGCGAAACAGCAGGGTGGAACGTTGCAGAGTACTCTGCAAGACGCGCTGGGTGGCGTTCAGCTCCAGCCTCGCCCGCCGAAGCGACACCGCTCCCATATTGGGGTGCGTGAAGGTATGGCTGCCTATCTCATGCCCTTCTTCCCACATGCGCTGCACAAGGTCGGGGTAGTGCTCTACGTTCTCGCCGATCACGAAGAAGGTTGCCCTGACCCCGAAACGCTTCAAGGTATCCAGTATCTGTGCGGTATACGGTTCCGAGGGACCATCGTCAAAGGTCAATGCCAGCCACTTGGGATGGTAGCCGGTACGTCGAAGCACAAAAGCAGAGGGGAAACGCACGTACTCTTCATCGGCGCATAGCCCGGTATTGGGGTCGACATCTACCGTGCGCTCACCGTCCTGCGGCATCGACGCCACCGAAAGAACCTCGCCCTGCCCGATGAACTCGATATCGTACGGATAGGCAATCCGCTTCAACATCTGCCACTCCGGCGACTGTGCCACCCGGTCTTTGCGCAGAACGTTCCATACAGACGGGTCTTCGGAACCCAGCACCCACAACGCCGCGCCACGCAACCCTGCCTGATTGCCGAGCAGCCACTGGTTGGCAGCGGTCACCGCGTCGAGGAGCCAGACCTCATGGAATACTCCGTTATCGTCGGTATAGGTGAAGGTGGGGTTCAGCGCCTGTGAATCGAAGTCTATCACACGCTGAGGCGGTTCGTCTGACCGGTTATCACGAGCCCGCAGGATAGCCTCCTGAAAGGTTAGCGTCTCCGCCGTGCTGGAGGAGCTGCGCCAGTCGTATGCGTAATTGCCGATACCCAGCACCAGCTTACTCGCAGGAATCCGCTCCAGTGCTTGCTTAAGCACACGCCGCGTCCAGTCAAGGGAAGCCACCGGCCCCGGCTCACCGCCGGCGTAGTGTTCGTCATAAGCCATCAGCACCACGAAGTCGCAGGCGTTCGCTATCTGCTTCCAGTATACCGGAGCGCGCTCAGCTTCTACATCTACGCTAACCTGCAACCCAAGCGGGTGCAGTGTCTCACCGAGCAGTTTCAGCCACTGTGATGACCGCTGGTAGTCTTCAGGGTAAAGATTCTCGAAGTCGATGTTGATACCCTGAAAGCCATTCTGCACCAGCCAGTCGCGAATTTGCAAAGCAAGAACCTGCTGAGCGGATGGGCTGGCAAGCAACCGGTGCACACGCCGCGGGTCAAAGCGTCCCGCCTCCGCGTTGTTAAGCACGGGCATAACCTTCATACCGTGCTGGCGGGCTATCTGCAATACGTCGCGATTATGGGGGACGATGGCGGGGTCCCAATCATACAAATCCAGTCCACTGCCATCCCGCGCCAGGTGTAACCACTCAGGCAGTAAGTGCGTTATCTTGTCGGCGTTGGCTCTCAGAGAGTGCAATCCTGTCTCCTGCCATGTGGTGTAAAAAGCGGCGACAATACGAGGCACATGCGAAGTAACCGGACGCAGAGTCCGAAGGTGACGCTCGTCCTGGACAATCTGCCGAAAGAGCTCTTCGCGTGTGCGCAGAAACATGTGCCGTCGCAACCTGCTCTGACGGCCAGGCAAACGAACGGCGAGAACACGCGTCGCATGACGCGCATGGAAAGCCCCCAACCGAGGCAGAATGGGCACGAATAACAGGCTTAGCACAAAAACTGTGGTCAGTACAACAAGAGTGAAAGTCAACAGACCGCCCAATCGTATCAGCCATCGCCTGCGCCTGTGGGACGGGTCATAGAATATCATCTTATCCATCGCCTGCACACCTGGGTTCCGCTCACAGTAGAAGAGTTCTCTCCCTTTTAATACGCTTGCTTCGCACGCCACGTTACAAACGTCCAACAGGTGGATATGCCCGTACAGGTATCCCCCAACCTCAACATCCACTCTAAGATTCACCCTCACACCTGCCGACAATATTACCGGCTTTGCGCCACCACAAACCACACCGGAAAGGAGGTGAGAGAGTGACGCAAACGATACAGGTGGAAACCGGTGCCGTCTCTTCGCCTGTGGCAAACAGGCTTTCCTCACAGCAGGGCAATTCGCCGGGTGCGGTAGCGGATGATTCCCCGTTCGCTCTGCTGCTGGCGACGGCGCAGAACCTCGCTACTGCGGAAGGGGAACAGCAAGCGGTCGCTGCGCCGGCGGACGGTCTGCTGCCGGAACAGCAAAAGCCTCTTTCGGCAGGAGAGATAGAGCAGGCGGTCGCTTTGCTGGGACTGCCGCTGCCTGTAGCGGGTATGCCGCTTGTGCAGAGCACTCCTCTGCCGGAGGCGCACACACCAGATGCCGGAACGCCTCATCTATCGGTGCAGCGGGTTGTGTTTCTTCCACAGGTTGTAACCGACGCGCCGGCCCCAACAGCTCTTTCAGCAGAGGCTTCTGCAGAGCCCGGTGGTGAGGGAACATTCCCAACGCCTCTGGCCGCTGGCGACGAGCCTGCTGTTTTAACCGCGCAAGGGGCGAACCCCGCGGCAGAGCCCGCTCAACCGACTCCAGAGATACCGTCCGTGGCGTCGGCGTTGCCCTTGCGCGAGGTCGCTCCGGGTGACATCGTGAACCCTGCGCCGGCGGTTCCGTCCGCGTCGGGAGCACAAACACTGCCGGAGGGCAACAGGGAAATACCTCACCCGCTCTCTGAGGGTTCAGCAGCTGCGCCGACAGCCCAGAACCCGGCAGTCGCTCAGGTGCAGGCAGGCAACCCCAGCCAGATGCAGAGCGAGGAAAGGCACGAGCGTCAAGTTGGCACGTCGGCAGTTTCCAGAGGCACGCGCAGCCAAACGAGGAAGCCAACGGCGTTCGAGATAAGCGAAAAACCATCGTCTCCGCGCCTGCCAGAGGTGCATCTGCACGGTGCACAGGGCGCAGAGACCGCATCGGCGGTGCACCGGACGGCGGAGACGGCTGTCCAGCCGTCCGAAGTGTCGCCTGCTGAGGTGGTTCGTCAGGTTGCCCGGCAGATAGA
>BEHS01000175.1 GCA_002898895.1 bacterium HR16 | reverse complement strand
CCGTGCATGTCAAGCCCAGGTAAGGTTCTTCGGTTAGTATCGAATTAATCCACATGCTCCACCGCTTGTGCGGGCCCCCGTCAATTCCTTTGAGTTTCAACCTTGCGGCCGTACTCCCCAGGCGGAGCGCTTAATGCGTTAGCTACGGCACTGGTGGGGTCGAGACCACCAACACCTAGCGCTCATCGTTTACGGCGTGGACTACCGGGGTATCTAATCCCGTTCGCTCCCCACGCTTTCGCGCCTCAGCGTCAGTAGTAGGCCAGGGAGCCGCCTTCGCCACCGGTGTTCCTCCCGATATCAACGCATTTCACCGCTACACCGGGAATTCCACTCCCCTCTCCTACACTCAAGCCGCGCAGTTTGAGGAGCATTTCCTCGGTTGAGCCGAGGGCTTTAACTCCCCACTTACGCAGCCGCCTACGCGCGCTTTACGCCCAGTAAATCCGGGCAACGCTCGCCCCCTACGTTTTACCGCGGCTGCTGGCACGTAGTTAGCCGGGGCTTATTCGTCCGGTACCGTCAGAACTTCTTCCCGGACAAAAGCGGTTTACGTCCCGAAGGACTTCATCCCGCACGCGGCGTCGCTGCATCAGGGTTTCCCCCATTGTGCAAGACTCCCGACTGCTGCCTCCCGTAGGAGTCTGGGCCGTGTCTCAGTCCCAGTCCGGCTGGCCGTCCTCTCAGACCAGCTACCCGTCGCCGCCTTGGTAGGCCGTTACCCTACCAACTAGCTGATGGGCCGCAAGCCCCTCCCGAAGCCCCTTGCGGGTTTTACTCACGGAGAGATGCCTCTCCGTGGGCACATCCGGTATTAGCAGCCCTTTCGAGCTGTTATCCCGGTCTTCGGGGCAGGTTGCTTACGTGTTACTCGACCGTTCGCCGCTAGGTTCGGAGCCGAAGCTCCTCCCCCCGCTCGACTTGCATGTCGCAGGCACGCCGCTAGCGTTCGCCCTGAGCCAGGATCAAACTCTCCATCGAAAATCTATGCCACTACCCTTGCGGGTAGGGATCTGCGATGGCGTAAAGTCTTCGCCTGGCGTCCGACCTCAAGGCTTCTGCCCTCTGCCTAGTTTTCAAGGAGCTACCGTTCTCTCAATCGCGGATAATAATATACACCACATATCCGCGATTTGTCAACGGTTCCGGCAAGATTTTTGGGGAAATTTTTTACCCCTCGCGGAGGCTTCTTTCTCCCCCGCGCTTGCCACACAGTATTATACCACAGTTTTCAAATAGTGTATGGGGAACACGAAAAAGTTTTTTCTTGCGATTCTACGGCAGCTCCACAATGTCGTCAAAGCCTATCCACGCATATGCGCTGCCGTCCTCGGCGTCCACTGCCTTGAAACGCACCTCTCTTCCTCTTAAATCGGCAACATCCCACTCGTTCTTTACGAATAGCCCCGTCCTGTTGGGCGCAGGCGCGCGGCGGAGCTCTTCGCCCGTACGCGCATCCACCAGAGCAAAGTAGTTGCGGGAACCGTGACCGTTGCTCAAGAAAGTGAGCCGTGAACCGGTGATTCGGAAGGGTGGAGAGAGTATCTCGCCGGTCGCCTGTTCACCTCCTGCCATCGAGTTGGCGAAGTATCGGCTGGTGCCGCGCCTGCCCCAGGGGTCGCCGATGGTGTCGGCAACGCCCCAGGCGGTCCCCCTTATCTCCCACCCATCCAGCGAGGGTGTGTTGAACTCGAACAGAGTACGGGGCTGCAGGGCGAGCACCCATCGCACGCTCTCCGGCAGCTGTTCACTTGCAGAGAGGCTCGGGCTACCCCAAACGCTCACTCCCTCTACCGCCAGCGCAGGATAGCGCCCTATCGTCTCCACCGTCACCGACAGCAGTCCCCGCTCTGCACCCAGGTCAATGTCCACTACATTCATTACCGAAGAGGGCGTCTCCCAGCTGAGCGGAGCCTGCCAGTCGCTCCCGAAGGTGGCGAAATCGCCCACGACACGACGCGGCGCCCACCAGTCTAAATCGCCCGGAAAATGCAGGGTTCGGCTGAACAGCGTGCCGTCTGCGCATTGTACACTGACCTTCGCGACCGGCGCAAACACATCGTGGTTGTCCAGCAAAGGTATCACTAACAGGTAGACCTTGCGCCCCTTCCCGCTGAGGAGAAGCGTGACCGACGGGCGACCGATGTGACGCGACACCACCAGCGCTTTCCGTCCCGGGTTCCGGAAGGACACTCCCGGCACGCAGGACGGCTCCAGCAACGCCGTCCCCTCCAGACCCTGCAAAGGCGGCTGCAATCCGTTCCAGGGCGGATGCCCGTAGGCGAACCACATGCGCCACGCTCGCCATTCGGTATCGGGCAATAGCAAATCTTCGGGCAGGGGAAGATGGCGGACACACGCTTTCGCCAGCGCACGCCATTCTTCGTTTTCATACAGAGGCCGGGCGTCGAAGCGCAAGAGGGGTTCACGCCAATCGGATGTGGACACATGGCGCAACACGTTCATGCCGGGCGTCAAACTGGCTATCTCCTGCGGTGAGAGAGGACGTACCTCTTCCTTGCCTGGTTCTGACATCGGCGGGTGGAACTGCAGTACCCACTCACCCCCTTCACGAGACAATCGTGCCGGAACCGGGCTGGTGGGGTCCCATATCGAGAAATCGAATGGCATCAGAAAGCTGTTCTGTCCCGGCTCTTCTGCCGAACATTCCACAAACATGGTGTGTCGGCTGAGCAACCGTTTCCCCAGCTCGCCATAATCACCGGCGCGGGGACGGATGCGGGTGCGTATCGTCGCGAAGAAGCCTTCGTCTTCTGCCTGATCAATCTCCTCCAGTACATCCTGCGGGTCGATGTACTTGAGATAGAGGGGAATATCTGCGCCGCCGAAGTAGGAAACCTTGTGCTGGGGGTCAAACAGCACGCCATTCCACATGCCTCCTGCCTCCGCTTGCGCCCACCAGTGAGCCTCGACAGGGAGCGGCTCCCAACGAACAAGCACCTCTGTAAACCGAACCGGTGGTGCCTCGAAGACCACGAAGTTTCCTCGAATAGCTACTTCCTCCCGGTAAGTCATCTCACCGCGACCGTTGACCTTTATCCAGTACCCCCTGTTGGGCGGGATGTGCAAACGGTATACAGTGTGCAGTGGCTTCTGCTGCCTCAACAGGATGCGGACGCTCGTTGCATCCTGCTTGACCACCAGATGGATGTCGGGCAGATGGAGTTCGGCGTATCTCCAACCTCTGGGCAGGCATGGCGCAACCTGCAGCCATCTGCCTGGTATGTCTCGCTTGAGCCCGAATAACCCCTCTATCACCCCCCATACAAACACCCCGGCGGGAGGCGTGAAGTACGCAGGCAACTCCTCTGCTACTTCGGGCCAGCTGCCCAGATTCGGTGGCTGTACCACCCGACGCGCTATCCACTCTAACGGGCGCACCGCGCGCTCGCCGTCGCCCAGCTTCGCCCATGCCAGCGTCGCCCACGGCTGCTGCTGTCCCCCTGCCTGACTGCCCACCGTCGCCATCACATGGCGTGGGAAGTTGTTGCTACAGTATACCTGTCCCTCACTGCCCGTGAGCGTGTCCGCCAGATGGCGCATCGAGGTGTATTGCTCAGTAACACTCAGCGGACAGTACAGCACGGGCCAGATGAGCGTATGATACTGCCCTTCCAGATGCAGCACACCTAGACTATCCCGATAGAAAGCGAACCTGCCCAGCTCGGGCATCCAGAGGTTTTCGCGCAGGGCACGCCACATACGTATCCTCTGCCGGAGGCAGGCTTGTGCCTCCTCTTTCCGCCCTGCTGCCTCCAGAAACCTGCCTAAAATACGCTGCATTTCCATACCCGCGATGGTCGGTGAGGTGCCGTCTTCAGGAGTGGAGATGTAGTCCTCCTGATTGCCAATCTGCTGTCCAAAGCCCAGCAAGCCGTTGCCGTCGGGGTCATGTTCTTCAAAGGTCTGCTTCACCACGCGCTGCAGTGCAGGCAGGATACGCCGCAGGAAATCGCGGTCGCCTGTATGCTGCCAGTAATGCTCCACGCCCCACACGTAAAACTGGTTCCATCCACCGAAATCCAGGCGGGTTTGCCCGTTCGGGTGCAGTTGCGGAACCTGTCCGCTGGGCAGGAGATGCCTGGCATGGGTTAGCAACATCTCGCGCGAGCGAGAAGCCTGCCCTATCCAGTCCGCCGCCATGTTATGCTGCTGGCTATAGAAGGTTCCCCAGTGGTGCAGGCTTTCAATCCAGCCGTAGGGACGCACCCAGGCGTATTCCATATTGATGAGCGACCAGCGGAAGGCGTCGTTGAGTTCACGAGAGGGCGTCTGTATCCACGCGGAGGCGCGCAGGCTGCGAAATCGCTGGCGACACTCTTTCTCCAGTACATCCGGGCGCACGCGAGCCAGTGCCATTGCCCGCTCCTTGTCCTGCGCGAACGCGGCGACAAGGGCTGTTCGGTCTCTTTCCGCATCGTACTCTACACCGACGAAGGCTCCGTCCTGAAACAGTCGAGTGGACGCATCCTTCTCCACGAAAACCGCCACCGAGAGAGGAAGCCCCCGCGTGTGCAGCACTGCTCCCCACGGTTGCAGGTCTACCGCCTGTTCTTCCGCGGGGGTCGGCAGGAACTCCGCCTGCATGAGGTAGTCCACGCGCGAGGGCAGTTGTGGGCGGAATCCGTGAATGCGTACTCGCCCGATACCGCCGTAGCGCAACACCAGCCGCGCCTTTGGCTGACAGGTGATGATGAATAGTGCGGAGCCTTCCCAGCGTTGTGTGTCCCTACCTCGTGCGGTTGGCAGTACCTGCACACGCACTCGCTTACCCGCTACCGTGCCCAGTGCTTCTATGCCTTCACCGGCAGGGATATTGCGCACCAGCAGGTCCTTCGCTTCGTGAAGCCATCGGGTACCGCCACTGTTCTGCACACCCACCAGCAGTTTACCCAGCGCAAGATACTCCAGCCAGAACTGCGGGTCGTGGTCGTAGGTGAACATCCCCACAATGCCCGACGCTTCATGCCCCGAGACTACCGTCTCGTGCAGCGCCGCCATCCGCTCGAAGCGTGGCTGAGCCAGCGCAGGCGCGACACTCAGTACGAATAGCAAAACACAGCGCAACCAGAGGCGCATCCCTTTCCCCCTCCCCTCACGAAGTGGCGCGCTGTTCGAGAGCCGGATATGCTTTCGCGACGGCAAGCGAAACGTCCTGCGTTGGGCGAGGGAAAGGGAGCAAGAGAATGATGATCCCTGCGATACCTCAAAGGTTGTGGAGACAGGAGAGGCGCCGGTGAATATAGCAGGTTTTGCTCTCTTCCTGCACGAATAGAAAAGTACTATCCTGCTACCTGCCGATGGAGAGAATGCAACCTGTTCTCTGGGTTCTTGCTTTCGCGTGTACATATCCGGCTGTCGCATACGCCTTGACTGCCGCATACGCTATGAATGCGAAGCGCGGTAAGGGTGCGCTGGCGGCTTCGCTGGGAGGGGTGTTTGCGCTGGGCGCAGCGCTGGGATGGATTCTATCTCGTCTGGCTCAGCCTCCCCTCAGCTGGATAGTGTGGGACGTGGTCGTGTGGTTGCCGTCCTGGTGGGCGGTACGCACCCGTATCCGGCGCGCCCGCGAGGCTGGGGAGGGACAAACCGCTCGTGCGATAGGGCAGGCGTTGCGCCAGGCAGTACTGCACACGGTGTTGCTCAGCGGAGCCATTCTCTTCTGTATCCCCTTCGCGTGGCTGGTGGTTACCTCGCTGAAAGAGGACGAGGACATGAGCAAGTTCCCGCCAGTGTGGATCCCTCGCCAGCAGGTAACGGTGAGCATCCACGGTAAAGAGTGCGGAGTGAGCACCCTCAAGCAGGATGGGCAAACGCTGAAGGTGGCAACCCTGGAGGAGCTGGAGACAGGCGAGCATCGTGTGCAGGTGCTGGAGCCTCCCGAACGCCGTGGCGAAGTGCTTCTGGTGCCCGGCTCGCAACTGCAGAAGGTGCGCGTGTTTGCCCCCAAATGGGAAAACTACTGGGACGCCCTGCGCTTCCTGCCTCCGGAGACCAACTACGGACTGGTCTTTCTGTGGAACACACTGTTTCTGTCTATCCTCAGCATCATCGGCACGGTGCTGAGCAGTTCGCTGGTAGCCTTTGCCTTCAGCCGGTTACGCTGGCCCGGCAGAGACATCTGGTTCGTGGTGCTTCTGGCGACGATGATGGTGCCCGGCGCGGTGACCATGCTGCCGGTGTTCGTTATCTTCCGTGCGCTGGGCTGGGTAGATACCCTGCGCCCGCTATGGGTTCCCGCCTTCTTCGGCAGTGCGTTCAACATTTTCCTGCTCCGGCAGTTCTTCATGACCATCCCGATGGACCTGGAGGACGCTGCCAAGATCGACGGCTGCAGTTACTTCGGCATCTACTGGCGCATCATGTTGCCGTTGATTAAACCCGCGCTGGCGGCGGTGACGATATGGACGTTCATGGGCGCGTGGAACAACTTCATGGGTCCGCTTATCTACATCTCCAGCCCCGAAAAGATGCCTCTGGCTTACGCCCTGCAGCTGTTCCAGTCTCAGCATGGCGGTGAACCGGGCATGTTGATGGCAGCGGCGACGATGGTGATGCTGCCTGTGCTGGTGCTGTTCTTCTTCACGCAACGCTACTTCATCGAGGGCGTGACGCTGACAGGTATCAAGGGGTAAAGGCAGGTGGGTGCGTGTGCGCTTCGGCGACGACTTGATGCACGAAGAGATTTACCGCCTGTTCATACGCGAGTCCGGGCAGGCGACCTGCTTTTCGTTCGTGGTGATGGGCGCGGTAGTAGCAGGTGCAGCTCTGGGTGGAGCCATTGCGACGATGTCACCCAACATCGCCGACCCCCAGGCGGTTGTGCTGGTGATGATGGTGGTAGCGGGCATCGTTGCGTACGCCTACAAGCTGATACGCTCCCGCCCTGCGCTCTCTCCCGATGACATCCGTCGCCTCCTGCCTTTGCTTCATCTGGATGATGGTGAACAGGCGTACATAGACACTCTGCTGGCTCTTGGTGAAAACCCTTCCCTCAGCGAAGAGACCGCAGCGCAGATTGCGCGTGAGCTGAGCACCCTTCTGGATACCTACTACGAATTGCAGAACCAGCTGGACGGGTTACGCGAGGCGATGGGTACCGCCAGCGAAGAGGAACGCGAAAACCTGCGCAAGCGTCTGAAGGAAACGGAAGACGCCGAGGCCCGCGCCGCGCTGGAAGAGAGCCTGCAACTGGTGGAGCAACGCCTGAAGAGCCAGCACGCGCTGGCAACGTATGTACAGCGTATGGAAGCGCATCTGGAGCTTATCCTGCAAACGCTCAAAAGCCTGCGCGAATCGCTGGCTCGCCTGAAGCTGGCGCCCGAAGGGTTGAACGAGTTCGACGTAGAACAGCTGCGCCAGCGTCTGCTGGAGCTGCAACAGGAAGCGGCGGCTATCGAAAACGCCGCGCAGGAGGTGCTGAGCACTACTATGCCCCGTCGCCAACAAGGGTTGAGCTGACAATGTTGATTCGTGAGAAAGATATTCACCCCTCTATTCGGAAGTTGATAGCAGGGATGAATATACCTGTAGAGAACACCGACTGGCTAGATGTAAAGATTTCCTGCGGTGCAGTGGTTCTCGGCTGTGTGCTGTCGTTCTCTTTGCTTATGTTCCTGCATTACCAGGATGCATTGAGTGTAGTGATTTTGCTTGCCAGTGCAGGCGTCTTCACAGGTTCTATAGCCTACCTGAACTCGTTATGGGAACGGTTGCGCGTTCAACGTCTGCAGCAGGCGTTATCGGAGCTGCTTCACCGAGAAGGCGAGATGACCGAAGCGCAATATGCCTATCTGCAACTGGTAGTGGAGATGATAGAAACCGGTGGGGTTAAAAACTCGCAGTGGCAATACCTGATGGACATGGCAAATAGATTGCTGGAGTGCGCCCTGCAATTAGAGGATTACCAACAGCAGCTGGACTCTCCAAAACTCACCGCACTGACCGAGTCGCAGGCGCGTCTCCAGACGAAGATACAACAAACGGAGGACCCTATCGCCCGACGAGCGCTGGAGGACAGTCTGCAGATTCTGAACAACCGGATAAAAAACCGACAGCGGGCAAGCACTTATCTGCTGCGCCTGGAAGCTTTGCGAGAACTGATTTTACAGATGTTCGGTAGCATG
>BEHS01000174.1 GCA_002898895.1 bacterium HR16 | reverse complement strand
CGCCGAACCCAGCGCCACCAGCACCGCTACCGAACCGATGGCACCCATGCGTCCCAGATGCCTGCCCCCCTCGCGCCCGCCCGCCAGCGCGAGAGTGATGGATGGGGATACCGACGACCACAGGTGAAACCCCACAGACCAGAATACGTTGAACGCGACCAGCGTCCAGTAATCACCTGCCATACCCATCACACCGATACCCAGCGCGCACACCAGCAGCGCCAGCCCTGCCAGCCGCGGCTCGGCGAACGCCACCAGCGTGCCCGCAATGGGTGCGGTGAGCAAACCGGGGGTCTCACGTAACGACTCGAGCACGCCCAGCTGAGATGGGGAAACGTGCAGTACCTCGCGGATGAAGTTCTGGAAGATGCCGCTGTATACCGCGAAGCCGAAGGCGAAGCAGAAGGTAAGGGCGCCGAACAAGCCCCAGTCCCGCCGCAAAGAGTGTTGATTCATCCGCTGGAAGTACATACTGCACGGAGAATTCAGCGCGGGCAAGGCGTTCTCCTGCTATCGCCGGCGTCCTTCCCGGCTGGCATCGTCGCCTCCCGCTTACAACTCCAGAGCACGGCATACCGCATCTATCTCCGGCGGCACGTGCACCGGCGCAACGCGCGATGCCTCTAATGCGGTATCGGGGTCCTTCAGTCCGTGCCCGGTGAGGGTAACCGTCACCACGGCGGGTTCACGGAAGTAACCCCATGCCGCCAGCTTGCGCAGTCCGGCAATGGGAGCAGCAGAGGCAGGCTCCGCGAAAACGCCCTCCAGTGCAGCGACCATGCGGTACGCTTCTAAAATCTCCTCATCGGTGACTTTTTCAATCAGCCCACCCGACTCGTCGCGCGCGGCGATAGCTTCTTTCCAGCTGGCGGGGTTGCCGATACGGATGGCGGTGGCAACGGTTTCCGGGTGTTCGATCACGCGCCCTTCCACGAGCGGAGCAGACCCCGCCGCCTGAAAGCCCAGCATCTTCGGCAGGCGGGTGGTTTTGCCATGCAGATAGTACTCTTTATAGCCCTGCCAGTAGGCGACGATATTGCGTGCGTTGCCTACGGGTATCGCGTGGTAGTGAGGGGCGTCGCCCAGCTCGTCGCAAATCTCGAAGGCGGCGGTTTTCTGCCCCTCCCCACGGTACGGGTTGATGGAGTTGACGATGGTAATCGGATACTCGGCGGCAACCTGTTGCACCATCTCTAAGGCGGCGTCGAAGTTGCCGTCAATGGCAATCACCTTCGCGCCGTGCATCAGCGCCTGGGTGAGTTTGCCCAGAGCCACCTTGCCGGAAGGCAACAGCACGTAACAGCGCATTCCCGCGCGGGCAGCGTAGGCGGCAGCGGAGGCAGAGGTGTTCCCCGTGGATGCGCATATCACCGCCTGCACGCCCTCTTCCGCCGCTTTGGAGATAGCCATCGTCATGCCCCGGTCCTTGAAGGAGCCGGTGGGGTTTGCACCCTCGTACTTCAGGTAAATCTGCAACTGCGGAGCGATGGCTTGTGCAAGACGAGGCGCAGGTATCAGCGGCGTTTCTCCCTCCAGCAAGGTCACCACAGGAGTGCGGTCGCTGACAGGCAAAAAAGCACGGTATCTGGCAATGATTCCTCTTCTCATACCACCAGGTTATATCGGCAAATGGGGAAACCCTGATGAGGGCTCTGGTGAGCCGGGTGGGATTCGAACCCACGACCCTCGCCTTAAAAGGGCGATGCTCTGCCTGCTGAGCTACCGGCTCGAACCGCTTTATTCTACCCCATTTTGTGCCGGAAGTCAAACACAACAGTCTGCGCCGTTCGTTACCTGCTAATAGTACGGGATTCTTTTTCCGTTGCTTGACAGAGCCGATCGGGTGTGCTATAGTCATCCTACTATTCGGTTCGCGAAAGGAGACTCCCATACCATGCGACGATGGTACCTTTTCTTCGCGACGGCGCTCGCACTGTGCGCCGTACCGACCTTCGCACAGTTGCTTACCGACTTCGAAGGGTATACACTCGGTGCGAATGGGCAGGTAATGTTCCGTACCCCAACCTTTTCGGGTTCCACCAGCGGCTTTTTAGAGACTTCGCCGAACCTGTCTCAGGTTAACAACGAGCAGGCGCTCTCCGGCACGCAGTCATTGAAGGTGTCATTCCAGTTTAAAGCCAACCAGACCAATCCCTGGGTGAGTCTAACCACCTTCAACACCGCTAATCTGCCCAACCCGATTATCTCGGCGACCCTTCCGCTGAGCCTGTGGGTATATGTACCCACCAGCACTCCAGATTTCCGTTTAACGCTGGGCGTGCGCGAAACCAACCCCGCCGGCAATATCGGTGAGAACGGGGGCACGTCAGGGGCTATCGAATTTGTCGGTGCGCCCACCAAGTCGGGCAATGCACCCGCAGGCAAGTTGATTACCACCAAGAACCAGTGGGTGCAGGTCATCTTCGACATTCCCAACGAACCCGTCGTCGGTTTCACCGGCAACGGTGTTCTGGAAACCACCACCGGCAAGTTTGTACTGGAATGCCTCGCCATCACGCCCGCAAACAGCAGTGTGGTGGGTCCGTACACGCTCTATCTGGATGACCTGGCGGTGGTCCCCGAGCCTGCTACCCTCAGTATTTTGGGTTTGGGGGTTGCGGGCTTGCTGCTGCGCCGGCGAAGGTCGGGATAGCGTAACTCTTCCATCTGGAGGGCGAACCCGACGGTGAACCGCCCCCACCCCAGCCCTCCCCGCGGGCGGGGATGGAGCAGTTCCTCCCTCGTTCACGGGGAGGCAAGGCAGGGTGTATCCACATCGCTCGGGCAGAACCTCGCCCTCCAGGTGTTTGCATGTGGAGGGTCGCGACGGCGCGCGACCAAAGGTGACGGGCTGTCAGCGATCTCGCCCTGCCCCAGAAACAGGAAAGGGCATGGCATATCGCGAATAATACCCTACCAGAGGCAAGGAAGGTGATTGCCATGCTCGCGCTAATCGGCGGTACCGGTATGAGCGAGTTGCCGGGCTTCACGGTGGAGCGCAAACGGGTGTTGTGTAACCGCTACGGCGAGGCGACGGTGCTGGAAGGGCATCTGGGCGACATTCCCCTGATTTTCCTCCCGCGACACGGCGAAGGACATACCCTGCCCCCGCATCGCATCAACTATCGTGCGAACATGCTGGCGTTACAGCAATGTGGCGTCACACGCATCATTGCGACGGCAGCAGTCGGGTCGCTGAATCGGGCAATGAAGCCGGGCGACTTCGTGCTTATCAGCGACTTCATCGACTTCACCCGCGAGCGACCGCTCACCATCTTCGACCGCCCGGGCGAGGTGGTACACACGGACTTCACGCACGCCTACTGCCCCGAACTCAGGCACGTTCTGGAGCGCACCGCCGAATCGCTGAACGTGCCGGTACACTTCGGGGGAACCTACCTGTGCGCAGACGGACCGCGCTATGAGACGCCTGCCGAAATCCGCATGTTTGCCCACTGGGGGGCAGATGTGGTGGGCATGACGGGTGTGCCGGAAGTGGTGTTCGCCCGCGAGCTGCGCATGTGCTATGCCACAGTCGCCACTGTCACCAACTGGGCGGCCGGCATCAGCCCTTCACGCCTGTCTCACGAAGAGGTGGTGGCACTGATGGCAAGCCAGCGCCCCCTGTTACTGCAGTGGCTCAGCCATGCCCTTCGTGAGATTCCTGAAGAGGCATGTGCTTCATGCGCCGTATAGCTTGACAAAAAATTACCCTCTGTGGTATAGTGGTAACGTCAAGGATGTGACGAGGTCGTCCCCCTGAGAAACGGCAGACAGAGGCGTCGCAAACGCGTGTCCGCCGTTTTTTGATTCGGCTACGCAAAGGCGTTAGCCACGCACTGCAGCGACCCCACTTTTACACGCAACGCCGCGACCGGAGAGGCTTTCAGCCGCTCCACGAGACTTCCCGAAAAACAAAACATCTCATTTCAGGAGGTACGTGTATGCGACGTTTGGTTCTGTGCGTGATGTGCGCGCTGTGGGCTGCCGCTGCAGTGCATACGCAGGGCGCCCCTGATGTGGAGGTCAGCAGTCTGCTGGATGTGTATGCGGGCTACAACTTCAATAACCCGCCATCCGGCGCTAACGGCACCAACCAGAACGTGGTGCGCGCCTTTGACCAGCGCTCCGGCTCGCTGAGCCTCAGCCTGCTGGAGGTCACGCTCAAAAGCAAACCCGAACCCGTTGGGTTTACGCTGACCCTCACCACCGGTAAGACCGCCGACCTGGTGCACTACAACCCCGGCGAGGATAAGTTCAAGCTGTTCCAGCAGGTCTTTATCACCACCAGCGCAGGCAACTGGACGGTGGACGTGGGTAAGTTCGTGACCGCACTGGGAGCTGAGGTCATCGAATCCAGCACGAACGATAACTACTCGCGCTCGTTGCCCTTCGTATACGCCATCCCCTTCTACCATACGGGCATTCGCGCATCCACCAGCCTTGGCTCAGGATGGGGATTGCAGGCGATGCTGGTCAACGGATGGGACGTTACGGAGGACAACAACAGCAAAAAGAGCTTCCACATGGCGGTCAACTACGCCAACGAGCGGCTCAGCTTCGTCCAGAACGTGATTTCCGGTGATGAGGCGATTGCTCCCGCCAGCGGTGCGCGCACCGTATGGGACACCGTGCTGTTCTATACGCTGGGAGCGGATAAGGTCGGGCTGAACTTCGACTACGGAGAAGACAAATCGGCGAGCGCGAAGTGGCTTGGCTACGCGGTGTACTATCGACGCGCCCTGCCCAGAGGGCGTGCGCTTGCCCTGCGCCACTCCTACCTCGACGACAAAGACGGATTCCGCACGGGCGTAGTGCAGAAGCTCAGCGAGTTCACCATCACCTACGAGTACCACATCGGCTCATCTATCAGTCGCTTTGAGGTGCGCTTCGACAGCTCCAACCAGCCTTTCTTCCTGAACGACTCCGGAGCAGCCACCAAGAAGCAACAGGTGACCGTGATGTACTCGCAGGTATTCAAATTTTAGCCGTAAGGAGGGACACACGATGCAAAAGAATCGACGCTATCCACCTCGTTACACCGTCGCGATACTCGCTGTGCTTCTTGTGGCGGTGTGCGTCACCACAGCTCTGGCGCAACAAAGCCGTAACGACCCCGCAGGGGACAAGACCGGTAACATTGCGGATGTACGCGATGCACAGGGCAATCCGTTCGCTGTCCCTGAACCATCGCCCAATAGCGCCGACTACGCGGAGCAGAAACGACAGTACGATGCTTATCAGCGGCAAGCGCAGGTAGAACCGCTGGCAATCCGCCTTGCCGATGGTGTTGGACAGAACCGCGTAGCGATCAACATGATGTGGATACTGATAACCGGTTTCCTCGTCATGTTCATGCAAGCGGGGTTCGCGCTGGTGGAGACCGGTTTATGTCGTGCCAAAAACGCCTCTCACACCATGCTGATGAATTTTCTCGTCTACTCTATCGGCATGGTGGGCTTCTGGGTAGCGGGGTATGCCCTGATGTATGGAGGGGCAGCCTCCGTGCCCGGTTTGGGAGGCCTGATGGGCAGCGGCTTCGCATCGGAGTTCAGCATCAAACTGTTCGGTAAGGAGTTCGGGTTGTTCGGTACCAGGGGATGGTTGCTAGGCGGTGAAGCCTACGATGTAGGCGTGCTGACCATGTTTCTTTTTCAGATGGTGTTTATGGACACCGCAGCAACCATCCCCACCGGCGCCATGGCGGAACGGTGGCGACTTGCCGCCTTCATAGTGTACGGCTTCTTCATGTCCATAGTGCTTTATCCGCTCTTCGGCAACTGGGCATGGGGAGGCGGCTGGTTGGCAACCCTGGGTACCAATTTCGGACTGGGGCACGGCTACGTCGACTTCGCCGGTAGCGGGGTAGTACACGCTATCGGTGGATTGTGTGGGCTGGCAGGCGCCATAGTGATTGGTCCCAGAATAGGCAAGTACACCCGCGACGGCAAGCCTGTGGCTCTGCCTGCTCACCATATCCCCATGGCGCTGCTGGGCACATTTATCCTCGCTTTCGGATGGTTTGGCTTCAATCCCGGCTCCACACTGATGGCGTCGGGAGCAGGAGGCTTGCGCATAGGTGTCATCGCGGTAGCTACCATGCTGGCAGGCGCAACGGGGAGCCTTGCAGCTGCGTTGTATACATGGAAGCGGAACGGCGCCATCGATCCGACTATGGCCGCCAATGGGATGCTCGCGGGGCTTGTGGCAATCACCGCGCCTTCTGGCTTCGTGGGGCCCATTGCCGCTGCAGTCATCGGTGCCGTTGCGGGTATACTGGTATGTGTAGCAGTCACCTTTTTCGACCGCATCCATGTGGACGATCCGGTCGGCGCCATCTCCGTTCACGGAGTGTGCGGTCTATGGGGCGTTCTCTCTGTAGGCATCTTTGCCGATGGCACCTATGGAGCAGGGTGGAACGGCGTAACAGGAACGGTGCGAGGCGCTTTGTATGGTGATTGGGGACAGCTTGGCGCTCAACTGGTGGGCATCGCTACCCTGCTGGTGTGGGCGTTCGGATTATCATGGCTGTTCTTTACCGTACAGAACAAAGTGATGGCGCTTCGCGTGCCGCGCGAGGTGGAACTGGCGGGTCTGGATATGGCAGAGACGGGCGTGCTCGCTTATCCCGATTTCGCAGTAACCCCTATTGCTACCGTGGGGGCTGTAGCCGCCGCCTCACAATTACCACAATCTACTGGCGTTCCGACAGTGCACCGCCCGGCTACTGAAGGACGCGCATAACAGGAGGTAACCGACCATGATCAAGATAGAAGCCATCATCCGTCCACAAAAACTGGACGAGGTGAAATCTGCACTGAGTGAGATCGGTATCGCGGGTATCACCGTTACCGAAGTTCACGGTTCGGGCAGGCAAAAGGGCTACACGCAGACCTACCGCGGAGCGGAGTACACCATCAACCTGCTACAAAAGGTGAAAATCGAGGTGGTGGTGCCCGACGCGCTCGCGGAGCAGGTAGTGGATGTGATACAGGAAGCCGCCCGAACGGGCGAAATCGGCGACGGCAAAATCTTCCTGATACCCGTTGCCGACGCCATCCGCATCCGCACCGGTGAACGCGGTGACACTGCAGTAAAGTAACGGAGCCACTGCCGTTTCGCCGAATGCGCACCGAAGTGCGCCACTACGAGCGGGGGGTCGTGGAGGGCGAGGCTCCTGCCGAGCGGTGTGAACGCTCCCCTACCCTGCCTCCCCCGTTCACGGGGGAGGAACTGCTGCCTCCCCGCGTGCGGGGAGGGCTGGGATGGGGGCGGCTCACCAGGAGGTTCGCCCTCCAATTTGGCGAAGACATACCCCCTCTGGAGGGCGAGGCTCCTGCCGAGCCGGTCGTTACACGTTCGAACCACCACTTTACAGACCCCCGTCCCTTAGGGTAGTATTTTCATACGCTAACCATATAGAGGGGGTGCAGGAATGCTCACAACAGAGCAAGTGGAGCAGTATCACCATGACGGCTACACGGTAGCGCGCGGTCTATTCAGTCGGCAGGAAGCCGAGTTCTACATCGACCACTACATGCGCCTACGTGAGACAGGCTCCTATCCGGGTGATTTCCAAGGAGTAGACCCCAGCAGTAACGACCCGCTCAAACGCTATCCTCGCATGATACACATGCACCGCTGGGACGAGGTAAGCCTCAAATGGATGATTGACCCGCGCCTGAATACGTGCATGACCACCCTGCTGGGCAAGGAACCCTACGCGGTGCAGACCATGCTGTACTTCAAGCCTCCGGGCGCGCGTGGGCAGGCGTTGCATCAAGACAACTTCTATCTGCGCGTGCAACCGGGCACCTGCATTGCCGCATGGATGGCGCTGGACTATTGTGATGAGGAAAATGGCTGCCTGATGGTCGTGCCGGGCACACAACACCTGCCCATCCTGTGCACCATCCCCGCCGATATTACCCAGAGCTTTACCGACATCACCGTACCCGTCCCGAAAGATATGCCCATCGTGCCCGTCGTGATGGAGCCGGGGGATGTGCTATTCTTCAACGGCTCGTTGATACACGGCAGCAACCCTAACCGCTCGCGTGACCGCTTCCGCCGTGCGCTAATCGGGCACTACGCGGTAGGCGACGCCGAGAAAATCGCGCGGTTCTACCACCCGGTGATTCGCATGGATGGCACGGTC
>BEHS01000173.1 GCA_002898895.1 bacterium HR16 | reverse complement strand
TTGCCCGTGCCGATGAGAACGAACTGAGAGAAGTATTGCGTCCTCTGGGGTTATCCAAGCGGGTGCCTTATCTGATAAAAGCCGCACGTTACATCTGTGAGAATCACAACGGGGAGATACCGACCGATCTTGAGAGTTTGCTCAAGGTTCCGGGTATAGGAACATATACTGCTGCAGCCATCCTGACCTTTGCTTATGGCCAAGGATTGGTTCCTGCCGATGTGAACATCCTACGTTTTGTGTCGCGGTTTACCGGCCTTGAGATGGGACACGTAACCAAAGGTTCTCAACAGCTACGGGATCTCTTACCGCTTCTGTCAGAGGCGAATATCGGCTTGTCCGCCGAAAATCTTTTGGATTTTACAAGGTTGATTTGCAGGTCTCGTAAACCCAAATGCAACGTGTGTCCCTTGCATAAGTACTGTGCGTATTTCAAAAAAGCAATTTTGGGGCAAGAAACGATATGAAGTCAGATTCTATACCGACAATGATAGATTTATTTGCCGGTTGTGGGGGAGTGACCGCCGGGTTCAAGGCTGCAGGTTTCAAGGTGCTGGCAGCAGTAGAGTTCGATCCCGTTACAGCCGAGACGTATCGCTTAAATCATCCGGAGGTTATACTGTATGTGGAAGATATCCGAAACGTGTTGCCGGAACAGGTGAGGGAGCGGGCCGGATTAAGAAGTGGGCAACTCACCGTTTTGAGTGTTTGTGCACCATGTCAACCTTTTAGCAGACAAAACCGCTATAGAAGAGAGGATGCACGGGCTTCTTTAATCTTGGAAGCGGTCCGTTTTGTTGAGATACTACGTCCCATGTTTTTGTTTGTGGAGAACGTCCCTGGATTAAGGCAAAACTCGGCCGTTTTGGGTAAGTTGGTCGGCAATCTGGGGAAACTAGGTTACAGGATGTCTGAGCCGACAATAGTGGATGCCGTAGATTACGGTGTGCCGCAATTTCGCAAACGCTTTATCTTGTTAGGTACCTATCTCGATATAGAACTGAGGGTACCAGACACCACGCACGCCTCGCCCGAAAAAGCCGCCTTAATCGGGAAAAAAGAGTGGAACACCGTAAGAGATGCTTTTGCCGGTCTTCAACACTTAAATTCAGGTGAAGAGAGCGGGACCGATCCTTTACACAAGGCACGGAAACACACACCTTTGAGCCTAGAGCGATTAAGACATATACCGCACAACGGAGGTAGTAGAGATAGCCTGCCACCAGAATTGTGGTTGGTTTGTCATAGAAACGGGAAAAACGTTGGGTATCACGATGTTTACGGTAGGATGGCTTTCGACAGGCCGGCGAATACGCTCACCACTGGCTGCACCAATTTCACCAAGGGAAGATTTGCTCATCCCACATCCGACCGCGCAATAACGCCTAGGGAGGCGGCTCGTTTGCAAACATTCCCCGACTCTTACCGATTTTACGGTAGTTATGAGCAAATCTCGGCCCAGATAGGCAATGCGGTGCCGGTCAAGCTGGCAGAGATTTTTGCGCATTATTTCTATAAGCTGTGGGAGGGACGAAGAAGTGGGGCGGGCTAACAAGTTGTTCCAAGTTTGATCATTTTAGGACAAAGGCTCTGCTTCAAGTCGGCTGCGCCGTCTTGCATGTTGCACAGGAGGTAAGGTAAAGAGTGAACGTCTCTATCAAATTCGGCACCGACGGCTGGCGCGCCGTCATGGCGCGCGAGTTCACCTTTGACAACGTGGCTATCGTGGCGCAAGCCATCGCCAACTATGTGAAGGCGCAGGGGCACGCGGAACGCGGCATCGTCATCGGCTACGATGCGCGCCTGCTCTCCGACCTCTTCGCCGACCTGATTGCGGATGTGTTGACCGCCAACGGCATCCCCGCGCTGGTCACCGACCGCGACACGCCGACGCCCGTCACCGTGTACACCATCCGCGCACGAGGGCTCGCCGGCGCGGTGATGCTGACCGCCTCGCATAATCCGCCTCAGTATAACGGCATCAAGTTCATCCCCGAAACCTGCCACCCCGCCCTGCCGGAGACGACCGACGCCATCGAGGAGCAAATCGCGTACTGCCTGCAACATCCTGAATCGGTAAAGCGCGAGGGGAACCCTTCCTTGAAGCAAAAGATAGACCCACGCCCCGACTACTTCGCGCATCTGCATGGTCTGCTGGACACGCGCGCGCTGGCGGGACTGAAGGTGGTGTTTGACCCGCTCTACGCGACGGGACGCGGCTATGTAGATGGCTTTTTGCGCGAGGTGGGTGCGCAGGTGGAAACCATCAAAGGCGAGCGCAACCCCGCTTTCGGTGGCTCCCTGCCCGACCCGAACCCGCAGAACCTGCGTCTGTTGAGCGAGCGGGTGAGAGAGACGGGAGCACACCTTGGATTGGCAACGGACGGCGACGCCGACCGCTTTGGCGTGGTGGACTCGGACGGCGAGATGGTTACCGCCAACCAGGTGATTGTGTTGACGCTGTGGTATCTGCTGCGCAAGATGAAGCCCGAAAGCGGTCACGCGGTGCGCACGGTAGCGACCACGCACCAGGTAGACGCCCTCGCCCGCAGCTACGGCAACATCACGGTGCACGAGACGCCTGTTGGTTTCAAGTGGGTGGGCAGCACGATGGCGCGGACGGGCGCGCTGGTAGGTGGAGAGGAGAGCGGCGGTCTGAGCGTCATCGGGCACGTTCCGGAGAAGGACGGCATTCTCGCCGACCTGCTGATGGCGGAAATGGTGGCGAAGGAGGGGGTAACACTCAAACCGGCTCTGGCACAGGTGGCGCAACGGACGGGAGAGTACCGCACCCGGCGCATCGACCTGCATGTAAGCGAATCGGTAAAAGGCGAGTTAATGCGCCGTTTCCGCGAGCAACCACCGAATAACCTGAACGGGTTGCATGTGGTGGGTACGAACCTGATAGACGGTGTGAAGCTGTTGCTGGAGGGAGATGCCTGGGTGCTGGTGCGTCCTTCGGGCACGGAGCCGTTGATTCGCTGCTACATCGAGGCGCACGATGAAGAAACATTAGGCGGTTTGAAGGAGGCGATGCAGGAGCTGGTGGAGGAAGGTTAGCGGTTTGTCAGACCTCAGTAGATATGCATGTTGTGGACACAGGCATGTTTCAGTCTATGAACGCAGTGAAGCATATTTGAGATTCTTCGCTCCGCTCAGAATGACAGGTTTGGTGTGCTTTTTGTCATGCTGAGCGTTAGCGAAGCATCTTCGCCTATCGCTACACCGAGATTCTTCGCTTCGCTCAGAATGACAACCGTTATGCTGTTATGCTGAGCGTTAGCGAAGCATCTCCGCCTATTGATACAAAGTTCTTCGCTCCGCTCAGAATGACAGACGAGCGGAACCGCTCCGGGGGAGAATCTCATGCCAAGCCGGTTTTACCGCACTCCGAAGTAGCCGTCCACGCGCCATCTCGCACCGCCGGAGGTCTGCAGCTGAACCGGCGTGCCCTGTGGGTTTAACGCGAGCAACCGCTTCCGCCCGTCCGGCAGGGTAATCCGGGCAACAAAGGCGGCGTCGCCGTTCGGGGTAGAGGATAGTAGCTCCGCGTGTACTCGCCTGCCCTTCAGGCTCAATACCTCTACTGCGTGCAGGGTGTTGCTCTTCCTGCGCAGCAGAAGCACCGGCACGCGGTCTTCCGAGTGTTTGCCGACCCCCAGCGTGGTAATCAGCTCAAAGGGGGCATCACTTGCCAGCGTTGCTGTAAGGGTATTGCCCCCGCTCTGGCGAACGCTCAGGGTAATTGCTCTCTCCACCGGTCGGATGGTCGGCTCGCTCAGGTAGCTGTAGCCGCGTTTGGCAGGGGGCTGCCATCTTGCGCCCTCAGGCAGGTGCTCCCACGAACCCTGCAGGTGGAAAGCAACATCCAGCAGACGCTCCCCCTCACACCGCACCGAGTCCAGCACGACGATAACATCCTCACTTAGCAGGGCAACCGCACGCACGAATCGCACGTCGGGGTAGATGGCTCCCGCGCTGGCTACCACGAAGTCCACGCCGTTCGTGCTGCCGAACTGCAGGCACCTGCCCTCGGTGGGCTGCTGGTCACTTTCGTCCACCACGAGAGTATTATGCGCCAGCGTGGTGCGGTACCAGTTCCCATGAATGGGTACCCCATAGCGTGCCATTCCGGGGTCGACGGCGAGGGGTGCGCCTGCAGCGTGTATCTCCAGATGCAGCTTATCGGGGTGTCCGTGTCCACCGCCGTGCGGACCGTATTTCAGGCAGAGCCACGTGGCTTTTTCTCCTCGCCCTTTCGCCAGAATCGCATAACCCGATGTGGGATAGTTCGCGCTACGCCATCTCGTCGCTCCGGGTTTCGGCAGAGATTCCACACCGAACCAGAGCGCGTAGTCGTTCTCGCGATTGCTTGTGGCAAGCAGCTGCACATAGAGAGGGTCTTTGTAGCGGGCGTAGGCGAGCTCGTAAGCGGGCGCTTGTGCACGCAGGTTGACCTCTGTGCTGTCGTTGAACGCCGGCAGCAGCAGATTGGGTGTGGCGAAGCGGAAGGGAGCGTCGTACATGCGTTTCAGCTCCTCGCCGTAGAGGTCTATTCCACAATTGCGCGCCGCTTCCGTCAAATGCCAGAGGGCGGACAGGGTGTAAAAGTGATAGCCCCACGCACCTTCCCACCACATCCCGTCGGCGGTGACGCCTTTGCGCATTTGTGTCCAGTAGCCACGCTCCGGGTGGTGGATAGCCTGTTGAATCAGATCCTCTTCTTCCAGCAACAACCCCACCAGCCCCACCGCGCTGTTTTTCCAGCACTGGATGTTGTGCACGCCCATCTGATGGGGTAATATCACCTCGCGGGCGGCGGGCAGAAAGAGCTTCTGAGCCAGCAGGTCGCGGTCGGACGGGGAGAGGGTTTCCCAAATCAGGTCCACCCCTTGCGCCATCGGGATTAACCATACCGCTTCGTCAAGGGTTTGCGGGCCCACCTTGCCGCCGCCGATACGTGCCTCGCCACGAATGGTATGCAAAGGATAGGAGGCATAGCGTTCAGCATACTGGAGAGCAAT
Organism: bacterium HR16; assembly: GCA_002898895.1. Lineage (GTDB taxonomy): Bacteria > Armatimonadota > HRBIN16 > HRBIN16 > HRBIN16 > HRBIN16. The sequence continues at coordinate 3,153 of BEHS01000173.1, read as the reverse complement.
CTCCGCCGCTTTGCGGGCATAGCGCGCGTCACCGGTCACCTGGTAGAGGATGCCCAGGTCGCGCACGCGGTTTGCTATCTGCCCGTGCACAGTCATAATCACACAGCCATCGTAATCCTGCTCCGGGCGGCTGGGGTCACTGCGGAAACGCCTGTTGTCCACCGGGCAGATGTGTTCCCATTGCCATTCGCCGATGCGCTCGCCCGTTCGCAGAGCCGCACCGTGTTCCGGGCAGGCGTAGTAGTGGTACCAGTTGCCGCCGCGCGGGGGCAGTGTGACAGATTCCTTCAGCCACCCCTCACCGTTTTGCACCACAGCACGCCATCGCTTTTGTGCCCACTCGCAACGCTCTATCCGCACCTTCAGTGCTTCGATGCCCTGCCGATTGAAGAGCAGCCGTGGGTGCTCCGGCAACAATTTCCCGCTCATACACGCCTCCTGCCAAACCGTTGCGTGGTACCAGAACAGTTTTTCAGGGCAGTACTTCGGCGCGGATGGGACATCTCCTGTTTGCCGCGTCGTTGGAGGGATGCGCTCCGTCGCATCCCAAGACCACGTGGTCACGACAGAGCGTGACCCTCCACCATACAGCCTTCGGTTACGACACGGCGTGACCTTCCACTTTTCGCTGGCGCAACAGCCGTGCGGCGTCGCGGAAGCCTACCAGATGCTTGCGCTCCTCATCGTAGAGGTGCAGGTCGGCGAAAGCCGCTTGAATAGCGTCTTTCAGGGTAAGTGTAGGCGCCATCTGCAGCTCAGGCACCTCTCGATACGCTTTTTCCAGCAGGTAGTTCGGGATGCGCGGCGCGAGGTGGTGTACATGGTGGAAGCCAATATTGCCCGTTAGCCACTGTAACACACGCGGAAGGCGCAGGTAGGATGCCCCTTCCAGCCCCGCTCGCAGGAACTCCAAGCGCGGGTCACGCTCCCAGTAGGTATCCTCGAACTGGTGCTGCACGTAGAAGAGAAACAGTCCCACTGCGCTCGCCACGTACTGGACAGGTAGATACACCAGCCAGACCGCCTTCCAGCCGAATAGCGCCACGATGGCTGCGATGTACAGCGCGATGCCGAGGTTGGTGTACATTACGCTTCGAAACAGGGCAGGCTTTCTCCGCGAAATGCCCATCGGTATCCGGTAGCCCACCATGAAGACGACGAAGGGTCCCAACAGATACATCGCCAGCGGATGCCGAAACACGCGATACCGCAGGCGCTGCCAGGGTGTTGCGTCCAGATATTCCTGCAAAGTCATCGTGTACACGTCACCCACGCCGCGCTTATCCAGATTGCTGCTTGTGGAGTGATGGATGGCGTGTGTATACTGCCATGCGGCGTAGGGTACCATCGTCAAGATGCTGCACACGAAGCCCAGCGCGTTGTTGGCACGGCGATTGGGGAAGAAGGAACCGTGTCCTGCATCGTGTTGCAGGATGAAGATACGCACCAGGAAAAGCCCCGCAAGAATGTTAAGGGGAATGCTCCACGCCCAGTGCTGTTCCATGATGCGGCATGACAGGGCGAACAGCAGAAAGAAGGGAAGGTAGGTAGTGGCTATCTGCAGGATACTGCGCCAGACAATCGGTCGGGTATAGGGTTTTAGCTGCATCCCCATCTGCTTAAGGTAGTTCGGACTCGTTTGCATATTCTCCGCCTGATAGGTTGTACGCCCGAAGGCTTCTTATTGTGGCATATTTCGGTGGACAGATGCAAGCTTTAAGAGTTGTAGAGGGCAAGCACATCCGATAGACGAGGCGGTGGAGACTGCCATAGCCACTCCGGCTCGCGAACGCTGACCGTGCCGTCAGGCAGCTGGAGCTTGAGCGGACCAGATGTCCAGCCGAGTGTCTGCCGTCCTGCATCACCCTTTCAGCAGCCGGACGTTCGTGCGATAGGGGGGATTCCATTGCAGGAGGCAGGGCGCGGACGCGCCCTGCCCAAGAGGCTATGTTGTTTAGCCTCACCTTGTCCGTCGGCGGGTGCCTAAAACCGCGCCTAAACCGCCGGCGAAAAGTACCAGTGTGGTCGGCTCAGGGATGGCTCCTCCAGGCGTTTGGGAACCCAATGTGATGTTGTCGAAGGCAATATAAGTTGCGGTACCGCCAAAGTTGACAGATTTGGCAACACCACTGAAGCTGACACCAAACGGCACCAGAGGGCTGTATCTGCCGGTGGGGTCCGGTGCCCCAGTATCCGGCGTCAGTGGCAGAGGTATCGAGGCGAGCAGAGTGCCGGTAGCGTTTAGCCCATCGTAGATTTCTATGGTGCCCGTGAAGAACGGTGCAGAGTAGAAGAAAGAGAAACCGGTGCTAAAGCCCGCCGGCACGTTCATGACCACCCCGGGCCCTGAACTGAAAAACACTACTGTGTCAGGAGAAGGTTCACCTCCGAAGTTCCCGCTGCCGCCTGCATCACGGTCGATGAGCGCCAGTGAATCGGCTCCGAAGGTGATGCCGTAATTGGGACCGGGGCCGCTTCCGAAACCACCCAATCCACCATTGTAGTAGTTCAGGACGGGCTCCAGGTTTCTTAGGCCTTCGAAGGTGAGAACAACCTGCGCCGATGCCGGGGCGGTAGCTGCCACCAGCAGCACTGTTGCCAACCCGAAACCGAGCCTAAGAGAGTGTACGAATCGCATGTGTCTGACTCCTTTCTATGGTTGTGTTTGGTAGAGAGAATAGAAGCAGAACATTTGCGGCTACAGAGGGTACTTAGTGTCCCACATCTATAGTCTCTTTATGCTTCTTTATAGTGCAAGAATCGTACCATTCGTCAGGGAGAATTGGCTTTACGGAGGACATTTTGATGAAATCAAGCATTAAAGCAATATTTGTAATAAGTCGCACAACATAGAGCATAATGCATCACTACACGGCTTTGCCCGAATGTGGTATCCTTTATCTATACCAACCCTGAGAGCCGTGAGGTGACCCGATGCGTAGCGACATCATCAAAAAAGGTTTTGAGCGCGCGCCGCACCGCTCGCTGTTAAAGGCGACGGGCGTGCGCGACGCGGATATGGACAAACCCTTCATCGCGGTGTGTAACTCCTTCGTGGAGATTGTGCCCGGGCATGTGCACCTGAACAAGGTGGGCGCAATCGTCAAGCAGGCGATACGCGAAGCAGGCGGTGTGCCCTTCGAGTTCAACACC
>BEHS01000172.1 GCA_002898895.1 bacterium HR16 | reverse complement strand
CATGGCTTATTTCCCCTTACCTTTACCGCCTTTGCCCGCTTTACCGGCTTTGCGGCGTATGTGTTCACCACGATATCGAATACCCATACCCTTGTAAGGTTCCGGTGGGCGCACCCGCCGAATGAGCGCTGCCTGCTGTCCCACAACCTCTTTATCGATGCCCTTCACCGTGATCAGGGGCGTGCGGGTGTTCACATCCTGCCCCACGACAAAGGTAATGCCGGGCAGAGGTTCCAGCACCTTCGGCTGCGCATATCCCACACTGAGCGAGAGCTTGCCGCCCTCTACCTGCGCACGATAGCCGACGCCGACCACCTCCAGCACGCGCTCATAGCCTTTCGAGACGCCCTCGATCATGTTGGCGATAAGTGTACGGGTCAAACCGTGCAGAGCACGGTGGTTGCGCTCGTCGCTGGGACGCTCCACCAGCAGGAACCCATCCTCGCGGCGCACGGTCATCTCGGCTGGTATCCTCTTGGTCAGTGTACCAAGCGGACCCGACACCGTGATGCGCCCCGGTTCCCACTGCACGTCCACACCCTGCGGTATGGGTATCGGTTTTTTGCCTATGCGTGACATGCTACAACACTCCTTTTCCCCGGTGCGAACTCTATTTTACCACACTTCTGCCAGCACTTCGCCGCCCAAACCCAGTCGGCGGGCTTGTTTATCGGTCATGATGCCGCGCGACGTGCTGACAATTGCCGTACCGAAGCCAAAGAAAACAGGCTTCAGGTCCTTCGCTTTGCGATACACCCGCAGCCCGGGCTTGCTAACCCGACGCAGGTTGGTAATCGCGCGTTCGCGTGTTTTGCCCTGCTTCGCACCGTACTTCAAGGTAATGCGCAAGCGGTTCTGAGGCTTCGCCTCGATGACCTCATAGTCCTTGATGTAGCCTTCTTCCTTGAGGATTCGGCAGATTTCCACTTTGATTTTGGACGCATCCATCTCCACCGTCTCGTGGAGCGCCATGTTTGCGTTACGGATACGGGTCAACATATCCGCAATCGGGTCATTGACAGGCATGGTTCTTCTCCTCCTTAGTGATGTGAGATGGACGGTTCGCTGCGCGCCTGTCAGGCACGACGAAGGTATCCATCCCCCTTACCACGATGCTTTCTTCACTCCGGGCAACAGCCCGCGATGCGCCATCTCGCGGAAGCAGATTCGGCACAAACCGAACTTGCGGATATACCCGCGAGGACGACCGCAGATGTTGCACCGGTGATACTCGCGCACCTTAAACTTCTGCGGACGCCGCGCTTTGACTTTCAAGCACTCTTTTGCCACAGATTACTCCCTCCTGATGACTGCACTTGTAGCCGCTTTAGCCTGCGATATCCTACCGCTGGCTATCTCTCCGCCTCAGCGCGCTCTTTCTTCGCGCGTTCGATAATCTGCTGGGCGATATGCGCCGGCACCTCGTCGTAGTGCGAGAACTCGGTGGAAAACCGCCCGCGCCCTCGCGTGATGGAGCGCAGGTCAATCGCATAGCGCACCATCTCCGCCTGCGGCACCAGCGCAGTGATTTTCTGTCTGCCTGCACCTGCGCTCTCGGTGCCCATCACGCGCCCGCGTTTGCCGTTCAGGTCGCTAATCACATCGCCCAGGAACTCCTCCGGCACGATGATTTCCACCTTCAGCACCGGCTCCAGCAGCACCATGTTCGCCTTCGCGGCGGCGTTCTGGAAGGCAAGGCTACCCGCTATCTGGAACGCCTGGTCCGACGAGTCTACGGTGTGGTACGAACCGTCGTACACAGCGCACTTGACGTTGACAACCGGATAGCCAGCCAGCACGCCCCGGCGCATGGCGTCGCGCACGCCTTTTTCCACCGCAGGAATGTACTGCTTCGGGATGACGCCACCCACGATGCGGTCCTCGAACAGAAACTCGCCGTCGGGATACGGCTCTATTTCAATCCAGCAGTCGCCGTACTGCCCGCGCCCACCGGTCTGCTTCTTATGCTTGCCCTGCGCCTGCGCCTTGCTACGGATGGTCTCGCGATAGGGAATGCGCAGTTCCTCCACGTTGACCTCCGTGCCGAATTTGCGCTTCATCCGCTCGATCACTACGTCCAGATGCGATTCGCCCATGCCGGAAATCACCGTTTGCCCCGTTTCGGGGTCACGATGGTACCGGAAGGTCGGGTCCTCTTCCGCCAGACGGCTCAGAGCAGGACCCAACCGGTCCTCATCCGCCTTACTCTTTGCGCGAATCGCCACGCTGTACACCGGCGCGGGGAACTCGATTCCCGGCAGGATGATAGGCTTCGCCCGGTCGGTCAACGTATCGCCTGTGCCGGTCTCCTGCAGTTTGGCGATGGCGCCGATGTCGCCTGCGTGCACCGCAGGCGTCGGTTCCTGCTGCTTGCCTCGCACAAAGAAAATCTGTCCCACGCGCTCGTCGCGCTCCTTGCTGGCATTCCACACATGGCTATCTGAGCGCAACACACCCGACATCACACGAAAGTAGGTCAGCTTACCCACGTAGGGGTCCGCCATCGTCTTGAACACGAACGCCGCCAGCGGCTCGCTGTCATCGGGCTTGCGCGTCTCCTCCTGTCCTGTCTGCGGGTTCTTGCCCTTCACCGGCGGCATGTCCGCAGGCGAGGGGAACTCGCCGATGATAAAATCCAGAAAGGCGGTCAGCCCGTTGAGGTTGCTGGCTGAGCCGCACACCACAGGCATCAGCTTTCCGCTGGTGATGCCTTCCTTCAATCCGCGCCGTATCTCGTCGGTGGTCAGAGGCTCGCCCTCCAGGTACTTGAGCGTGAGTTCATCGTCGCCTTCGGCTGCCGACTCCTCCAGCCACTCGCGATACCGCTTCACCTGCTCTTGCAGAGCGGCAGGCACGTCCGCCTCGGTTGCCTTTGCGCCTACGCCGCGCACCGCCCGCATCGAAATCAGGTCGACGACGCCCTCAAACGCTGCTTCCGCCCCGATGGGCACGATAATCGGAACCACCCGCGAGCCGAACCGGTCACGCAGCTCCCGCAGGCGCGCCTCGAAGTCGGCGTTTTCACGGTCCATTTTGCTGATGAACACCGCCCGCGCGATACCGCGCTTCTCGATATACTCCAGCGCGATATCGAAGCCCACCTCCGGTGCACTTTGCGCCGGGGTGACCAGCACCGCAGCGTCTGCTACATGCAGCGCACCCACCATGTCCCCAACAAAATCCAGATAGCCGGGGGCGTCGATAACGTTTATCTTATGCTCTTTCCACTCCACAGGCACAACGGAGGCGTTGATGCTGATTTTGCGCTTGACCTCATCTGCGTCGAAATCCGATACGGTATTGCCATCTTCCACTTTCCCCATGCGGTCGATACCGCCGGTGGTGAAAAGCAACGCCTCCGTCAGGCTGGTCTTGCCGGAGCCACCATGTCCTACGAAAGCCACGTTGCGTATCGCTTTGATGCCAACCTGTTTCACCGAAACGCCCTCCTGTTGTCAATTCCCCCGAGTAACAGTCCTGTTCACCAACAGCATTATTATCGCTGTCGGAACGGCATACCCAGTGCTTTTAACAGCGCACGGGCTTCCTCGTCGGTACGCGCGGTGGTTACGATGCAGATGTCCATACCCCGAATACGGTCTACCTGGTCGTACACGATTTCGGGGAACACCAGCTGCTCGCGCATCCCCATCGAGAAGTTCCCGCGCCCATCGAACGAGTTGGGCGAGACACCCTGAAAGTCACGTACGCGCGGTAACACGATGTTCATCAGCTTATCCAGAAAGTCGTACATCCGGTCGCCGCGCAGCGTGACCTTCGCGCCGATGCGGTGTCCCTGCCGGATGCGGAAGTTAGAGATGGACTTGCGCGCCCGGGTAATCACCGGTTTCTGCCCGGAGATAGCCGCGAGGTCGCGCACTGCCCCATCCAGCTGCTTCGGGTCCTGTTCGCCCTGTCCCACGCCCATGTTAATCACCACTTTGACCAGGCGCGGTACCTGCATGATGGACTTGTACCCGAACTGCTGCATCAGCTGGGGCACCACTTCCTTATAGTATTTCTCCTTGAGCCGCGATACATATCGGGTTTGTGTCGTTTCACTCATCGCTTCACACCACTCCATGACCGCCTGACGCGGCGGATGCTATCTACACCGAGTCGATGTACTCTTTACATTTCTTGCAGGTGCGAACCCGCTTGCCATCCGGCGTAAACGAGATGGCGATGCGCGTTCGCTGGTTGCAGCGTGGGCACACCAGCATCACCTTGGATACGTGCAAGGGAGCGAGCTTCACAATACGCCCCGTCTGCGTTTGTGGAGTAGCACGGCTGGCGGGGCGCGGTTTCTGGTGGCGAATGACCTGGTTCACCCCATCCACCACCACACGGTTCTCGCGCGGAATGGTGCGAATCACCTTCCCCCGCTTGCCTCTGTCCTTGCCGGCAATGACCTCCACCAGATCGTCCTTGCGTATCTTCAGCGGGCGCACAGCGCGTCCGCTCTGTTTTTTCTTAGCAGTTGCAGTGCTCATGGGTGTTCCTCTCCTACAGCACTTCCGGCGCCAGCGAGATGATGCGCATGAAGTTGCGTTCGCGCAGCTCGCGAGCCACCGGACCGAAAATACGGGTGCCGCGAGGCTCCAGGCTGTTCGTCACCACCACAGCAGCGTTTTCATCGAAACGCAGCGTTGAGCCGTCAGGACGGCGAATCGGTTGTTTCGTGCGAACAACCACCGCCTTGACGATATCGCTCTTTTTCACCGGCATTCCGGGCGTCGCCGACTTGACCACGGCCACAATCACATCTCCCACGCGAGCGTAGCGCGTGTTCGAGCCTTTCAGCACGCGAATACACATCAGCTCGCGTGCCCCTGAGTTATCGGCAGCCTTGAGCCGGGTGTATATCTGTATCATTGCCAGATACCTCCCCTACTGTGCCTTCTGTATCACGCGCGACACACGCCAGCGTTTGGTTTTGCTCAGGGGGCGGGTCTCCATGATTTCCACCACATCGCCCACCCGGCACTCGTTGTTTTCATCGTGCACGTGGAATTTTTTCGTACGTCTGACCGTTTTGCCGTACAGCGGGTGGCGCATGATGCGTTCCACCGCCACCACCACCGTTTTGTCCATTCGGTCGCTGACCACCACTCCCACGCGCACTTTGCGGCGCCCGCGCGTGACCACCTCGTTTTCAGCCATTGATGTTCCCCCCATCCGTTACGCGCCTTTCTTCTCCGCGCGCTGCTTTTCGGTGATGATGGTGTGCAGGCGCGCGATATTATGCCGCGTGATGCGGATGCTTGCTGTATCACTCAACTTCCGCACCGCTTTGCTCTGTCGGAGCTGGAACAGCCTCTCCATCTCCTGCTGCAACCTCTGCTGCAGCTCCGGCAGGCTCAGCTTGCGGAGTTCCTCCGGTTTCAACGGTTTCATATTCTCCCTCGAAATCCCGTCGTGTGACGAATTTGGTAGCAATCGGCAATTTGTGCGATGCAAGGCGCATCGCCTCGCGTGCCAGCTCCTCCGGCACGCCGGCCATCTCGAACAGGATACGTCCGGGTTTGACCACTGCTACCCATCCCGCCGGCGCGCCCTTACCACTGCCCATGCGGGTTTCCGCAGGCTTTTTGGTATAGGGCTTATCGGGAAAGACGCGAATCCAGATTTTTCCGCCACGGCGTACATGACGGGTCATTGCGATACGAGCCGCTTCAATCTGGTTGCTGGTCATCCAGCAGGACTCCAGCGCCTGCAGACCGTACTCGCCGAAGTCCAGCTTGGTGGCTCCCGACGCTTTGCCCTTGCGTCGTCCGCGATGCTGCCGGCGATATTTAACTCGTTTCGGCATCAACATTGCCGCGTTGCCTCCTTCCTCCTCGACGACCCCGGCGACGGCGTCCGGCGGGACGTTCGCCCTCCTGTGGAACCACCGGCGTCACTTCCCGGCTCTCCTCTTCCACCTTCTGACCGGGCAGAATGTCGCCGCGATATATCCATACTTTTACGCCGATGTTGCCATAGGTCGTTGGTGCTTCTGCGAACCCGTAATCCACATCAGCACGTATCGTCTGCAATGGAATCTTGCCCATTTTGTCCACTTCGGAACGCGCCATCTCCGCGCCAGCCAGGCGGCCTGCCACGCGCACCTTGATGCCCAGTGCTCCCGCGCGCATAGTGCGCAGGATAGCCTGACGCATGGCACGCTTGTATGACACACGACGCGAGATTTGCTGGGCAATGTTTTCTGCCACCAGCTGCGCGTCCTTATCTGGCTCGTTGACCTCCTGCACATGCACGTGCACTTCTACATTCGGACGGGCGTTCTTGTCGCGCGCCGCACGCCAGCGGTACGTCGGGTCGAGCAGGTGCACCAGAGCCTGCCGTATCTCCTCCAGCCCTCTTCCCTGCCGACCTATCAGGATGCCCGGTCGCGCCGAGAAGATGGTCACCTCCACCCGGTTCGCCGCGCGCTCGATCTCCACGCGCGAAATAGCCGCCGATGCCAGGTCAGGACGACGCTTGGGCAGGTCCTTCTTCAGGAAACGGCGTATTTTGTAATCTTCATATACCCAGTTCGCGTAGTCCTTCGCCGAGTACCAGCGACTTTCCCAGTCGCGGATAATACCCACACGAAAACCGATTGGATGAATCTTCTGTCCCAAACTGAACCTCCTCCGGTTCTCTCACGCTAACTTTCGCTCGTCGGTGCTTTCGGCGCGGTTCCGCCGCCAGTGTGTCGCGCTCGCCGTCCCGCAGGCTGGGGACGCGGTACTTCCTCTACCTCTACTCTGATGTGACAGGTCGGCTTGATGATGGGGTAGGCACGCCCCATCGCCCGCGGGCGATAGCGCTTCAGACGGGGACCCTCGTCCACAACCGCGTGCACGATTTTCAGCGCGTTCTCATCGATGGTCTCCCCGTCGCGCTCCGCCAGGAACGCTGCGTTTGCCGCCGCCGACTGTACCACCTTCAGGATAGGACGGGCGGCACGCTGTGGCGAAAAGCGCAGAAACGCCACCGCCTCGGGCACATACTGTCCGCGAATCGCCTCTATCAGCAACCGCGCTTTGCGCGGCGATACACGCACGTATTTTGCTATTGCGTGTGCCATCTCTCTGCCTCACTTCTTGCGTGTTGTACGGTCGGTGTGGTGCCCCGGGTGCCCCCGGAAGGTGCGTGTCGGGGCGAACTCACCCAGCTTGTGTCCAATCATGTTCTCCGTGATGAACACCGGCACGTGCTTCCTGCCGTCATGCACTGCGATGGTGTGTCCTACCATCGCCGGCAGGATAGTAGACCGACGCGACCAGGTCTTGATAATTCGCTTCTCGCCGGTGGCGTTGAGCGCCTGGATTTTCTTCATCAGCTTCGGGTCGACATACGGTCCCTTCTTGATAGAACGTGACATACCAACGCTCCTCCAGTCGCCTTGCTCGTATTACTTGCGCCGCCGCACGATGAACTTGTCCGATGGCTTGCGACGACGGGTCTTCTTGCCCAGCGTAGGCTTGCCCCACGGCGTCACCGGACCGCCCCGCCGACCAATCGGCGCCTTACCCTCGCCACCACCGTGCGGGTGGTCACGCGGTGTCATCGCCGAGCCTCGCACGTGCGGGCGTCTTCCCAAATAGCGGCTCTTGCCTGCCTTGCCCAGCGATTCGTTCTCGTGCTCGGCGTGCCCAACCTGACCGATGGTCGCCTTGCACTCGAGGTGTACCATGCGCACCTCACCGGAGGGCAGGCGTATCTGCGCGTACTTTCCCTCTTTGGCGACCAGCTGCGCTGCCGTGCCCGCACTGCGCACCAGCTGTCCACCCTTGCCCGGCACGAGCTCGATATTGTGTATCACCGTGCCCAGCGGTATCGCCCGCAACGGCAGGGCGTTGCCGGGCTTGATATCGGCGTTCTCGCCGCTAAGCACCTGATCGCCCACTTTCAACCCGTCCGGGCAGAGGATGTATCGCTTCTCGCCATCTACATATTGTATCAGAGCGATGCGTGCCGACCGGTTGGGGTCGTACTCGATGCTGACCACCTTACCCGGCACGCCGATCTTATCGCGCTTGAAATCGATAATCCGATAGCGTCGCTTATTCCCACCGCCGCGGAAGCGGGCGGTCGTACGCCCCTGATTGTTGCGTCCACCGCTCTTCTTCAGCGGCGCGAGCAACGACTTCTCGGGCTCCTCACGTGTAATCTCCTCGAAAGTGGACA
>BEHS01000171.1 GCA_002898895.1 bacterium HR16 | reverse complement strand
AATCGCTGTAGGCGTTGCGGTCACCGCTTACCTTCGCGATATGGAAGCCGATTTTCTTGCTGCCGCTCAGCTGTATCTTGCGGTTGAACTCCTCCGAGATGGCGCGGAAGGGGTCTTTGGGACGGCGCCCGTTTTGCACCTGCTTGCGCTGCACGGTGATGCCGGACTGTTTTGGTTCCTCCTTCGGCGGCGTCGGCGCAGGGCGGTTGGCAGGTTGTGGCGCGCCCTGACGGGCAGAGGGCGTGCTGCTCTCGGCGGGTGCGCGCAGTAACTCCTCGATCCGGCTGGGCTTCAGGCGCTTATTGAACAGCGAGGGCTGTAACGCCTCGCGCAACTCATCCGCCGAAATCTGCACGGGCGGTTCCTCCAGCGGGAACGCCAGGCATACCGCCGACGCCCACAACCACACAACGCTCAGCAAGGTCAGTCGCCACATCGCCCTGCCCACCTCACGAAGCCAGCCCGAGTAACGCATCGATATTGCGCCATGCCAGGTTGCGCTGCTGGGCGGCGTACGTCTGCACCCGCTCGCGCAACGTGTGCGGTTGTTCCCATATCTCGGCGAGGTGTTGCTCAAGCACATGCTCGTCCACATTCGCCACGTCCACAACGTATTTCGGCTCCACCGGCTCCCAGAAGGCGCGCACCTTCGGGTCGTAGCTAACCGCCAGAGCGGGCACGCCCGACGCCGCCGCCAGCATCAGCGCGTGCAGACGCATGCCCACTACCGCCCGACAGCAGGCGAGTATGTCTTTCACCTCCTGCACCGACAGGGGGGTGCGGAGCGCTACCGCGTCGGGCACGCCTGACGCTATCTCCCCTACCAGTTCGCTATCACGCGACGCCTGCATGGGTACCAGCAATATTCTCGCTCCCCATTCCCGCACAGCATAGCGGGCAAGCGATTGAAACAGCGCCACCGGCGACTCCTTTCCACCTGCCCACCGACGCGGCGCCATCGCGAGCAACGTCTCGCCTTTTTCGACGCCAAATCGTTGCAAAACTTTCCACCCGTTTTCTGTATCGGCTTCGGGCAACAGGAAGGAGATGTCTGCCCCTATCTGCACTCCCTCCACTCCCATCGCCCTCAACAGTTCCGCCGAAGCAGGGTCGCGCACCACCACAGCCTCTGCCTGTCGCGCCGCTCGCGCCGTCCACCATCGCACCCAGCGTCGTCGCAGCGGACCGATTCCCTGACCGAGCCACGCGAGTCGGCAACCTGCGCGTCGCGCCAGCTCGTGCACGCCTAAATAATAGACGGCGGAACGCGCGCTGGTGACATCTTGAATTAAGCTCCCTCCCCCCAGCACGAACACCTGTGACCGCCGCATAGCCCGCCAGACTGCCCGCAACCCGGTGCGCACTACCGCCGATATGCGGTGCTCGCGCTCGGTGTAGCCGGTATCTGCGCTCAGTGCGACGACCGGCTCGGCATATCCTGCCTGCTGTAAACCGTGTACCAGCCCCGCCAGAACCGCTTCATCCCCCAGGTTGGCGAAACCGTAGTATCCGCAGGCAAGGATACCCCGCCGGCTCATTCTCTCACCCGTCTCGTCCACCAGCGTATCGCTACGAACGCCAGCGTTCCTATTATAGCACCGAGCAGCCATCCCAGCAAGATTCTCGGCAAGGAGAGCGCAAGCGGTGTATGGATGTGGCACAGCGTGTTCACCACCGACGCCTGCCCGATCACGCCCACCAGCAACAGCGGAATCCACACCGCCCGACCGATGCCCGCCGCCGACATCGCCAGAGCCAGCACCAGCGCAGGATGCCCTACCAGAAACTCCTTCGTGCGGGGACGCGCCAGCAGGTATCGCTCCAGCAGCACGCGCATCTTCATCTCGATGTCCGAAACGCCCACACCCGGCTCGTTGCCCGTACGCACCAGAACCAGAACCAGCAGTACCAGCGCAACCAGCACCGCTACCGCCAGCCCCACCGTAACCGGGTAGCCGACAATCTGCGCCCACCTCTGCCGAATGCGTTGCCGCGCGTCGGCGAAGGAGGTGGCGTTCACCGTATCCAGCGCATACGCCCACCCAACCGCCAGCACCGGCAGCAGGTGCGCCAGCTTGATGCCCGCAAACTGATTCGCCTTCACCATAAACGGCAGAGACGCCAGCAACGCCACCACGTGCAGTCCTCCGGCGAGACTGAACAGCGTCAACCCCGCAAAAGCGCCAAGAGCGTACAGCACGGGCGAACGATGCGGTTTTAAGAGGTTGACCAGCAGGAACCCCAGCGAGGGAAACGCCACCGCCGCCGCCAGTGCGCACGCTTTGCGTCCCGTCTCACCGCCAGCATACGTCATCGCCAGCCCCACCAGGAACGCACCTGCTGCCAGCCACAATGAAGGGCGCAGAGCGAACAACCTCTCCAGCACCAGCACCGCCGCTACCAGTGCGGAGCCTCCGGTCACCCACCACACCCATGCGGGCACGGACGGTTCGGTAAACGGATGGGGGTCCCCAACGCGGTAACCTGCTTCCTGCAGAGAGCGACGCAATTGCGTGATGAAAAGCCCCGCCCCCCGCAGAGGCTGTTCATCGCTACCGCTGGGCAACCGCACATAGCACAGACGGATGTTGCGCTCGCGCACCGCACGGGTATAACGCTCCAGCAGCTCGCCCGGGCTCAGGGACGACATCTCGGCGTCGGTGACACTATGCACCCTCACCACACGGTCCAGCAGCAAGCGGGTGAGCTGCTCGTCACCCTTCTGTTTGCCGAACTCTACCGAGCCGTATAGCATCCCCAGCTGGCGCATCGACTCGGCAGTGAGAGGCAGCAACGCGCGAAAGCCCAGCACTTCATCCCCGCTGAAAACAATTGCCTTCGCCCCCACCCGCTTCGCACCGGCGAGCGCGTGCCGCACTCGAAGGGGCGTACAGGCAGGGCTGTTACCCACTCGCGCCACTACCGATAGCCCGGCGGCGGAGACCTGCTTCGCCAGCGCGGGGTCAATGCCTGCGCTTATCTGTTGAAAAACGGTAGATGAAGCCGGAACAGAAAAGCCCACCGCCCCACCGGTATCGGTGTAGGCATATACCAGCACTCCCCTGCTCGCCCGCAGGGTATCCAGCAGCTTCTTGCGTGATGGGGTGTACACTGTCCTCCACAGGGAGGAGGTTGTCTGAATGCTTTCCGACGCCTGCCGTAACCGCTCTACCACCTGCACAGACGCCGCGCGCACGATGGGCGAAGGGAACTTGGGGTACAGCTCCCAGCTGAGCTGCCCGGCGCGGAAGAGGTCTTCCACACTCTGCTCATTGAGAGCCACCGCGGTAGCTCCCGCCTGCTTCATCTGTTGCAGTATTTGCGTAAAAGTGATACCGGTATCTGCACTGATCTGGAGCAGCTGCTCGCCGTCCAGCACAATACCCACACGTTTGTTCAGCGACTCCGCTCGCCAGCGTGCCACGAAAGCCAGCAAGCACGCCACAGTACCCAATGCGATAATCAACCAGCCAGCGCGATGAGCCATCCTGCGCAACTCCTTACCTTTTACTGCTTCAGCATGAGAAGAATGCCTCTACCCTCTGTCATTCTTAGAGCGTCGATCGTGAATCCTGGCTTCGCCCCTCTGGAGGGCAAACCTCCGGGTGAGCCGATTCGCCCCACCCAACCTCCCCGCACGCGGGGAGGAGCGTCATGTCCCCCCGCTTGCGAGGGGACGACAGGGGGGGCTAACGGCCCGGCAGGAGCCTCGCCCTCCAGAAGAATGAGCCTTAACAGACCATTCTGAGCGCAAGCGAAGAATCCCATTATATCACCAGCTTGCCCCCTTCGCTAACGCTCAACGCAAACGTGCGTTGCTCATTTCGGTACAGCATGACGATAAACCTGTATGCGGCTTTGCACCGGTATATGCTATAATACCACCGGTGATGCAAGATGGCAGTGCAGGTGGCGTCTGAAAAAATCATCTACCCCGAGTCGGACGGTAAGCCGATGGCGGACAATACTCTGCAACTGGAGTATATCGTCTATCTGTACGATAACCTGTGCGCGCTTTTCGCCGACCGCGAGGATGTATTCGTCGCGGCGGACCTGTTCTGGTATCCGGTAGAAGGTCGTCCCGACATCCGCACCGCGCCGGACGTGATGGTGGTGTTGGGACGTCCCAAAGGGCACCGTCCTTCCTACAAACAGTGGGAAGAGGACAATATCCCCCCGCAGGTGGTGTTTGAGGTGCTCTCTCCGGGCAACCGCCCTCTGGAGCTGGTGGAGAAATCGCGCTTCTACGAGCAATACGGGGTGCAGGAATACTACATCTACGACCCCGACAGGGGGATGCTGGACGGCTGGGTACGTCAGGACGGCGAACCCCGGCTGATAGAAAACATGCAGGGCTGGGTCAGTCCGTTGCTGGGCATTCGTTTCAGTCTGGAAGGCAAATCGCTGGTGCTGTACCGCCCCGACGGCGAGCGGTTTACGCCATACGTGGAGCTGCGTCGTCGCATGGAACAGGCGGAGCGCGAAGCAGAGCTGGAGAGACAAAGAGCCGAACAAGCCCTGCAGGAGCTGCAGCAGGAACGCCTGCGCAACGAGCGACTGGCACAGCGACTGCGTGAACTGGGCGTGGACCCTGCCGAGATTCAGTAGTCCGGCGGCAGAGAGCGGTAGGTGATGTAACGTGGGCGGCGCAGTCTTCGTAACACCCTGTCTCGCCCCATCACCAGAATGGTGGCTGCCCCGGCGACAAACCCTCCTGCGTGCGCCATTGTGGCCACACCCGGCTGGAACTGAAACTGCATCAGAAACCACAGCCCCAGCAGAATAAACGCCGGCACCGCTATCACATCGATAATGAAGAAGAAGATAACCAGCACCCGTATCCGCGCAGTGGGAAACAGCACGAAATAGGCTCCCAGCGCGCCCGCGATGGCTCCGCTTGCTCCCACCGTGGGGATTTGCGAGTCCGCGTTTATCACCACATGTGACAAAGCCGCCGCCACGCCCCAGAGCAGATACCATATCAGGAACCGGAAATGCCCTAAAGCGTCTTCCACGTTGTTGCCGAAAATCCACAGGTAGAGCATGTTCCCACCCAGATGCAGGATACCGGCGTGAAGGAACATCGAGGTGAAGATGGTCAACCAGTGGGGGGTAATCGGCGGCACCTGATACTCGCACTGCCCGGAGATGGTGCAGGGGATCATGGCGTAGTCGATAAGAGCCTCCGGCGCGCCAAAGCCGATGAGCTTGTCGTACAGGAAAACAAGCACGTTCGCAATGATGAGCGCAAGGGTGACAATCGGAAAAGAGCGTGTTGGGTTTTCATCACCAAGTGGTATCACGGTCTTAAGCCATCCGTCTCAAAGTGTGTCGAATCAAGTATACCCCACTCTGAAACAACAGGAAACCTGTAGCCGCGATCTTCAGGTCGCGTTTGCTGTGAGCAGGCTGAAGCCTGCAACTACAGGCTCTGGAGTAACAAAGATGAACCTTTTGCTGGTTTCGTGCGTCTATATTATTGAAACGTTTAAGCATTGCTGTTACCGTACTAGCAAGAGGGACCACGAGCAGCATCAAAAATGAAGCCTTTAGGGCGTGCACAAAGCACGCCCGTTTTTTTAGCTCGGCTTCAGCCCCTCAGAGGCACGACGCACCATCCAGCTCCACACCGCCCAGCTCAGCGCGGTGCCGATAGTACTCCATAGCAGGAACCGCCACGCGGTGTGCCAGAATCCGCCCTTTCGTTCCTGCTGGAGCTGGCGTTCCGCCTGCTGGAGCGCCTGTTTTGCCTGCTCTGAATCCATTTGCTGGTTCGTCTGCAGTAACGCCGAAGGGTCTGTGCTGATACCTGATTGTTGTTC
Organism: bacterium HR16; assembly: GCA_002898895.1. GTDB lineage: Bacteria > Armatimonadota > HRBIN16 > HRBIN16 > HRBIN16 > HRBIN16. The sequence continues at coordinate 2,433 of BEHS01000171.1, read as the reverse complement.
AGGCGGCGGTGCAGGCTTGGGCACGGTGACCAGCGGAGGCGGAGGCAGCTTCGGCGCCTGCTCCATCTGCTGTAAACGGGTGGCATCGTCGAACTCACGGCTAAGCCCGTCAGCCTCCTGCGCACCTTGTGGATCGAAGCCAATCGCCAGCACCGGCGCGGCTACCAAAATGCCTACGCATAAACAAAGAGCTGCTATCTGCATGACCTTCATTATCCTGCACCTCCTGAAAGCACCTGCCACAGTTTGGGCACCATCTTCGGAGCGCGAGGCAGGTCGATATCGATCAGCGGTCGCGTGCCCGGACCCTTATCGCGGACGCGGTTGTCGTAGTTCAAACGCAGGGGCAGGCTGTACAGCACCATCGCCTCATCCTTACAGATGATAGAACCGTTGATGGTGCAACCTCCGCCGCCGGTGCCGATATTGCCACCGCCGACGAAGTTCGTGTAAAGAATAGCATCTATCTGATTGATGTTTTCGGAGATGCTGTCGATGTAGCTATCGCTATACAGCGACTGATACCGCTTCCTGCCGTAGCTGTCAGTCTGGGTCGCGTCATAGGCAGGTATCAGATTGCCGTATTCATCGTAGCGGGGCTTGGTGAAGGGCGGCGTCATATAGTGTAGCGGGTAGTAGCCGAACTTTTTGACATTGCCCATGATCACGCTCCCCCGCGCGGCTAACCCCAGAATGTCCTTCTTTTCGTTCTGCTGTTCGATGGTGGTGGGATTGGTACCCCGAAAGTCCGGCGGGTTCTTGTAACGCACGCTGCCCACGATATGCACGTTGCGTCCCGCGTACAGCGTGCCTTGTCCCTCCACATACCCCTTAATCACCACGTCGCCGGTAAAGGTGACCGGTCCATGAATTCGAATGGGTCTAGTGCTTGTTCCAATCAGCACTCCTGAGCCGTTCACCACCCCGTTGGTGGAGAGGCGTACATACCGGTTCAACGAGTTGTTCCAGACCTCCACGTATGCTCCCTGTCCGTAGTCCGGGTTGGGGGTGCCATCGGCAAAGGTCTGCTTCTGGTCCACGTACGTCTGGGACAGGGTGATGTACCGGCTAATATCGTCCAGGTCGGGCATCGGCAGTTCCTGAGTGGGGGTGGGGTCCAGCACGGTGCCGCTGTAGGTCTTTGTGCCCCGTGCATCCGCCACCACTGCACCCGATACCCTTCCGTTCACGATGCTACCGTTCTGGTCGTAGATGATGTCGCGCCACTGTTCATACGTCTCCGAGCCTTTCGCGCCGTGTATGGTGGCATCGTATGCCTGACGGGCCCTTCCAGTGTTGACCGAATTATAGTAGCTATTACTCCATTGGGTAGGGGTGATATTGACGTAGCCTGCGGCGGGAGGTATCAGCTTGTTGTTTGCGGTAGCGTACACACTGCCGTTGATGGTGGGCGTGCCTCCGCTGAAGTCGAAGTTTCCGTTGGCACGCATGTCACCGTTTACTATCAGGTCGTTCGCCCCAAAGCCATACATCCAGCCGTAGTTGTTGGCGAAGTAGGCATAGTCAAACACGCCGGAGCGATCGAGGGTGAACTCTATCGTTTGCTCCAGCACGGTGCGGGGTTCGCCATCGTCCAGCTGACCGTCGTTATCCTGGTCCACCCATCCTACCGAGCGGAAGGTGAGCTCACGGCTGAAATTACTGTTGACACGCTGTCCCACAATCCCACAGGAGTAACGCAAACCGCCTCCCAAATCCCCTCCGACGGTTTCCATCGGGTTAGTAGGCGATGCCAGCTCCCATAGAACGAAGCTATCGAACTTCTGCTCCACCTTAAACAGCTTCCATACCTGCATCTTTTTATATTCCAGTCCTGCCTCCGCAGCATATAGCGAGCGTACCGCCTGCTCTTCGCGCACCACATGACGCAAACCGCTGGTCGTCAACTCCACCAGCGCAGTACCCAGACCGAAGGACATGAACAGTACCAGCAGGGAGGTTATCAGAGCAGTGCCTCGCTGCGATTTCTTCACATCGCCAAATCGCTTTCTCATCTCGCACACCTCCTTTGTCACCGGTTGCGCAGCACTACTAACTCCTGCAAGCGGTGATAGCGCGTGCCTGCAGGCGTTTGTCTGCGAACACAGAGACGAACCGTGAGCGTACGACCGTTTGCTCCCAACTCGAACAGAGGATACGTTGTGCCGGTTGCAGGGTCGGTAGGGATCACTCCTTCCAGCAGATAGACCGTGTCGGAGGGACCCTCCGCAGGATGCCATTGCAATGTTTCATACGATAAGCCGAAGCTCCCACTCGCTCCACTGGGCAATACGTACGTTACCTGCGTTTGCGAACCGTTGACGCTGACCGACTTCGCCCGACGCAACTCACCGGTGATGCGGCGCATAGCCAGGGTGATGTCCATCGTCGCAGTGACATCGGCGGAGTTGCGCTGCCACGCACGTGTAGACG
>BEHS01000170.1 GCA_002898895.1 bacterium HR16 | reverse complement strand
TACATCCGGCGTGCGCTCCCATACCCGCATCACCACCAGCCCTTTCGGATAGCGTTGTTTGTAATCGCGCATCGCCTCACGCATCCCCGCCGACGCCTGTGGGTCCAGCACTTTAATCACCCTGGGCCTGGCGGCGATGATACGCTTCGCGCCTTCGGTATAACCGCCGATGAGGTGAATGCTCAGCTTACTCACACACTGGTCGGACTGCGTACAGGCAAACGGGCTGAGACACAACAGCAGCGCCACACACAAAAATCTCCGCATCGCACTCCTCTGCTTCAAAGGTTCTCTCTATCATTTTAGCCTTGCGCAAACGATAACGCAAGAACCCGATTTTACATCCAACCGCCTGAGGGGGTACAATCACACGGACGAAGGGAGAAGAAAAATATGTCGGAACTGCTCGCACGTGCTTATCGCGGACTGGTCATTGCCCGCGTCGAACCCGGCAGTCTTGCGGAAGAGCTTGGTCTGCAACCGGGTGATGCGGTGTTATCGGTTAACGGCAAGCGGGTGATGGATACGCTGGACTATCGGTTCCACGTGACCGAGCCTTACGTCGAGTTGACCGTCCAGCGCGGTGATGAAACGCTGACAATCGTTACCGAAAAGGAACCTTACGACCTGCTGGGCATCGAGTTCGAGAACGACCTTGCGGACAAGATACACACCTGCAACAACAAGTGTGTCTTCTGCTTCATTCACCAGATGCCCAGGGGAATGCGTCGCTCGCTGTACCTGATGGACGACGATTTTCGCCTCTCGTTCCTTTACGGCAACTATGTGACCCTGACCAACCTGACGGAAGAAGAGTTTCAGCGCATTCTTGAACAGAGACTAACGCCGATGTACGTCTCGGTTCACGCCACCGACCCCGACCTGCGTGGGCGGTTGTTGGGAAAGCGCGAGCCAGCCCCTATTCTGCCAGTACTGCAGCGCCTTCACGAAGGCGGTATCGACGTGCACGCGCAAATCGTACTTTGCCCCGGCTGGAACGATGGTGACGCGCTACGCCGGACGCTATACGACCTCGCGATGCTGCACCCGCTGGTTACTGGCAAGAGGGCAGGCACGCTTTCGGTAGCCATCGTGCCTGTCGGGCTGACGAAGTTCCGGCAGAAGCTTACTCCCCTCACCCCGCCCGACCGCCCGTACGCGCAACGCTTTATCCGCGAAGTGCGGGCGATGGAGCGCCATTTCCGTAAACGGCTCGGCACGCGGTTCGCTTTCCTGTCCGACGAATGGTTCTTCCTTGCCGGTCAGCCGATACCCGGTCGTCGCTACTACGAGGATTTCCCTCAGCTGGACGACGGCGTCGGCACGGTGCGCCTGTTTCTCGACCGCGCGTACCACGTCGCCCGTCGCCTGCCCCCGGCGTTGCCCCGCACGGTACAGATGACGCTGGTTACCGGAGAGTTACCGGCGGCGGTTATCGAACATTTTGCCCGGACACTGCAACGGGTGCAGGGAGTGGAGCTGAACGTTTGCGTGGTCAAAAATCACTTCTTCGGGGGCACGGTGAGTGTGGCTGGGCTACTCACCGCACAGGACATCGCCGATGCCCTTGCCCGCTTCCCCACTTACCCAACAGTAGTGCTCCCATCTATCTGCCTGCGAGAAGACCACTTGTTCCTCGACGACGTCACGGTGGAACAGTTTGAAACGCAGACAGGGCGCAGGGTGCTCGTGGTGGAACCACATCCAGCAGCGTTGTGGAGAGTGATATACAGAAGTTCATACCTGCAATAATCGCACCCGTGCCCCACTGTCAAACAGGTTCAAGAGCTCAACAGCACCGTCTCCCGCTCAAACAGGCGCGTGGCTATCTGCAATGCGATAGCCGCCACAGCGCATGAAACCAGAAGAGACACAACCACAAACGACGGCTCCACGATGCCTGTAAGCACCTGCTTGATAATCATCGCGCTGTTCAGCACCGGCACTGCCGCCAGCCAAAGCCCCGACTCGGTGCGTGTGAACATCGAGGCGACCGCTGGCAGCACAATCAGCGTGCTGAGCGGTATCAGATAGGTTTGCGCCTCCTTCTGATTGCGCGCGAAGGTGGAGATGATGGTAAGCACCGCCGAGTAGAAAACGGTCAACGGCACCAGGGTTACCAGCAACGCACCCAGTGCGGGCAGAGAGAGGCTGAACTTCCCTGCCTGCTCCGTGAAGATGCGTGAACTCGAGGGCAGAGCAAACGCCAGCAACATGCCCAGCATGGCAAATATCGCCGCCGCCATACACACCACCGTCACCGTCAGAAACTTGCCCCACACAATCTGCCTGCGCGAGGCAGGCGTTGCCAGCAGGGTCTCGATAGTGCCGCGCTCCTTCTCGCCCGCTACAAGGTCGAACGCCGGCGAAACCGCGCCGAAAAACGCCGATAGCACGATGACATAAGGCAGAACGATGCTGAGGATAAGGTTGCCCACAGGGTTCTCGGTCTGTATCGCCTGCGTCACGATGGCAACAGGCTGGGTAAACTCCGTGCCGATGAAGCGACGGGCAAGACGCCTCTGCACCCACTCCGCGCTGAGGCGGTCGGTCAACGCTTTTAATCTCTGCACCGCATCGCGCGAGCTGTCGTTCAACGGGTCAAACAGCACAACCACCTTGGCGGTGCTCTCGTTGTGCAACCGTTCATCGAACTGCTCGTCCAGCAATACCACCGCCTTCACCTGCCGCTTCCGCAACATCGCCTCCGCCTGCTCGCGTTCCGTGACTCGCCGGACGACAAAGCCTCCTCCCTCCAGCGCAGTGATAAACTCCTCGCCGCCCCGCGGAGCAATGAGCGCAACCGGAATAACCACCTTGCGGGCGGACTCCTCACGCTGTTGAACCATCATGCCGATACCCCACAACAACAGAGGCGTCAACAGCAGGGCCGAGACCGCCACAGAAAAGAGAACGCGCCGGTCACGCAATACCTCGCGCAGCTCCTTCCAGAAAACCACAAAGGTTCGGTTCACTCTTCACCCTCCTTTTCGCCGATGAGGCTCAGGAATACCAGCTCCAGCGCACGCTCGCCGGTACGCGCCCGCAGCTCTTCCAGAGTGCCAATCGCCACGATACGTCCCCGGTGGATAACGGCAATGCGGTCGCATAGACGCTCCGCTTCGCTCATGATATGGGTGGAGAAAAGGACGGTGTGCCCGCGTCTGCGACTGTCCTCGATAAACTGCATGATGGTACGCGATGTGACCACGTCCAGCCCTGCTGTCGGCTCGTCCATGAACATCACCGGCGGATTGTGGATGATACTGCGGGCGATGCTCACGCGCTGTCTTTGTCCGGTAGAGAGGCGGTCGCACCGCCCGTCGATGAACTCGCTCATCTGCAGGGTCTCCACCAGCTCGTCCACCCGACGGCGTAGCATCTTCCCGGACAAGCCGTACAGCGAGCCAAAGTAGGTAAGTATCTCCCGCGCGGTGAGGCGGCCGTATAGCGCGGTGGAACCCGTCAGGTAGCCGATATGCTGACGCACCTCCTGAGGCTGCGTGCGGATATTATAGCCAGCGACGGTGGCGTCACCGGCGGAAGGTGCGAGTATCGTGCCCAGCACGCGCAAGAGGGTGGTCTTACCTGCCCCGTTGACTCCCAGAATGCCGAACACCTCGCCCGGTCGTGCCTCAAAGCTCACCTCATCCAGCGCAACCACTGCGCCTCGCTTGCGGTCGGTAAAGACTTTGCTTAAACCAGATGCTGTGACCATACTCTGTAACCCTTTCGCCAAAGAAGACACCCGAAAGCGCGTTCGGGTTTCGCTGTGGACTTGCCTGCTTTCAGTTTATTGTACACGAACAACGAGCGCTCCCTAAAGGAAACCGAGCTCCACACCATGAAAATACAGGTATTGAGAGCGTTCGGAAACCAGTACTCTGTCAAGAGTGATTTTCATGATTGTGACGAGGCGGTCTCACCTTGCTGTCATTCTGAGCGAAGCGAAGAATCTCGTTTTATCGCTACTCTGAGATGCTTCGCTGACGCTCAGCATGACAAAATAGGTTGAAGATCGCCCCACGATTAAAATCATGGGCTATGAACAGAGCAAAATCCGCCTGCGCGGATTGAACAACCTGTGAAGACAGGTTTATCCTCACCATAGCCCACCATTTCAATGGTGGGGAGACTGCACAATGGCAGAAGAGAACCTGCAACACCACAAGATTGCAGTTTGACAAACCGTCGGTCACTCCTGTTAAGACGAGTTTCCGAACGCTCTCAAGTATTCTACAGGAGGTTGCGGAGCAGTGAAGCGTTCTCTCACCAGCTGGTTCTTTGCTCTTCTCATCGCAGCAATGAGCGCCGTTGCCCAGCAGACCCCAGACTGGGTGCAGGTGCGGAAGGAGGTTCCCGTATCCGTGAAACTGCCTGAAGCGCAATACACACCCGCCCGTGCGTGGGAAGCGGAGGAGGCAGGTTCCAACGTGGGGCGGATAGTCAACGACCCCGAAGCGTACAACCGCAAAGCCCGCGAGGCGCGAACCTCCGAGCGAGAAGGACAGAGTGACAGAGAGGGACATATTCTGTATGGTCCCTATATCGACCTGCCGCCGGGCACGTACGCGGCGTTCTTCCGGGTGAAGCTGCTGGACGATACGCGCGACGGCGAAACCGTTGCGGAGATAGATGCCTGCGTGGGTTATGGGCAGAACATCCTTGCCTCGCGGGAGGTGGTGGACACCGAGCTGCTGCCAGACAAATATGTGCAAATCCCGCTCTTCTTCCGCTACGACGGCGGTAAGCTGGAATGCCGTCTGCGCTGGACAGCCTATGCTTCCCTGCGCGTGGACCGGGTGAGCCTCTTCCGGGTGGAGGGCGTGCAGACGCCGCCGGGCATTCAGCGCGTCGCGCCCCCACAGCCATCCGGAGAGCCCAAAGACCTGCCGGTAACGCCTTCGCCGTCGCTGAGCGAGATATTCGCCAAATCGCCTCCCCCTGCGGAGACCCTGCTGGTGGCAGACATCCGCCCGCAACCTGCCGACTGGCAGATGCTACTGTTCTCCCTGCAGGGCATCGTGAACCGCCAGCGACCGCAGATTTACGTCCTGTTCAACGAAACCGACCAGTTCTGGCTGGACTGGATGCGCCAGCGCGGCTGGGTGAAGCGGGTAGAGCGTGTGAGCAACCCCCAACAACTGCTGCAGCGGTTTCGCGCCGCCGTCAAGGGCATGGTGATTACCGACCCCGCTGTGCCCGCCACCAAGAACGTCGCAACGATGCTGGCGGGAGTGCATAACGCCGTGGTGGCATCGCCCCGAATCGCCAGGGGGCTGAGCCTGCCTGTGATTGCCGACCTGCGCGGGCGATGGAAAAAGAACGTAGACGCTTACCGATGGGCTTATGAAACGCTGTGGGGGCAGATGAACCATCACTTAATCGCCTGCTCGTACCCCGACCATCTTGCCCTGCGCGACTATCTGGTAGCGAACAGGGTGTTCATCTTCTGGATATCGGGGGCGATTGACGGGGCACGCCCCACCTCCGACCCCAACGCGGAGGCACGCCTTGCGGAGGAGATTCTGGCGAAGATGCCACCCAATACCTGCGTGCTCAGCTATCCCTGGGCAGGCAAAGACATCGGTATCGGCGAGGGACCGGGCGTTACCCTCTTCGCAGAGTTCGGCAAGTATCTGGTGGGCACGGTTAACGCCTCCAACCTGACCGTACATTCGGGCATCCGAGTGGCTCAGTTCCGCCAGAAGCCCGCACCGCCGGTTCCCCCACTGAGGGACGATAAGGTGTACGTCTCCTTCATCATGTCTGACGGGGATAATCTTCCGGTGTTGACCATCTCCAACTTCCCGCAGCTGTGGCGTGACAACCTGCGCGGCACGTTCCCCATCGGCTGGACGGTCAGCCCTGCGGCAGGGTGGCTCATCCCTGCGGTGGTAGATTACTACTACGAGACCTCTACTCCACAGGACTACTGGCTGACCGCCGTGTCGGGGCTAGGCTATACCTATCCCGACCAGTTTGGCAAACGCTACCGTGATAGCGAGAAGGTGTACACCGATTTCCTGAACCTCACTCGCCTGGCGATGGCGCCGATGGACCTGCACATCGCCTGGATTATGGGCATCACCGACCCCAAGCGGATTGCCCGGTACGCCGACATCGTACAGGTGCAGGCGCTGTTTCCCGACTACGGCAAGCGGGTTACCCGTTACGAGGATGCCACCTACCTCACCTCGCGCAATGTGCCGGTGTTCCACGCAGTGCTGGGCTGGCGGGAGAACGCCTCTCATGAGGAGCAGCTGGCGTTGTGGGAACAACAGGTGAAAACGATGACCCCTGCACATCGCCCTGCCTTCCTGCATCTGTTCGTGTGGAACTGGGGAGCCAGTCTGCCTCTATTGCGCGACCTGCTGCAGAGGCTGGGAGACGATTACGTTGCGGTGCGCCCCGACCATCTGGCGGCGTTGTACCGGCAGGCAATGGAGCGCGAGCAAATCGTGGTGCGTCCTCCCGACCGCATCGCGGTGCTGGGAGACGAACGTGTCTCCTTCACAGTGCAGGTGCGTAACACCGGCAAGGAGCGACAAAAGATTAAGGTGCGCGTGGAGGAAGGACTTCAGCAGGCAGCTACCTCCTTCCACACCATCGACCTGTTCCCGCCGAACGGCGTAGACGTATTGGTGGAGGGCGTGCCGAGTGCAGACACGGTGAAACTGGCTTTCGAGGGCGAATTCGGTCGGCGAGAGGTGCGTATTCCCGTTGTGCGCGTTCAACCGGGGCAGGTCGTCGGCAGCTTGCCGCTACCTCGCCGGGTGGAGCCGGTAGCGTTCTACGAGGCAGAATCGCTGAGCCACCTCTCCGGTGAGGAGGTTGTTGACCCCACCGCCAGTGGAGGCAAGGCGTGGAGCGCGGTGCCGGGCAAAGCGCAGGCGGGGCATATCCTGTTCGGTCCGTACGCCGGAATGCCTGCGGGGCGGTATCTGGTGCTGTTCCGTCTGAAGCGCACCGGTGAGGCGCAGGGCGCATTGCTCAGGGTGGATACCTGCGTGGGCGGCGGCACACCCGTTACCGCCGAGCGTGTGGTGCGGGCGGAAGAGCTACCGCTGGGCGAGTATCGTTATGTCCCGCTGGTAACCAACCACCCGGGCGGCGCGATAGAGACACGGGTAGAATGGTTCGGCAGGGCCGGCGTGATGGTGGACCACGTAGGCATCTGGCGCATCCGATAAGGCAGGCGCAAGAGGGGCAGACCTTTGTGTCTGTCCCTACTCGATTCCGAATGTGGCGGTTACCTGCACCTGCACCTTCACCGGCTCCCAGGCGTTGAGGCGGCGCGATTCGCGCGGCGGCTCGTAAGGTTGGCGCGGAGGTTCCGGCATCACCGTGTTGACCGAAACATTGACCAGCTTCACAGTGTTCCTGCCCATTTGCGACGCCATCTGCTGCGCCAGCTGCCGCGCGCGGGCTATCGCTTCCTGCACCGCCTGTTCGGTTAACGCCTGGGGGTTGCTGACCACAAACTCCAGAAACTGGGAACGCGTTCGCGAGTCATAGCGAGCAACCGCCTCCGGCACCAGCCTGCCCGGGCGCGCGCCCAGCTCCACCAGCAGGTCGGCTATCTGCAGGATACTGTCCAGTTTCTCTCGCTCCACCGGCAGAACCACCTGATACTCCTGTTCTATCCGGTAGCCTAACGGTTTTGGGGCGAGCGTGCTGCCGGTTGGCAGAGAAGGTTGTAGCGGAAGCACTTCAAACCGCTCCATCGTCACCTGTGAACTCTGTACGCCAACCCTGCTCAGGCTGTTCAGCGCGTTCTGCTCAGCCTTTTTGACTTCCTGTCGCGCTTGCGCCAGCGTCTCGCCCTCCGCGAACAACACGAAATGCACTATCGCCCTGTCCGGTAGCATCTGCGCCTCGCCAGCGGTGTTGACCACAATCGGTGCGGACGGCACCTGCGCCCACACTGCTGTCGACAGCACAAACAGCCATCCCCAGAGCACGTAATGCCATCTCATGAACGTTCACCTCCTGATTGTAGCAAGCCGATTATCTCCGTGATCTCCTTACGAAATGTTTCTGGAATGTCGTAGGCGGATGAAGAGAGGTAAAAAATCCGCAGGTTTTCTGCCATGCTACGCGCGTCTTCAGGGGACAGTAAAATGATGTCGCGCAGGCTGGCGTGCATCAACTGCTTCCACGCAGGAGCGGCACCGGCAACGTCGTCGCGGGAGTAGACGTGACGCGCATGGACAATGACCGCGTCCGCAAACGATTTTGGTATCACGCCGGGGAACCGTCGAACGTAATCTATCAACGCCTCCGCCGGCATCCGCAAGCCGGTCGCACTGACAGTGCCATGATATGTCTTTCTGCCATCTGTATACACGATAGCAACCCCGTAAGAG
>BEHS01000169.1 GCA_002898895.1 bacterium HR16 | reverse complement strand
AACTTCCCGCCTTACAGCGTGGGCGAGACGCGCCCGCTACGCGGTCCCGGCAGGCGCGAAATCGGTCACGGTGCTCTGGCAGAGCGCGCCCTGCGCCCCATGATTCCGCCTGAAGAGGAGTTCCCCTACGCCATCCTGCTCACCTCGGAGGTGCTGGAGTCCAACGGCTCCACCTCGATGGCGAGCGTCTGCGGCTCCACACTGGCGCTGATGGACGCGGGCGTGCAGATTAAAGCCCCTGTCGCCGGCGTGGCAATGGGATTGATGACGCAAGGCGAAGAGTGGGTCGTGCTCAGCGACATCCAGGGCATGGAGGACTTCTCCGGCGATATGGACTTCAAGGTCGCCGGCACCGCAAAGGGCATCACCGCCCTGCAGCTGGACACCAAGATTTCGGGCATTCCGCGCCCGGTGTTCGAACGCGCGCTGGAGCAAGCACGACAGGGCAGGCTGTACATTCTGGAGAAGATGCTCGAAGCCATCGACAAGCCGCGCGACCACATCAGCCCCTACGCACCGCGCATCATCGTGATGGAAATCCATCCCGATAAAATCGGCGATGTCATCGGTCCCGGCGGACGCATCATCAAGAAAATCCTCGCCGACACCGGCACGCGCATCCAGATCGAGCAGGATGGGCGTGTGTATATCGCCGCCGATGACGAGGAGAGCGGTGAACGCGCCCGCAAGATGATCGAGGATTTGACGCGCGACGTGGTGGTCGGCGAAACCTTCCTCGGAAAGGTCACGCGAACTTCGTCGCTGGGGGTGTTCGTAGAAATCCTGCCCGGCAAGGAAGGGCTGGTGCCGCTGTCGCAGCTGTCCGAGCAGCGTGTGCGCCGCGCCGATGAACTGGTAAAGGTGGGCGATGAGATTCTGGTGAAGGTGGTAGAGATAGACAACCTCGGCAGAATCAACCTGAGCGCACGCGGCTTGCACAACGTCTTCGGCGGTCAGGCAGCAAGCGCAGCCCAGACTCCCGGCGCACGCACAGGTGGCGGACACGAACCACCCGGCTACGGACGAGGTGGGGATGTACGTCGTCACCGCGGCGACGACGATACGCCCAGAGCACGATTCCGCCCGAAACGCTGAAGGGGCAGGCAACCGTTCGCCCCAACCAGGTAAAACCTCCCCTCTCCCGCCGAGTCGGGAGAGGGGGAAAGGGTGAGGGATTATTCTGCAATATGCCCATAGAAACCTTTACACTGCCTAACGGTCTTCGTATCGTCTGTGAACCGATGCCCTCCGCGCGGTCAGTGGCGGTGGGGGTATATATCGGTACCGGCTCCCGCGATGAACGCTCCTCCGAATACGGCGTTTCGCATTTCATCGAGCATATCCTGTTCAAGGGCACACTCCGTCGGGATGCTCTGGACATCGTGCGCGAGATTGAGGGGCGCGGAGGCTACATCAACGCCGAAACCGACAAGGAGTACACCGCCTTCTACGCGCGCGTGCTGCCCGAAGACCTGTCGGTTGCGCTGGACGTGCTCTCGGATATGCTGTTGTCGCCCCGCCTGCACCCGGAAGACATCGAGCGAGAGAAGCGTGTGGTGCTGGAAGAACTGCGCGAGCTGATGGACTACCCCGAGGAGTACGTGTACGACCTGTTCGCGCAAACGTTATGGTCGCGCCATCCGCTGGCACATCCGGTTATCGGCACAGCACCAACCGTTCTCGCATTGGACCGTTCGCACATCCGCTGGGTAATGGACGAGCGGTACGTGGCTCCGAACACGGTGGTGTCGGTAGCGGGACAGGTGGATGCCGAGCAGCTACTACCGCTGGTGGAACGATATTTCGGGAACATGCCCGCCACCCAGCCCAACACGAAGCTGCGCCCCGCCCGCGCCACTGCACGCAAACGGCTGCTGCGCCACCCCACCCAGCAGGTGCATTTCTGCCTGGGCACAGCAGGATACAACCTCTACGACGAGCGCAAGTACATGCTGGCGGTGCTGGACACCCTGCTGGGAGGCAACATGAGCAGCCGCCTGTTTCAGGAGGTGCGTGAGAAGCGCGGGCTGGTATACCACATCAGCACGACGGCAACAGCGTACCGTGAAGGAGGGTACTTCGCCATACACGCGAACTGCAGTCCCGAAAACTACAAACAGGTGATAGAGGTCATACGCGAGCAGCTGTACAAAGTGTGCGAAGGCGACCTGACCGAAGAAGAGGTGCAGCGTGCCAAACACCAGCTGCGAGGAAGTTTGCTGATGAGCACCGAAAGCGTGAGCGGACGCATGTCCGCCAACGCCAGAAGTTTGCTCTTTCACGGGCGCGTGATTACCGTCGACGAGATTATCGAGCAGGTAGAGGCAGTAGACGCCGGAAAAGTGGTGACGGTCGCGCGGGAACTATTTGGCAACGGTAAGATGGCTCTGGCAGCCATCGGGAGCTTTCTGAAGGGAGGAACCGCAGAAGATGGTCACGCTTAATACAGAAGACATCATTCGAGTCGCCGTTGCGGGGGCGTGTGGGCGCATGGGCAAGCTGGTAGTACAGACGGTGCTGAAACAGCCCGACATGGCTCTGGTGAGTGCGATTGATAAGCAGCACGTAGGCGAAGACATCGGCGCCGTAGCGGTGGAGCATCCCATCGGCATCGCCGTGACCGACCACCTTGCCGAAGCGCTAACACAAACCCAGCCTCATGTGCTGGTGGACTTTACTACGCTGGGCGCGGCGGTGAGCCATGTGTACACCGCGCTGGAACACGGTGTGATACCGGTGGTGGGAACCAGCGGGTTTTCTGTCCAGACGCTTTCCGACATCCGCGAGGCGGTGGAGCGCACCGGTACCGCGTGTATCATTGTGCCCAACTTCGCCATCGGCGCGGTGCTGATGATGCGTTTTGCGAAGGAAGCCGCCCGCTACTTTCCCAATGCGGAGATTATCGAACTGCATCACGACGGCAAGGTAGATGCCCCATCGGGAACCGCCATCCGCACCGCCGAGATGATAGCCGCGGCGCGCACCGAACGCCCACGCCAGATTGTGCAGGAGCAAAAGTTTGAAGGAGCACGCGGCGCCAGTGTCGCCAACGTGCCGGTGCACAGCGTCCGCCTGCCCGGTCTGGTAGCGCACCAGATGGTGATTTTCGGCGGGCAAGGCGAGATACTCACCATCCGGCACGACTCGACGGACCGGCAATCGTTCATGCCCGGCGTTATGCTCGCCATCCGCAAAGCGCGGCAGGTGCAGGGTCTGGTGGTCGGGCTGGAGCATCTCCTGTGAGCCTCAGTTGTGCTAAAATGATAGCGTGAACGACACGCTGACCGAAAAACTGCAGGCAATCCCCACCCTGCCGGGGGTGTACATCTTCAAGGACGCGCAGGGAGCGGTGCTCTATGTGGGCAAAGCGGTCTCTCTGCGTTCGCGGGTGCGTTCATACTTCCATAAAAGCGCGGAAAGCTCCATCAAGACCCGTCGCCTCGTGGAGAAAATCGCCGATTTAGAATGGATTGTCACCGATACCGAACTGGAAGCGCTGGTGCTGGAGTGCAATCTGATTAAGCGCTATCGTCCACCGTACAACATCCGCCTGCGCGACGACAAGCAGTATCCCTTCCTGTGCCTGACCACATCTGAACCCTTCCCTCGCCTGATGCTGGCTCGCCGCGCCAAGAACGACGGCAACCGCTACTTTGGCCCCTACTCCGGCAGCCGACCGGTGTATCAGACCATTCATCTGCTGAACCGCCTCTTCCCTCTGGTAACGTGCGGCGAGGCGTTCACCGGCGAGCCGGTGCGCAAGCCATGTCTGTACTATCACATGGGCAAGTGCCCTGCTCCCTGTGCCGGTCTTGCCGATAAGGAGCGTTACCGCGAAACGGTGCGCGAGGTGGAGATGTTCCTGAGCGGCAAGCACGAGAAGCTGCTCAAGGGTCTGTACAAACAGATGGAAGAGGCGGCGGAAAGGCTGGAGTTCGAACGCGCCGCCGCCCTGCGCGACCAGATACGCGCGGTGGAACAGGTGATGCTGCAGCAGAAGGTGGTCTCGACGGACATGGTGGACCAGGACGTTCTGGCGTACGCGGCGGACGAACAGCGTGCGCTGGTACAGATGTTCTTCATTCGAGGGGGCAAGCTGATAGGACAGCAACACTTCTTCCTGGACGGAGCCGGCGGCGAGGACCAGCGCGCCGCCCTGCAGGAGTTTCTCAAGCAATATTACGACCAAGCGCAGGACGTACCGGGTGAAATCCTTCTGCCCGCACCCATCGAGGAATCGCACATCATCGAACAATGGCTGCGCCAGAAAAAGGGCAGAAGGGTGGAACTGCACACTCCACAGCGAGGAAGCAAAAAGAAGCTGCTGGAGATGGCGGTGACCAACGCCGAGCTTGCGCTGGAGCAGGCACGTCAACAGTGGTTGCAAAAGAAGGCACAACAAGAGGCGGTGTTGCTCGCGCTACAGGAGTCTCTGGGGCTGGAGACGCCACCCCGGCGCATCGAGGCATACGACATCTCCAATATTCAGGGCTATGCTCCGGTGGGCGTGATGGTGGTGCTCAAAGAGGGCAAGCCATCCAAAAGCGACTACCGCCGATTCAGCATCAAATATCTCCCCGAAACGCCTAACGACTTCGCCATGATGAAAGAGGTGGTGACCCGACGCTTGCAGGAGGCGCAAAAAGGCAACCCCAAATTCGCCGAACTGCCCCACCTGATGCTGATTGACGGGGGTAAGGGGCAGCTGAACGCCGCGCTGGAAGCAATGCGCGAAGTGGGTTTGCAGGTTCCCGCTATCGGTCTGGCGAAGCGGTTCGAGGAGATATACCTGCCGGGGCGCTCGGAGCCGTTGATACTGCCTAAAGATTCGCCCGCATTGCACCTGTTACAAGCGGTACGTGATGAAGCGCACCGCTTTGCGGTAGAGTACCACCGTAAGGTGCGCATTAAACGCAGCACCTCGTCGGTACTGGACGAGATTCCGGGCGTTGGTCCCAAACGCAAGCAGGCGTTGCTCAAGCACTTCGGCTCAGTGAAACGTTTGAAGGAGGCAAGTGTCGAAGATATTGCAGCTGTGCCATCTATTCCCCGTGCTCTGGCACAGACCATTTATACCGAACTACACAAGGAGGAGCAAACGTGGTCGGGCTGATATTGCGCTGGGTTGCGAACGCCGTGGCGTTATTGCTGACCGTGTGGCTTGGTAAGCTGCTGGGATTGGGGTTGTATGTAAGCGGCTTCTGGGGCGCGATGATTGCCGCGCTGGTAATCGGTCTGATTAACGCCTTCATCCGCCCCATCGTGGTGATGCTTACCCTGCCTTTGAACTGTTTGACCTTTGGGCTGTTCAGTCTGGTGATTAACGCCATCCTGTTCTGGCTGGCTGGCGAGATGTTGACGGAGTTTGACGTCAACGGTTTCGGCGCTGCACTGTTCGGCTCTATCGTGATGAGCATCTTCAGCAGCGCACTCAGCCACACCATCGCGCCCGAAAAGCACAGGTGACGTGGAACAATAATAGTGGCACGTGGCGCACCGCTAAGGAGAACCGTATGAAGCACAAACGCTGGGTATTGATTACCGGCATGTCGGGGGCGGGGAAGACGCTCGTCTCCCATATCTTTGAGGACCTGGGCTATTTTTGCGTGGATAACCTGCCGCCCCGCCTGCTACCGATGCTGGTGGAGCTGAGTAAGGAGCACCCCCAGCAGATGCAGCACGTCGCGCTGGTTATCGATACCCGCTGCGGCGAGATGTTTGCGGAGACCCTGCCCAACGTACGCCGAGTTGCCGAGCAGGGCGTGCCCATCCAGATACTCTTCCTGGACTGCAGTGACGAGATGCTGGTGCAACGGTTCAAGGAAACGCGCCGCAAACATCCCTTATTCCGGGAACACCCCACCATTCTGCAGAGCATCCGTGCGGAGCGTGCCCTGCTCGAGGAGGTGCGCGCCAATGCGGACAGGGTAGTGGATACCTCTCTGTTGTTGCCGCATGAGATTCGCGCCATCATCGAAACCGAATACGCCATCATGGAGCGTACGGCGGGCATTGCGGTCAACGTGGTCTCGTTCGGCTTCAAGTACGGAATTCCGCCGGAGGCGGACCTGGTGTTCGATGTGCGCTTTTTGGCGAATCCGCACTATATTTCATACCTGCGCCCGCTGGACGGGCGCGACGCGCCGATACGCGACTACGTGCTTGCCGACCCGCTGGCTGGCGATTTCATCCGCAAACTGCAGGAGCTGATTGAGTTCACGTTGCCACAGTACATTCGCGAGGGCAAGGCGTACCTCACTATCGCCATCGGCTGCACAGGTGGACGACATCGCTCGGTGGTTATTGCCGAGCAGGTGGTACAGTTCCTGAGAGAGAAAGGTTACCGTGTCAACGTACAGCATCGGGATGTGCGACGTCAGCCGCAGCCGGTGCCGGAAGCGGAGTAAATACCTATGCGCGACGGATGGAGCCTGCAGCATATCCTTCGATTGCCAAGCGCCCGCTGGCTGATGCCCGGGATGCTGGTTAAACGCTGGCTTCTGCTGGCGATGCTGGGCACGGTCATCATGTTCGCGGGGCTACTCATCCTTATCGATGTGCAATCGCCCGAATGGCTTGCATGGCTCCATCGGCATGTACAGGAAGCCTCACAGCGTTTCCATTTAGGCTCCCACGGACGCCTTGTGCTGACTCTCGCGGGGGCAGGTGTGGCTCTGCTGGGGCTGCTTATGAGCGCGATAGGGGTGCGCGGGCTGGTGCGCACCATCGCCTGCGCGATAGACCCTGTAGCGGGGAGGCGTCTCGCACACATCATCTACAACCGACGCAACCTGCAGCTCGGTCCGCAACTGGTAGCGGTTGGTGGAGGCACAGGGCTATCTACGCTACTGCGTGGTCTTAAACAGTACTCCAGCAACGTCACCGCCATCGTTACCGTAACCGACGACGGAGGCAGTTCGGGCAGGCTCACCGAGCAGTTTGGCGTGTTGCCTCCGGGGGACATCCGCAACTGTCTGGTCGCCCTCGCCGATGCAGAGCCAATCATGACCGAGCTGTTCCAGTATCGCTTTCGCGGCAGCGAGGGGCTGGGCGGGCACAGCTTTGGCAACCTGCTCATCGTCGCCATGACCAACATCACGGGCGATTTCGAGCGTGCCATCCGCGAAACCAGCAAAGTTCTGGCGATACGGGGACGTGTGTTGCCCTCCACGCTGGACCACGTGCGCCTGAAAGCCAAAATGGAGGATGGTTCATATATCGAAGGCGAGACCGCCATCGCCAGCTCACCCCTCAAAATCCGGCAGATGATGCTGAATCCTCCCAACGTCCGCCCGCTGGACGAAGCGCTGCAAGCCATTCGCGAGGCGGATGTTATCGTGCTGGGTCCGGGCAGCGTGTTCACCAGCATCATCCCCAACCTGCTGGTAGAGGGCATTGCCAACGCCATCCGCCACAGCCACGCCCTGCGGGTGTACGTATGCAACGTCATGACCCAGCCCGGCGAGACCGACGGTTTCACCGCCAGCGACCACGTGCGCGCTATCGAGGCGCACTGCCCACCGCGCCTGTTCGACTATGTGCTGGTAAACACCACGCGCCCCTCACCGGAACTGCTGGAGCGATACCGGCAATCGGGAGCGGAGTTCGTAGAACCCGACATCGACCGCATTCGCGCTATGGGCTATCGCACTATCGCGGGCGACTTCATCAGTCAGACCGATGTGGTGCGTCACGACCCCTACAAACTAGCCAGCGCCATCATGCACCTGCTCAGCCGCAAGAAGTGATTCGCGCGGCGCGGGGATGCGCTGCACCGCAATCAGCGAGAGAAACACCACTCCGAAGCCTATCCAGAACGGGATGCGGTAGTCGTCGAGCGCTTTCCACAACACGCCCCCCAGCACAGGCATGATGACCGCTGCTACATGGTTCATGGTGGTACCCATCGCCAGGCTGGGCGTCAGGTCACCCTTACTCACGATACGGTTCAAAAACACGGTAATACCCATGCTGAAGGCAAAAAGCACACTATCGGTGACGAACAGCGCATATAGCCAGCGCACATCCCGAAAAGTAGCGTAACCGGCGAAGACGCAGGCAATCAGGATGTAGTACAGTGTGAGCATCCGCCGCTCCCCGTAGCGGTCTACCAGTCGCCCGACCGTTGGCGCGGCGACGGCTCCCAGCGCAGCGTTGAGAAAAGCCAGCGAAAGCATGGTTTGTACCGGCGTCTGATAGACCAGTATCAGCACGTACGAAGCAAAGGTGCTGAATATCTGGCGTCGGCAGCCTTCCAGAAAGGTCAGCACATAGTACAGACTGTATTCCCGCCGCAGGATAATGGGCTGGCGTTGACCGCTGGCGGCGTGAGAGGAAAGCAGAAAAGCCAGAACCGCTGCCAGGGCAATCATTGTGAGATCGGAA
>BEHS01000168.1 GCA_002898895.1 bacterium HR16 | reverse complement strand
CTATCCCGGTGCCACCACAAGGAGGGTGACCACGTAGTGCCCGGCCTCACATGCTCTGCGCTGACCATCGCCCGCAGCAGCACTTCGCCCCGTGCGTTGTAGGCACGCACCCAGTCGCCCTGCTGGATACCGCGCGCCTCCGCATCTTGCGGGTGCATCCAGATACGCGGTTCTCGCTCGCCCTTTTGCATCCGCTCCAGGTTGGCAAAAGAGGTGTTCAGGAAATGGTGCGCAGCGGGCGACATCAGCTTCAAAGGATAGTTCTGCCGGTCAGCGTCAGGCTCTTCGGCGGGGGTGTAAGCAGGCAATGGGTCATAGCCGTCCTGTCGTGCTCGCTCCGAGTAGAGCTCTATCTTGCCCGAAGGGGTGCGGAAATGTGGTTCGCCGTGTAGATAGGGCGTGAACGGGTCGGATGGTGTCTTCAGCTTGGCGAAGCCGTGTTCCAGCAGATATTCATAAGTTATTCCCCGCAGATACGGGTGGTCGCTGTCCAGCGCCTGGCGAATAATGTCTTCGGCGGTGTCGCGGAAGCACTCTTCCTCGAAGCCCATCCGTCGCGCCAATTCGGAGAGCACATCCCAGTTTGGACGGCTCTCGCCCAGTGGCGGAATAGCCGGCTGGTTCAACTGCACGTACAGATGCCCGTATGACGTGTGCAGGTCCAGATGCTCCATCTGCGTGGTAGCGGGCAACACGATGTCCGCCAGGCGGGCGGTGTCCGTCCAGAGCTGTTCGTGCACCACAGTAAAAAGGTCGTCCCGCAACATGCCCTGTATCACGCGGTTGCTGTTGGGCGCGACGGCAGCAGGGTTGGAGTTATACACATACAACGCCATGATAGGCGGGTCATTCAGAGTTAACAACGCCTCACCCAGCTGGTTCATGTTCACACCGCGCGGGTTGCCTCTGAGCAAATCGGGACGTTTTACCGCTTTCATGTTCAGGGGAAAATGCGCGCTGGTGGAGAGGAGCAATCCACCACCCGGTTCGCGCCATGCGCCTATCACAGCGGGCAAGCAGGTAATGGTGCGCACCATCATCCCGCCGTTGGCGTTGCGGGCAATACCGTAGCCCAGACGGATAGCGGATGGGCGTTGCGTGGCGTAGGTGATGGCGAGGCGCTCGATGTCCCCTGCAGGAACGCCCGTTATCTGAGCCACCCTGTCGGGGGCGTATTCGCTCAGCACCCGTTCGCGAAGCGCTTCCCAGCCAACGGTGTGGTGGCGCAGAAACTGCTCGTCATGCAACCCTTCACGAAAGATAACGTGCATCATGCCCAGCGCGAGCGCGCTGTCTGTCCCGTGTTCGAGGTGAACGTGCCAATCGGCGCATTCGGCGGTACGGGTACGGAAGGGGTCTATCACGATGAGCGTTGCTCCCTGCTTCTGGGCGTCGCGCAGGATCGCCATCTGGTGCGTACAGGTGCTGGCAGGGTTCATCCCCCATACGATGATGGTTTTGGCATATATCAGCCCTTCAGGGTCAATCCCCCCCGACCAGCCCATTGTGTAGCCGTAGCCAGCCTCGGCAGCAGAGGAGCATATCGTGCGTAGCAGGCGGCTTGCGCCCAGCCGATTCCACAGCCGTCCATCGCAGGCGGACATGTTCACCACGCCCATTGTGCCCGCGTAGGAGTAAGGAAGGATGGCTTCCGCGCCGTACTTATCGATAATTTGCTTCCATCGCGCGACGATAGTGTCCAGCGCTTCCTCCCACGAGATGCGCTCAAATCTGCCCTCGCCTTTCGCACCCACGCGCTTAAACGGGTGCAGCACGCGGTCAGGGCTGTATACGCGCTCTTCATAGTGAGCCACTTTGCAACAGAGATAGCCACGTGTGATGGGATGATGCGGGTTGCCGCGTACGCCCAGCAACTGACCGTCCTGCACTACGGCGAGCATGGCGCAGGTGTCTGGACAGTCATGCGGACAAACAGTCTTCACCTCGCGAGTGTCGGGCATGGTTCGATTCTCCAGGCAATTTAGTAACGCTAGTATAGCGTATCTAATCCGATGTATGCAAATCAACAGGGTGCGCAAAGGCTATCAACCCAAGAACGCTGCCGACCACCAGCGCGTACAGGGGCAGCATCTCTGCACCAATACCAACAGCGCGCAAAGTCAAGGAAATCGTGATCCCGCATAAACTGCCCCAGAGCGTTCCTCTTCGCAAACGCTGCAGAGCCTCTTCCGAGGTAGAGGGAGGATGTAGCAGATGGTTATGCAGAGACACGCCGAAAGCGAACAGACTGGCGCCGGCAGGTATTGCGAGAAGCAGCGATACAGCGATGTGAGACGGCAGGTGCAGGGGTGGATGCGAGATTGCGAATTCGGTGAACCGCTTTGCAGCAACCAGCGCAAGAGCCATCATCGGCAGTACGATAAAGGCTATCCCCAGCCACACCAGAGCAGTAGCCAGGTGCTCACGCCAGAATAGAAGCACCGGAGGCAATTCCCCGCGATCCACAGGTAGTCATCCTCCTGCTTGTATCGACAACAGGCGTGCCGGAAAGGTTTCGGCTGTGCCTGCCCGGGCGTGTCTGTATGGAAGGCGTGACAGACTATTGCTTGGCTATCAGGCGTCAACGTTGTGTCGAGCTACGGAGCACTCTTGGCAGAACAATTGTGGCAGTGAAATGTATGGATATTTACTATACTATAACTTTCTATTTAACGTCTCAGAATTTTTTCAAAAAATTATCCCAAACTACTTGACTCTTTAGGCATAAACATCTATACTTGTAGTAACATAGTTCTATAACGCTCTGACATCATTTTTCATCCCGTTTCACGGACGGAAGAGGAACAGCGTGAAAGTCAAACATGTGTGGGTGCGACAGCAGGTGCTGGAGGAAATCCAGCAGGGACGGTACGGCAACCGCCTGCCGACGAAACAACAGCTCGCCGAGCGGTTTGGTGTGAGCATCGGCACCGTGTCGCGTGCGCTTGAAACCCTCTGCCAGGAAGGATGGCTGGAGTGTAAACGAGGTGCAGGGATTTATGCCTGCGTGCCCACCGCACCGCGTACCAAGCAGGTTGCCTTCGTGGTCAGCTCGCCCGCCGATGTGGTAGAACATACCTATCATGGTCCTCTCTTTCGGGCTCTATGCGACGTGTGCGCCGAAGCGAAAATGAACCTGATGGTCGCTCCGACGCCTGTGGAAGGGTGGGCAGCCTTGCCCGAACGCTATCCTAACACTGCCCTTTATGTGGTGGCTCCTCCGGTGGACAGTTTAGGTGTGCTGACATCCCTCTGGCGAGAGGGGATCCCTCTGGTAGCGGTTGGAGCATCATGGCAGGAGCCGGTAGCCTTCCCCACAATAGACAGCGACAATCAGAGCGGCGCACGACGGGGAATAGAATACCTGCTGCACCTTGGGCACCGGCGCATTGCGTACGTCAACGGCTCAGAAAACAGCACCAACTGCCGTGACCGGCTGGCGGGGTACCTGAACGCGCTACAGGCATGGGGCATTCCGGTGGGTGAACGCTGGATAATCCGTCCTGATGATGATACGCACCTTTCGCCGTCCGCGCGAAACGCGCTAACGGACCTTCTACTGGCGCCGGAGCGGCCGACGGCAGTATTCTGCGCGGGGTACTTCCTCGCGCTGGATGTGATGGCGCTGGCGGAGCAACTGGGTATCGCCATCCCACGCCAGCTGAGCGTACTGGGCACCGACGACCCTGTATCGGCGCGCTATCTGAACCCGCCGCTCACCACCCTGCGCCAGCCACTGTACCAGATGGGCAGGCGAGCGGCTGATGTGTTATTGAGGATCCTTTCGCACCGCGCCGTTCTGGAAAGCGTGCACGAAAAGCTGCCGGTGGAACTGGTCACTCGCGCCTCGTGCGCGCCACCGGAGGAATCAAACAGGTAGCAATCGTCTGCGACAGCAGGCGTTAGCGATAAACACAACAACTCGTTCGAGGAGGTCGTTTCAACCATGCGACGTAACGGCTTTACGTTGATTGAGCTGCTGGTAGTTATCGCGATTATCGCGATACTGGCAGCCATTCTGTTTCCGGTCTTCTCGCAGGCACGCGAGAGCGCACGCAAGACCGCTTGCTTGTCCAACACCAAGCAGATTGGTCTGGCAGTAAACATGTACGTGCAAGACTATGACGAAACCTTCTTCCCGCAGCCGTGGCCCGGTGGCTGTCCGGATGTGGGGTACTTCACCACTAACCCCGCTCATCCCAAGCAGCACTGGGCGACGATGATTTACCCGTACGTGAAGAACGGCGGGTTGTTCGACTGTCCCAGCTATGCAGGCACGACCTACGTGGCTTCGTATGCACTGTGGGTTTGCGGGGACCCGGACAGGAAGCGCATCGTGCCGTTCGTGGAGTACGGCATCAACGAGCTCATCCTGGGCAGCAGCACCGGCGTGTCTCTGGCGGCGATTCAGTCGCCCGCAAACATCGGCATTATCGCCGACAACAACTATATCTTCAGCTGGCGCAATTGCCTCCTGGGTCCGCTGGACAGCCAGCCCCGCTTCTACTGGCCAGAAGGACGCGGTGGCTGGGAGTTCTATCAGGGCAACCCGAGGCACCAGGGCGGCATGAACTTCGTGTACGCCGACGGGCACTCCAAATGGGCACGCTCTACCAACAACCCCAATCCAAAGCCCGACCGCCCGTATGAGTGGGGATACTACCCGGTGCTGATGTCGGACGATGTCTGCACGCCTCCGTAAGTAACATGGGACGGGGTGAAAAACCATGAACAAGAACGTATCGGCTCCGCTGGCGATTGCCATCATCGTGCTGGTGCTGCTCGTGGTCGGCTTCTTCCTCTACCGGGGGATGACCGGCGGAGTGCAGGGCAACGGTCGCGAAGGCGAGGTGCAAGCGGCTCCGCCGGTTCCCGGTGGAGGAGCACCACCCAACATGGCAGCACCCGGCACGCAGTAGGAGCAGCAGGTGCGGTAGGGGAGGGGTGTGTAGCCTCTCCCCTAGTATCGATGCATCGTCCCGTCTTCACGGCGCACGATGGGCATAAATGCCCGCTGATAAGGATACTTCGCTGCCAGCTCCTCGTTAATGTCCAGCCCGATGCCCGGGCGTTCTGGCGGGTAGGCGTAACCATCTCGAAACTCACACGCGCCGGGCATGACCTCGTATGCCTGCTCGGGGAACGTCACCCACTCCTGTACGCCGAAGTTAGGTATCACCATGTCCAGATGCACTGCCGCCGCCTGCGCAATCGGTCCCAAGTCTGCTGCGCCGTGAAACGCCATCTGCACACCGAATGTCTCGGCAACGGCGGCGATTTTGCGCATTTCGGTGATCCCGCCCACGTGCATAGGCGCACAACGCAGATAGTCTATCCACCGATTTTGCAGCAGAGGCAGGGCGTCATAACGGTTATGTACGATCTCCCCCATCGCCAGCGGTGTGGTGGAGGCTTGTCTCACCAGCGCGAAGCCGGGTATCTGCTCCGGCGGCAGCACGTCCTCCAGGAAAAACAGACGGTATGGCTCCAGCTGCTTCGCCAGCCACGCCGCCTGAATGGGGGTCAGCTGCTCGTGCACGTCGTGGCACAGCTCCACTGCATCGCCCAGCTGTTTGCGCAGGTACTCGAACAGCTTCACGTGTTCCAGCATGTACGGTGTGGGGTCAAAGTACTGTGTCGGCGGAACGCCCGGACGGGGTGGAGGCTCGGTACGCACCATCCCCGAACCGCCGTATCCGCCTATCTGGGCGCGGATGACCTTGTACCCCTTTGCCTGCAGCTTGCGGACGCTTTCTTCCACCTCCTGCGGCGTGCGCCCTCCGGCGTGCCCATAGCACAATATCTTGTCCCGAGCCGCCCCTCCCAGCAGCTGATACACCGGCATGTTTGCCACTTTGCCCTTGATGTCCCACAGTGCGATATCTATCGCGCCGATTGCCGCCGCATACACGGGACCACCGCGCCAGTAGGTATGGTGGTAAAGGAAGTACCAGATGTCCTCGATGCGCTGCGGGTCCATGCCGATGAGCAGATGAGAGCAGTGTTCAATCGCCGCGGCAACGGCGAGTTCGCTCCCGTTCAGCGTACCGTCGCCCACGCCGTACACGCCCTCATCGGTCATCACCTTCACCAGCACATAGTTGCGCCCGGCACAGGTGAGGATAACACGCACTTCGGTGATTTTCATGGAGTGCCTCCTGTCAGGTTCTCTTCGGGCAGCAGGTGACGCGCCCGCCATCCCAGCTCACGCTCTATCTTCGCGGTGCTGTATAGTCCCTGCCTGCCCTCAATACCCTCCGCCAGAGGTAACCACTGGGGCAGGAAGCGGGCGATGAGGTCTCGTGTGGGTTCGGGACGGTTTGTGAGCGGCGCTACCACGTAGTAGATGGCAAAATCGGGAGCGTCGTCCGTCTCCAGCGACAGACGAAACGCCTCCGCCGCGTCCACCGAATGTACGTAGTGCCATGTGCTTATCAGGTAACCCTCGTGGCCGGGACGCTTGAGCTGCTCCAGCGGGCGAGGGCGATAGTGTTCAAACCAATCGGGTCGCCAGATGGCGCACAGGCGCAGGCAGTGGGTACGGATGCCATATGCGCTGAAGAATGCGCGCGCTGTGATCTCGTTGACGTATTTGGATACCGCGTAGTTATCCTGCGGGTCGGCAGGCACGGTTTCATCGACAGGCAGTTTCTGTAAGGGAAATCCCTTCTCCGAGATGCGGTAGGGACCTAACCCCAGCGCGTTGATGCTACTGGCGAAAGCCACGCGCTTTACACCGTGCCACTGCGCCGCCTCGTACAGGTTCCATGTGCCCACCGTGTTAGTGGCAAAGGTGTAAGGCCCCGCACCTGCGATGGCTCCTAAATGGGCGATGGCATCCACCCCTTCGGCGATGCGAAGACAGTCTTCCTTGCTGGTCAAATCTCCCAGCAGGAACGGCAGGTCGCGGCGTATATCATCGCAGTCTTCCGGTAAAGGGCGTCGGTCGGTTAATACAACTTCATGCTCTGTGCACAGGCTCTTTGTCACAAACTCTGCCAGATGTCCGGCTCCGCCGGTGATGAGAACTCGCATGGTGCATCTCCTCCAACAAACACATCGGCAACATCTTCGAGACAGCCTTTGATTCTCCTCCTGCAGGAGAAGCTTTCTTATACGAGGAATCACAAGGCACGATGGCAACTGCGAAAAGAGACTGGCTACCTTCTCGATTCGCCCTGCTACTTACCTGCGTGCCGAATCTGGGCGAGCGCCAGATTGCGCAGGTGTTGCACCAGTGGGCGCGGTCGCAGGTCTCTGTGGACGAGTTCCTGTCAACGCCTGTGGAAAAGCTGCAGAGAGAGTGGGGGCTTTCCTCACAGGCGGCGACCGCTTTGACCTCGCCGGATGCCGGGTGGCGACAGCGGTTCATTCAGCTGGACGCGCTCGTGCGTCGATACGGAGTGCAGGTGCTAACCGCACAACACCGGCTCTACCCGCTCACGCTGGAATCCTTCTGCGAGCAACCTCCGCCGGTGTTGTTCGCGCATGGACAGATGGGCTTGTTGCAGGAGGGCTGGCGCTTCGCGGTGGCGTGTTCGCGGGGCGCGTCCCATCTGGCTCTGGAAGCGGTAGACGAAATCGCTCAACAGGCAATTCGCGAGGGAGGCATCCCCGTCACCGGACACAACACCTCACCCTATCAGCGTGTGGCTCTGGCAGCCATCCGGCAGGAACGCCCGTCCATCACCGTGCTGGACAGGGGGCTGATAGACGCACTGGGCGATGGGTTGAACCGTCCGCTCTTTGCCACCGCGCGTCTGTATGAGCTGGAGTTTCGTGCCGACCGCGACCTGGCACTCTCGCCGTTTCCGCTGGACGCGGGCAGTTTGGGTTTGCACAACCAGCGGAGGGACGAGCTGGTGTTCGCGCTGGCGGATGTGGTGTTTGCGGTATGGGTGCGGGCAGGAGGTGTCATGGAAAGGTTGTGTCTGCGGGCGAAAGAGCTGGGCAAGCGCATCGAGGTGTGGAAAGCACCGGACGGGACGGTATCGGAAGGCATCAGACGGCTTGTGCAGGGCGATGGGTAGCTGAAACGGGCGCATAAGAGTATAATAAACAAGGGGGTATGCTGAAGCATGTCTGCAAACGGTGGTCTGGAGAGGTTTATCAATCAGATTGTGGAAGGTGACTGCCGCGACTGGCTACCACAGCTGCCAGATGAGTGCGTAGACCTCATCGTCACCTCGCCCCCTTATGCCGACCAGCGAAAGCACATCTATGGAGGCGTACACCCTGACGAATACGTGGAGTGGTTTCTGCCTATCTCCGCCGAGCTGAAGCGCGTGCTCAAGCCCACCGGCTCCTTCGTGCTGAACATCAAGGAGCGCGTGGTCAACGGGGAACGACACACCTACGTCATCGAGCTCATTCTGAAGCTGCGCGAGCAGGGCTGGCTGTGGACAGAAGAGTACATTTGGCACAAG
>BEHS01000167.1 GCA_002898895.1 bacterium HR16 | reverse complement strand
AGACGATTGAACACCACTATCAGCACGCGAAAGAGGTTTACGCTGCCTATGGTGTGGATACCGACAGGGTGCTGGAGCAGATGAAGGCGGTCTCTATCTCGCTTCACTGCTGGCAGGGCGACGACGTAGGCGGCTTCGAAAACCCCGAAGGGGAATTGGGCGGCGGACTGGCGGTAACCGGCAACTACCCCGGCAAAGCCCGCACGCCCGACGAGCTCCGCGCCGACCTGCTGAAGGCATACAGCCTCATCCCCGGCAAGCACCGCCTGAACCTGCACGCCTTCTACGTGGACTACCCCGAGAGGGTGGAGCGGAACCAGCTGCAACCCAAGCACTTCCAGAGCTGGATAGACTGGTCTAAGGCGCACGGTATCCCACTGGACTTCAACGGCACGTTCTTCGCCCATCCGTTAGCCAGCGACGGCTGGACGCTGGCGAGCCCCGATAGCGGCGTACGGCAGTTCTGGGTGGAACACGCTATCGCCTGTCGTAAAATCGCTGAGGCGATGGGCAAAGCGCAGGGCAGTGCGTGCATCCATAACCTCTGGATACCCGACGGCGAAAAGGACCTCCCTGCCGACCGCTGGTCGCCACGCCAGAGGCTGAAAGAGTCGCTGGACGCCATCTACAAAGAACCGCTGGACAAGCGATACGTCAAAGACGCCGTGGAGTCCAAACTGTTCGGCATCGGTTCGGAGTCGTACGTCGCGGGGTCGTGGGAGTTTTATCTGCCATACGCGGTGAAACACGAACTGCTGATATGCATCGACACCGGGCACTTCCACCCCACCGAGCAGATTGCGGACAAAATCTCGGCGGTACTGCTATTCCTGCCGGAGATACTTCTGCACGTGAGCCGGGGTATCCGCTGGGATAGCGACCATGTGGTGATACTCAACGACGAAACCCGCTCCATCGCCGAGGAGATTGTGCGCGGAGATGCGCTACACCGCGTGCATATCGGGCTGGACTACTTCGACGCCAGCATCAACCGGGTAGCGGCGTGGGTTATCGGCACACGGGCAATGCTGAAGGCGCTGTTGATTGCCCTGCTGGAGCCAACGCAAACGCTCAAAGATCTGGAAGCCTCCGGCGACCGCACCGCTCGCCTCGCGTTGATGGAAGATCTGAAGACCCTGCCCTACAGCGCGGTGTGGGATTACTACTGCGAGACGCAGGGCGTGCCCGCCGGCGCAGCATGGCTGGAAGAAGTGCGCCGCTACGAGCGCGAGGTGCTGGCAAAACGATAGAGATAAAAACAGGTCCCAGGTACGCGGGGGGACAGCGTCCTGGGACCACTACACACGAGCTCACTCGCAATTAGCTGCGGCGTCTATAGCGTAGAACCAGCAGTGCGCCTCCAGTCAGAACGGTCGCAGCCGTGCTCGGTTCCGAGATGTTGTCAAAGCCCCGGGAAGCTATCTGCTTTCGCAGATGAGCTCCTGTCACTTTTCCCACCCCTATATA
This sequence comes from bacterium HR16, assembly GCA_002898895.1. GTDB lineage: Bacteria > Armatimonadota > HRBIN16 > HRBIN16 > HRBIN16 > HRBIN16. The sequence continues at coordinate 7,197 of BEHS01000167.1, read as the reverse complement.
GTGCAAGAATCGTACCACAACGGGCGTTTTTGCCCTCTTTTACAGCATTTTTTTCGCAAATTTTTTCGTCAGGGCAGCAGACGGCTCATCAGCTCCGCGTCCGCCGAGTCGGGATAACGGCGAGCGATGTCGTTCGCGAAGCGTTTGAACTCCGTCAGCGTGACCGCGCGCTTGCCCCGTTTCTGCGAGAGGTACGCCGCGCCCACAATGGCGGAGCACTCCGCCCCGAAGTTTTCGTCGCTGATGGAGCGCACACCTTTGCGCACACACTCCACCATGTTGCGTATCTCGCCGTAGAAGGAAGAGGGCCAGTACTCCCACGTGGGCCCGGTCGCCTCCACGCGACGGCAGCTCCCTGCGGCATCTTCCACCACCACGATGCGCTTGTCGTTCTCGTGGGTGAAGCGGATGGTGCCCATCGTGCCGATAATCACCGTGTCGGGCGAGTCGCGATGGCTCCACGAGCCTTCCACGTGGGCGGTGCTCCATGCGCCTGTCTGCGGATGTTCGAAGCGTATCAGGATGTGCCCATCATCCTCCACGCGCACCTGCTGGAACTGCCCCGACAGGATGCGCTGGGGCATGCGGATGGTGATGCCCACCGGCTCCGCCGCTTTGACGGCGGTCGGTCGCTTCTCCAGCCCTGACAGATACCACGACGCGCCGATAGCATGGATGCCGTTATCCAGCAGGGAGCCGCCTCCGCCCGTTTCGGCGTCCCAGAAGTTGGGGTTGCCTTCCGGCCCGCCGTGCGCGGTTGCCAGGAACATCATCACCGGCTCACCAATCCAGCCGGCATCGATCAGCTTCTTTGCGGTGTAATAGAAGGGGTCCCACAGCCAGTTCTCGTTGTGCTGGTACAGCCTGCCCGTACGCTGAACGGTCTCCACCACACGCATACACTCCAGCCACGTACGCGCCATCGGCTTCTCGCACATCACATGCACGCCTGCCTCCAGAGCGGTAATCGCCATCGGCGCGTGCAGGTTGGGTTGCGTGCAGATGTCCACCAGGTCCAGGCGTGCCTCTTTGAGCATCGCCTGTACGTCCTGATACAGCTTCACCGCTTTGAGGTCTTGCCGCAGGCGTTCGGCGGTCTCCTTGTCGCCGCGCTCTTCCGCCTGTTGTGCTTTTTGTTCGTACAGCTCCTTCATGCGCCGCTCGGCAGCGGCCAGGCTCTGTTCCGAAACGTCACACAAAGCCACCAGCTGGCAGGAGGGCAGGTCGGGATAGGCGGACAGATGCGCCCCACGGAAGATGCCCCCCGTGCCGATGGCTCCAACCCGAATGCGTTTCACCGTGCGTGAACCTCCTCATCGCGAATGGTTAATCGCTTCTGGATTCGCGAGAGAAGGAAAGCGTCCTGCGACTACTGCCCATCCGGGCTGAACTTGTCGGGGTACAGCGACAGATGCACCGGCTTCACCGTGCCCGACTGTAACAGCACCAGTACCCACCCCCTCACGCCCGACGGCGGGGTGTCGCGGCGGTTCTCCAGCTTGAAGAAGGTCGCCCAGTGCCAGTTGCAGTCCACCAGTGGGGTTTGCTCACCCCATTTGCCCTCGCCGTAGTTGGGAAACGGCTGCCACCAGCCCAGTTCGTGCGCAATGCCCCAGTTGGGAATGTAGTCGTAGCTGACCCCTGTCGGCAGGTACAGGTTGCCCTCGAGGCGCGGGTTACCCGGGTGTTGCCCCTTCTGCGAGTCGGACGGGCAGATGAACAGCTGCGTGGAGGGCTGATACGCAGGATACAGTGCGCTCAATCGGGGTGGGAGGGCATCGTAATCCTGCAGGTACATGCGCGCCGCCATCCCTATCTGGCGCAGCTGGCTCATGCACGAAGCGCGTCGAGCGTTTGCTCGCACCTGCGCGAACACAGGGAACAGTATCGCCGCCAGTAGCGTGATGATTGCAATCACGACGAGCAGCTCCACCAGCGTAAAAGCGATTGTCCGGCGGTTCATGGCTTGCTCCTGAGAATAAAGAATACCATCCTTTATGATGACACAGAAGAGACGATGGTTACAATAGCCATAGTTAGTGCCCTTTCGCAGAGTGGGGTATACTGAAGTAGCGATAGCGACAGCGCGCGACCCTCCAATTGTACTGTCTGGAGGGCGAGGCTCCGTCCGAGCCGTTGACACAATTCAGGTGTTGATACGAACAATGAGCACAACAACCCATATCACCATCATCGGGGGCGGTTTCGCCGGTTCGGAGGCGGCGTGGGCGGCGGCGCAGGCGGGCGTGCGAGTGCGCCTGTACGAGATGCGTCCGGTGCGCCAGACGCCGGTGCACCACACCGCGTACCTCGCCGAACCGGTCTGTTCCAACTCCTTCAAGTCTAATCTCGTCACCACTGCTTCGGGCTTGCTCAAGTGGGAGATGCGCCAGCTCGGCTCAATAGTGCTGGCGTGCGCGGAGGAGGTCGCTGTGCCTGCAGGTGAGGCGCTGGCGGTAGACCGCGAACTGTTCGCCCAGGTGGTAACGCAGAGGCTGGAGTCCCACCCGCTGATAGAGATTGTGCGCGAAGAGGTAACCGACATCTTACCTGACCGCCCGCTCATCATCGCTACCGGTCCGCTCACCTCTGACGCGCTGGCACAGGCGATAGGCAGGCTCACGGGCAGTAAACGCCTCTACTTCTACGATGCGGTTGCGCCCATCGTGGATGCCATGACGCTGAATATGGAGCGTATCTTCGTCGCCTCACGCTACGGCAAGGGGGACGCCGCCTACCTGAACTGCCCCATGACACGCGAGGAGTACGAGGCATTTGTGGATGCCCTGCTGTCGGCGGAGACGGTGGAACCGCACGACTTCGAGGAGCCTCGTTACTTCGAGGGTTGCCTGCCCATCGAGGAGATTGCCGCGCGAGGCAGGGACGCCCTCCGCTTCAGCCGATTCAAACCGGTAGGATTGATAGACCCGCGCACGGGCAAACGCCCCTACGCGGTGCTACAGCTGCGTCAGGAAAACCTGCAGGGCACGCTATACGGGCTGGTCGGCTGCCAGACACGCCTCAAGTGGGGGGAGCAGAAGCGCGTGTTTCGCCTGGTGCCCGGACTGGAGAACGCAGAGTTTGTGCGCTACGGCGTGATGCACCGCAACACCTACATCCACTCCCCGACCCTGCTGGAGCCGACCCTGCAGCTGCGCTCGGACGCAGGCATCTTCTTTGCGGGGCAGATTACGGGCGTGGAGGGCTATATCGAGAGCGCGATGTGCGGTATCGTTGCCGGGCTGAACGCCGCACGTCTGGTGAAGGGGATGCCACCGGTGACACTGCCGCCGGATACCATGATGGGAGCACTGCTGGACTACATCAGTCATTACGCAGGCAAGGACTTCCAGCCGATGAACGCGAACTTTGGCTTGCTACCGGAGCCAGAGCCGCCCGTGCGCGATCGTCACGCACGCATCGCCGCGAATGTGGAAAGAGCACAGCGGTCGCTGAGGGAGTTTCTCGATGGAATCCAGCGATAGCCTCTACGCCTGGATAGATGCCTTCGCCGCCGACCTGCGGCACCGCCGGCGCGCTTCCGAGAACACCCTGCGCGGCTACGCACGCGACATCGTGCAGTTTGCGGAGTTTCTGGAGCGAGAATATCCCCAGACGCGCTGGCAGGATGTGCAACCCGCCACCGTGCGCGCGTTTCTGGCGGAGCTGCACCGACTGGCGATGTCGCCGCGCAGTATCGAGCGCAAAATCGCAGCACTGCGGGCGTTCTTCAAGTATCTGCAGCATCGCGGCATCGTATCCAGCAACCCTGCGCAGGCTGTGCACGCCCCCCGTCACGACCAGCAACTGCCCAAGGTGCTGGCACAACAGGAAGTCAACCGGCTTCTTACCGCCCCCACCGGCGACGACCCGCTCTCGGTTCGCGACAGGGCGATTCTGGAACTGCTCTATGCTACCGGTATGCGCGTGGGAGAGCTGACCAGCCTGCGCCTGCAGGATATCGACTGGAGCCAGAACGCTATCCATGTGCTGGGCAAGGGCAATAAGGCGCGAATCGTGCTGTTTGGGCGGGCGGCGCAGGAGGCACTGAGCGAGTACCTGAGCCGCGCCCGTCCCCATCTGCTGGCGAAAACGCGGGTGAGGGATGAAGGCTGGTTGTTCCTGAACGCACGGGGAACGCGCCTGACCGACCGCAGTGTGCGTCGGGTGATAGACCGCTATGCGCCGGAGCTGGACAGCGGATTCAAACCCACACCGCACTCCCTGCGCCACTCGTTTGCCACACACTTGCTGGATAGCGGAGCCGACCTGCGCACCGTGCAGGAACTGCTGGGACATGCCAACCTGACCACCACGCAGATTTACACCCACGTCAGTCGTGAACGGTTGAAAGAGGTTTACCGAAAGGCACACCCACGGGCAAAGAGTAAGGAATAAGCAAAGGGTCTACTGACGATTGATCAGATTATCGTAATCTGCATGCGTCCCTATCCAGAACCAGATAATCGTGTCCTCATGCTCTACACCAAGTGCTCTGTGATGCAATCCTACCCGAACAGACCAAAAGCGCCCGACCTGCTTCAGGTGTAGGGACGGATGGTGAGGGTCACGACGTAAGAGGTCATAGCATTTGTCCGCCAGCCGTTGTATCTCTCTCGGCAAAGCGTGGTAGCACTGCCAAAATCGTACCGATGCTCGATGTTTCACAGTTCTTTGCAGCGTCCTTCTCGCAGGTCGCGTAAAGCCTCCTCTGCAAGTGCATCGAGGCGGCCTGCAGCGACATCTTCTTCGAACTGCCTGTCCCATATTGCAGAGTCAAACTGGGCAAACCATGCTCTGAAAGCCTCCAGCTCCTCTGACGAAAGACGGAGTATTGCCTTCTGAACTTCCTGAAGAGTATTTCTCAAGCAATCCACCCCCTTGTGTACCACCTAAATTATGGCATATCCTGCCGAATCTCGCAAAGTTTTACCAGCAGTGTGCAAATCATCTCCCGTCTCCAGCAGCGCCGGACGGTTTTGTACTTCGATGGACAAACAGGTGGATTTCGCCGCTCTCGTTCGGACAATACACCGTTGTCTTCGCTTCGGGATAGCCTTCCACATGCAGTTCATACGTCCAACCCTTGCCAAGAGAAACCTCCACACCCTGTTTGTCCACTCTCACAGAATACGGAATTGGCGAAAACGGAGGACGCGGTTCCACCAGAGCGCGGTCGTGTAGCATCCTCACCTCGGCATCCATCGGTTCCGTATTGCCATCCGGGTAAGCGGCATATACCCGCAAGCGAAAGGTTTGTGTCAGGTTGTCCGCGCGATAGCCGGCTGTCGGCTCGTCGAAGTACAGAACATAGCGGTTGCCGGCGGGTAGCACATCACCCGACTTCAGTCCCGTCTCGCGCTGCCACTTTGGCTGTTTCAGCAGGCGATTCGCAATGCGCGCAGACGCCTGCGCCAGGAAATCTCTCTCCCCCGCGAGATGCTGATGGATGCCTTCCACAAGGTTGTTCAGGTTCCATCCCCACCTTCTGCGCTCTTCAGGAAGATACAGCATCGCCTTCGCTTCTCCCAGGCAGGTGATATACCAGTAGGCATATCCCTGCGAGTAGGGAGGCACCTCGACTGGCCGAATGACATCCCCCTCGTCGGTGCCAGCCGGTTCATACTTCAGCTCCATCTGCAAAACTTCGCGCATCTGGCTATCGCGCACATGCGGATTCGCCCAGCTAAGGGTATCGATTAGCACCCATCGTCGACGCAGCGCAGGATACTGTATCGGGTAGACGCCTGTTGCCAAGCTGGTATCGTTCGAGTAGTCTTGCACAACCAGCGTGCCTGCACGTGGAGTGATGTATCGCTCCTCCATGAAGCGAGGAGGCGGTTTCAGCTGACCCCATTGCCCGTCATCTCCGAAAAAGTAGTCGGGATAACGCAATCCGGGTACTCGTTCCGGATTCTGGGGCGCAGGGCGATAAGGCACGAACTGGCGCGAGATAACGAGAGGGACTACCGCATCCCACCAGCCGCGGTCAATAAGCAGTTTCGCCAGCAGGTCGCCACGCTTCGAGAAGAGGTACGCCAGATAGTACTGCTGCTCATCGTCATAGCGCAGGCTACCTGCAAGACGAGCGCCGTCTGCGGAGGCGGGGATCTCGCCCACCATTAGCCCTTTCCCGAAAACCATCAGGCGCAGTTTGCCCAGTCGTTTGCGTGTATCTTCTACGCGGAAGACCAGCTTAAGGGTATCGCCTTCCGCATGAAAGTACGCCCATCCTCCCTCTTCAGGCACTTTCAAGGAGAGAATGCGGCGTTCGTCGAATGTGTCCACCTTCGGCTGTTCTACAGGGTGGTAAGCGGCGACGTTTGCGGTCATCTGCAGGTAGCGCGTCTTGTTGTGATAGGGGCTGTGGAATCTGTCCCACACACCCACATAAACGCGAATCGCCCTGTCGTGCGGTAGGGGAACAAGCTGCTGTGCCGGCAAAGGTATGCCCCACCATAAAGCGAAACACAGGATGAAAGCTGCTCGCCTGACCAGGTGGAACATCTTGCGTTTCCCTCCTCGCGCGGAACCGTTTTGCCGTACCTATTGTATATTCAGAAGCAGAACCCAGTCAATACGCCGAATCTTATCCTTGACCTTTTGGGAGTACATCCCGTACAATACATACGTATTATTCTATTGGCTATAGAAATGTGAAAATGAGGAGGTATACCGTGTACTACCGAAGCCTTTTCGTAGTGGGGTGGTTGCTTCTGTTGGCTGTGCCGTCATGGGCACAGCAGGCCCTCACTTTACAGGAAGCCTTGTCGTTGGCAGAAAAGCACAACCCGCGTCTGCAGGGGGTGCAAGCGCGTCGGGAAGGGTCGCTTGCCCGCGCCCGCGCAGTATCCGCCATGTTATCGCCGCAGGTTTCGGTGTCGGGCTGGTTAGCGCAGGGTACGGTAGACAACATGTTGACGTCTGCCCCGGCGGTCATGCCTGACTCCATGCGCATGGCGTCACGCGACAGCTTTACCTCGTCGCAGGTGAAGCTTTCCCTGCCGCTGTTCACCGGTGGAAGATTGCAGATGATGGCGCGCGCCGCCCGTGCCGAGACCGAAGCGATGTCCGCTGAGGTGCAGGAGATGCACCAGGAGGTGCGCCTGGATGTCACCATGCGCTATTTGCAGGCACTTCTACGTCGGGAACTGGTGGAAGTGGCAAAGAAGCGCTATGAAGCTCAGCAAGAGCAAA